>CAVWKL010000247.1:0-39152 GCA_963755075.1 uncultured Alphaproteobacteria bacterium
CCGCGAATTCCTCGGCGAGCTTTTCGAGTTCCGGCGTCGAGACCGCGACGTCGGCGTAAATGCGCAAGAGCGTGCGGTCCGCGCCCGACTTGTAGAGCTTCGCGTAGAGCGCCTTCACCGCCTCCTCGGATTTCTCTTTGATCACCTCGTTCTTCTTTTCGTCCCCGTACTTGATCGCCGCCGCCTTGACCGCGCTGGCCCAGTCGGCGGCGCTCGGCGTCGACGCGAACAGCGTCGCCGCCATCGCGATGGCCGAGGCGCAGAGGAACCGGCGCAGGCCCGAGCTTTCCAACTTCATCTCCATGGGCAATCCTTTCCGGCGCTGCGCTCCTTGGCGCTGACCAAGACCGCATCGCCCTCCCAACGCCGTCCGCGCCTCCCTCGTCGCGGTCGAAGCGGGGACGCGCCGCCCTGCTATTTCGTCGGTCCGATCGCGGCGCCGTCGACGTCCTCCAGCAATTCCTTGGTGAAAGTCGAGGGATCGAAATCCTTGTTCGGGATGTATTTCCAGCGCATCGCGGCGGTCATGCCGTCCGGCGCGATGCGTTGCATCGTCACGCTCTGTAGGGAGAACGCCGCCGGTTGGCCTTGCTTTTCCGGCGCCGAAACGACGCCGGCGAACAATTGCAGTCCGTCGCCGAGCGATCCGGAGTTGCAACGGACCGCATAGGCGCCGGGAATCCCCGCGGTGAACCAGCCCTGATGCAACACGATTTCGAAGTCGCCGTTCCACTGCGCGGGCATCGGCCTGCGGATGTCGGCGCCAGGGCAATAGCGCAGGTACAAATCGGCCGACCTGCCGTCGCGCCGGTTCACCCCGACCACCGCCATCTGATAATGCCAATCCCAAGTTCTCGGGCTCATCAATTGGATGACGAAATCCGAGGGTGGACGCGGATCGAATTTGAAACGCAATCGATACGGCGCCTCGGCGGCGAACGGGTCGAAGACGAGAACGGGCGTCTTCGAGAGAACGCCGGTGTTGCGCCAGCCGTCGCCGGCCGGCACGGAGACGACCAATCCGCCGTCCGTCAGCTTGCCGAATTTGGCGAAATCGCCGCCGTTGAGGCCGGTCGTCTCCCATGCGACTGCGCTCTTCGCGCCGAGCAGCGCGACCAGCGGAAGCGGGGCGACGCCCGGCGCGGGTCTCGGCTCCTTTTCGGACGGGCTCGGGGCGCGGTCGACGACGATCTCGCGCAGAGCGAAGGATCCCGGCTGGTCGGCCGCGCGCCCCTGCGAGAACACGCAGATCGCATAGCCGGTCAGGTTCTCCACCCCCTTGACCGCTCCTTCGGCCAGCTTGACGCCGTCGACGCTCGCCCACGCCTTGCCCGGGGTCAGGACGATGTCGACCTCTTGCGCGCCGGCGGCGGGGATTTCGGCCTGCGCGCGCGTCTCGCCCGCCGACGCCACGTCGATCCAGCGCGCGGTCGACCCGCTTCCCTGCTCCTTGGGGGCAAATACGAAGCCGACGCCCGGCGGCTGGCCGCCACGTACGCACCAGTCGCGGTCGCCGACGATCGCGATCACGAACCCATGCGTGCGCGCCGGGTCGAAGCGAAAGGTGAAAGTCTGCCGAGCGCCCGCGCCGAAGTCATCGAGGAAGACGCTGGCGAAGGACGCGCTCATTAGCCCGGTGTGGCCCCAGGAATGGCCCGCGGGCGCGTCGACGACGAGCGCGCCCTGGTCGATGCGGGCGAAATTGGCGAAATCCCCTCCCATCGCCGCAAGCGTCTCCCAGCGCGCATCGAGCCCGCCGGAAAATAGCGATTCGTGCGGCGGCGGCGGCGACCACACGGTTTTCGCTGGCGGCGGGGGAGGCGGCGGCGGCGGTGGAGGTGGAGGTGGAGGTGGAGGTGGAGGTGGAGGTGGAGGTGGAGGTGGAGGTGGAGGTGGAGGAGGCGGCGGCGAATTGGCGGCGGCGACGCCCGCAATCTTGACGCTGGCGAGGATGCGTTCGCACGTCGGCTGAACGGCGGCCCAGTTTTCAAGCGGCGAATGGCAGGTGAATTTGAGCAGCGCCCCGCCGCCGCTCAAATTGCCGGCGATGACGTCGAAGCCGCGCCACTTCACATCGTCGTCGCGCCAATCGAGCCGGGCGGCCGGCCGGCCGGCGAGCGTCGTGGTCGAGCGCCCCAGCTCGGCGGCGCCCGAGGGGCCGACGTAAACGTTGGCGGACCATTCGAAATTGACCGCGACAGCGCGGGGGTCTTGCTGCAAATCGACAATGCGCAGCGACCAGTTTGGATTCTTGAGATCGAACGGCGTCACCCGTGACTGAACGGGCAGTTCCGGGTTCATCGCCGACGGCGCGTCGAAGGATAACGCCCCGGCCCGCCACGTCCGCCAAGCGGATTCAGCCGCGTCGACGTTGCCGGCCGTGAGCGGCAGAAGACCCAGAAGAACGGCGAAAACTTTGAAATCGCCGCCATCGCGCGTCGGCCACGCCTTGCGGCGTCCATGACGCATTGCCCGCCCCCATTGAGGCGCCACATCCGTTTTTGCTTACACGCGGCTTGGCAATTTGCCTTGACGCACCGCAAAAATCGACAGGCCCGGCAAGCCAGCCGGGGTCGCGAAAAGGGTTGATCGCCCCGCGGGTCTCACGGCGCGGGAGCGGCGTGAGCGCCCGCTTTCACAGCGCGAAGGGGTTGCGGACAAAGTCGGAAAACTGATCGGGCGCTTTCTTGACGGCGATCGCCAACCCGGTTGATCCGCCGCATTGACGCGGGTCGTGCGTCTAGGTCACCAAGGCGCGAGCCTTCGCGTCGAATCGGGCGCCAAGGGGAGGATCGCGGGTGCGCTTGCGGGGAGTTCGACGATGACGGACGCGACCGGGCCTCGCCGAGCCGCCGCACCCGCCTCCCTGGCGGCCCAGGCGGAGGAGCGCGCCTCGCGCGGGCCGCGCGGCGGGCTCGCGGCGTTGTCGATCGGCGCGCTCGGGGTCGTTTACGGCGACATCGGCACTTCGCCGCTCTATGCGGTCGACCAGATTTTCTCCGGGCCGGCCGCCGTGGCGCCGACGCCCGCCAATGTGCTCGGCTCGATCTCCCTGGCGATCTGGACGATCACCCTGATCGTCTCGGTCAAATATGCGGCGCTGGTTCTCAACGCAGAAAACGACGGCGAGGGCGGCGTCTTCGCGCTCTACGGCCTGCTGCACAAATATAAGCGGCATGGCGCGCGCGTCCTGCTGTGGTCGCTGATGCTCGGGGCGGGCCTGCTGTTCGGCGACGGCATGATCACGCCCGCCATCAGCGTGCTCTCGGCGGTCGAAGGGCTCGAGGTCGCCACGCCCGCCCTTGCGCCTTACGTCATCCCGATCACGCTGGCGCTGCTGGCCGGCCTGTTCGCCATCCAGTTCAAGGGCGCCTCGCGCATCGGCTTCTTCTTCGGACCGATTCTGATCGTGTGGTTTCTGGTCATCGCCGCGCTTGGCGTGGCGCAGATCGCGCGCGCGCCGCAAATCCTTTGGGCGTTCAATCCCATCTTCGGATTGGCGTTCCTCGCGCACGCGGGGTTTCGCGAAGCGCTGCTCATCCTCGGCGCGATGATGCTGGTCGTCACCGGCGGCGAAGCGATGTACGCCGACCTCGGCCACTTCGGCGCGCGGCCGATCCGGATCAGCTGGTTTTCCGTGGTCTTTCCCGCGCTGCTCGCCAATTACCTCGGGCAGGGCGCCTATATGCTCAGCGGCGCGCCGGTCGAGGACGGCAAGCTCTTCTATTCCATGGCCCCGGCGCCGCTGCTCTACCCGCTGGTGTTGCTGGCGACAGCGGCGACCGTGATCGCGTCGCAGGCGTTGATTTCCGGCGCCTTCTCGCTGACCTCGCAGGCGATCGGGATCGGCTTGCTGCCGCGCATCGCCATCCTGCACACCCATCTTGCCCACGCCGGGCAGATCTACATTCCCTTCGTCAACTGGGCGTTGTTCCTCGGCTGCGTCGCGCTGGTCCTCGGGTTCGGCTCGGCCACGGCGCTGGCGGCGGCCTACGGCTTGGCGGTGGCGGGCGTCATGCTGATCACCTCGCTGGCGATGTTCGCGATCGCTCGGCGCTACTGGCGCTGGAGCCGGACGCGCACGGCGCTGGTCTGGGGGCCGTTGACGGCGCTCAACGCGGCCTTCCTGGTCGCCAGCTCGCTCAAGTTCCTCGAAGGCGGGTTCGTGCCGCTCTCGGTCGGCGCGGCGGTCTTTGCGATCATGGCGACGTGGCGCTGGGGCCGCAAGGCGACCTTCGCCGCCTACGCCGCGAAATCGACCATGACGATGGCGGAACTGATCGCCTTCCATCGCAACGCGGCCTTTGTTCTCGAGCGCAACGCGCTGCTCGATGGCGCTCGGTTCCGTTGCGTCGTCCCGGCGATCGCGCGCCCGCCCTTGTTCCGCTGTTGTTGGAGCGAAGCGGCGCCCTGCCGCGCAACATCATCTTCGTCGAAGTGACCCACCCCAAGGTCCCCTACATCAGGGACAATCGCTATCGCGTCACCGTGTTCGATCGCGACCCCGCCAAGGGCAGCATCATCGGCGTCGAGCTTCGCTTCGGCTTCATGGAGGAGCCGAACGTCGAGCGCTTTCTCGAGGACATGGCGCGCCACCGAGAGATCGACCTGCCGCCCGATCCGGCGCAGTGGATCATCCACGTCGCGCACGAAAACCTGCTGCCGGCCAAGCGCATGAACCTGCTCACGCGTCTGCGGTTCCGCTTGTTCGTCTTCTTGCGCATCGTTTCGCGGCCGACCTACTACGCCTATGGCCTCGGCGACGAAGTGCGACTGTCGGCGGAAATCATGCCGGTGAGGGTGTGAACGGGCGCGCCGCCACGCCGGCGAAGCGGCGGCCGGACGACGCGATCGCCAAACCCGCTCACCCGGACTCGCTCGCGGCGCCGGTCAACGCCGCAACTCTTCTGAAATGCGCCACCGCCGCACGGGCGCCGGTCGTCTTGGTCATGAGATCGAGCGTCGCGTCGTCATCCTCGCCCACAGGCGTCAGCGCCTCATCCATGTAGGCGCCAGCGCCGGGATTGCGGACGATCGCCCGGCTCCACAGCGTCAGTCGCACGATCAATTGGGCGACAAAGGCGACCTTGGCGACCGTCTGCCAGGCGAAACGCGGCCAGAATATCCACGCGCTTTCCCGCGGCAGTTCCGGACGGCGTTCCGTGGGATGTTTGAGGCGAAGGATGCCGATTTGCAGCGGGTGCAGGTTTTCGAGTCGAGTCGCCATCGAAAACTGAACCAGGACGCCCGCCAGGCTGCGCACGGGAAAGCCGGTCGCCACGGCGCGGCGCAGAAGCGTCTTCATATGCTCCGGCGTATAGTAGAGCGACCAGGCCTCGCGATAGATCGCCTCCCATTCCGCCTTCGTCATCCTGGGGTGCGCGGCGCAGACGTGCTCCAACTCATACTTGTTGAGATCGGGCTCCATCGGGACGCCCTGTCGCCACAGCGCCTGGTGATCTTCGGAGCCCGGCAGCGGAGTGAGAACAAAAAACTCGATCATGTCGAGCGGCAGCTCTCTTTGAATGATCTTGATATCCCGACGAATCGATTCCGGAGTGTCGGCTGGGAATCCCAGAATATATCCGGCGATCGTCATGATCCCTTCCGCCTTCCAGGCGAGCAGCATCTTGCGGTATTCGGTGATCTTGTTCTGGCGCTTGTTCGCCGCGGCGAGATTGTCGGGATTGATGTTTTCCAGGCCAATGAAGACCCGGGTGACGCCGGCCCTCTTCGATTTCTTTACGAAATTCGGAATCTTGTGGCAGAGCGTATCGACCTGGATCATCAGGCCGAGCGGGATGCCGTCTTCCTCCCGCAAGCGGATCAGACGATCGAGTATGGCTTCCCAATTCCGGTTGCGGGCGAAATTGTCGTCGGTGATGAAGAACTTGTGAAGGCCCTCGGCCCAATTGAGGCGAACGAGGCGCTCGATGTCGTCGGCGGAGCGGTAGCGCGATTTGCGGCCCTGGACGTTGATGATCGTGCAGAACGAGCATTGGTAGGGGCAGCCGCGGCCGGCGTCGAAGCTCGTGCTCCGGCCGACCGTACGTTCGACGTAGGGTTTGGGAAGGAATGGCGGCGGCGTCCCCTCCATGCCGGGAAGATCCTGCATGTAGTCGTAAACGGGAGCGAGCCGGCCGTAGGCTGCGTCTTTCAATACCTGGTCGAAGCGGCCCTCGCATTCGCCGGCGAAAATCGCCAGCCCCAATTCCCGGCACGCGTCGAGTTCGACCGCCCGACCGTCCAACATCGCCAGGCAGCCCGACACGTGGAACCCGCCGATCGCGATGGGAATCCCCGCAGCCGCGAGCGGTCGCGCGATGTCCAGTGCTCTCGGATATTGGTTCGACTGGACGCCGACAAGCGCCACGAGGCCGAAATTGTCGTGGCGGCGAAAGCGCGCCGAGATCGCCGCGATATCGATGCGCGTATTCATCTCGTCGATCGCTTCGATCTCGATGGCGACGTCCGGCCCAAGAACCTGGCGCTCGGCGCAATCGGCGGCGACGCCGTACACGGCGGCGAGCGAATTCGAGGGTATGATCGAACGCCACCACCGAATGACGTATCCGTCGTCGTCGTAATGCGACGGTTTGATGAGGTAGAGTTGGAAGCGTCGCATCGCAGGGATCCCGGATTGCAGCAGGACGCGCGCTAAGCGTCGATTGAGCCGGCCCGACGCCTCAGGCCGTCGATAGGAGCGAGGCGAGCCGGCGCTTCGCCGAGCGTCGAAACGGGTCGAACTCTCCGTGGTCGCCTAGCGCCCGCGTGCGATAGGCGCTCCGGCTATGTCGACAACGCGATCAAAGACGGTCGCCGCCTTGCGATGCGCCGCGACCTTGCCCCATCATGAATATCGCGCCGCGTCGGCCTCGTCCACATCGGCGCGATGGCGTCCCTCTTACACCCGAATCACGACTTTTGTCTTGGACCTGATGCCGACGCCGCCGGCGCGATCCGGCTTTCGTGAATGACATGCGTTGGCGGGGGCGCCGTTCTTGCCCGCTTCGACGCCGCCCATTCCTTTCCGGATTGCGCAGGAAGTCTCCGGCGCACGGCGGCGCAGGCCTCAGAGAAGCGCAGCCTTGCGCACCCGCAGAAGGGTGAAGAGCCGAAGCGGCGCCAGTTCGCGCCGCTCCACAAGCTCCGCGTCGGACTGCGCGGCGATCCAGTCGCCGACCGCGGCGTATGGGAATTGCGGATGCCAGCCGAGCCAGGCCGAGGACGTCTCCATCGCGGCTTCGATATAAGCGCGCGGTCCGCGTTCGGCGGCGAAATGATTCATCACGATCATGTGCCCGCCGGGCCGCACGACGCGCCACATCTCGCTCAGCGCGCGGGCCGGATGCGGCACGACGCTCATGACATAGGGCGCCAGCGCCACGTCGAATTGCGCATCGGGAAACTCGAGGGCGCCCGCGTCCATGACGTGGAGGCCCTTCACGTGCCGCAACGCCTTGCGGGCGACCCGCTCTCGCGCGATCTTCAGCATCGCCGCGCTGATGTCGATGCCGGTGACGCGCGCCGACCTGGGCATCAGTCCCAGTTCCAGCCCGGTGCCGACGCCCACCACCAGGATCGTGCCGTCCTTGCCGGCCGCCTCGAGCGCGGCGCGCGTCGCCGCCAGCCGGCCGGGATGGAACGGCAGATCGAAAATGAGATCGTAGACCGGCGCCCAACGACTATAGGCGGCCTCGGTCAAGACCTCGGCGGAAGCGTGCGTTCCCGCGGCGCTGGAATGGGGCATGACGCAAACCTCCCCTTTCGCCCTTGACCCCAACGCGGCGGAGGGCGCGACCGTCATTGGCCACCCTACGCCCGATGACCGCCACGCGCCAGTTCCCGGCGCTCGCGCGGCCTTGCGCTCAGGCTTTTCGTTTCGCCTTCGCGGGCGCCGCCTTGGCTTTGGCGGCGTCCGGCTTCGTCTGCCCGGCCGTGGCCTTGCGTTTGACGGCGGCGGGCTTCGTCTTGGCGCTCGGCGCCCGCGTCGTGGTCGCCTTGGCCGCGCCCGCCTTCCCGACCGGAGCCTTGCTCTTCGGCTTGGCGGCCTTGGGCTTGGCGGTCTTGGGTTTGACGCTCTTGCGGGCGCTCGGGCGGGCCGGGCGGCCTTCGCGTTCGGCGATCAGCGCGACCGCTTCCTCGAGCGTGATTTCGTCGGGCGCGATCGATTTGGGGATCGTCGCATTGACTTTGCCCCAATTGACATAGGCGCCGAAGCGTCCGGCGCGCACGGCGATCGCGCCGCCGTCGGGATGATTGCCGAGCGCGCGCCCGCCTCCTCCTCCGCCCGCCGCCTTGGCCGCGAGCATCGCCACCGCGTCGGCCAACGTCAGCGACGCGGCGTCGCTCCCCTTGGGCAGCGTCGCATTGACCTTGCCGTGATTGACATAGGCGCCGAAGCGGCCCTGCTTGAGCGTGACCGCGCCCCCGTGCGTGGGATGATCGCCGAGCGCCCGCCCGGCTTCGGCGCCGAAGCGTCCTCGGCCGGCGCCGCTTTCCTTGGCGACGATCAGGTCGATGGCGCGATTGGCGCCGATCTCCAGCACGTCGTCGTCCCTGCCGAGATTGGCGTAAGTCTTGCCGTGCTGCACGTAGGATCCGTAGCGGCCGATGCCCGCCAGGATCGGCTCGCCGCTCGCCGGATGCTTAGCCACCTGCCGCGGCAGCGACAGCAGCGCAATGGCCTTCTCGAGCGTGACGTCGTCCGGCGCGAGGCCCTTGGGCAGCGAGCAGCGTTTCGGTTTCTCGCCCTCGCCTTGCTGCACGTAGTCGCCGAAGCGGCCGCTGCGCAGCGTGATCTCGTCGCCCGATTGCGGATCGACGCCGAGCGCGCGCACGCCGGGGCGCTCGCCGTTCGCGCCGGCGCCGTCCTGCCCGTTGGGCGACAGCACGCGCGTGAACTTGCATTCCGGATAGTTCGAGCAGCCGATGAAGGCGCCGAACTTGCCGAGCTTCAGCGACAATTGTCCCTTGCCGCAGGACGGGCATTGGCGCGGATCGCCGCCGTCGGCGCGCGCGGGGAAGATATGGGGGCCGAGCAACTCGTTGAGGCTGTCGAGCACCTGCGCGGTGCGCAAGTCCTTGGTGCCGCCAAGCGCGTCGGAAAAATCGTTCCAGAAGTCGCGTAAGAGATCCTTCCAATCGACCTCGCTGTTGGAGACCTTGTCGAGCTTCTCCTCGAGATCGGCGGTGAAGTCGTAACCGACGTATTTGGCGAAGAACGACTCGAGAAAGGCGGTGACCAGCCGGCCCTTGTCCTCGGGGATCAGCCGCTTCTTCTCGAGCCTGACGTAGTCGCGCTCGCGCAGGACGGCCAGCGTCGAGGCGTAGGTCGAGGGGCGCCCGATGCCGAGCTCCTCCATGCGCTTGACCAGCGTCGCCTCGGTGTAGCGCGGCGGCGGCTCGGTGAAATGCTGGGTCGCCTCGATGCGCTCCCGGGTCAGCTTTTCCCCCGCCGTCATCGGCGGCAGGCGGGCCGAGTCCTCATCCTCGTCGTCATCACGCCCTTCCTGGTAAAGCGCGAGGAACCCGGGAAAGCGCACAACCTGACCGGTGGCGCGGAACTCGAGCTTGCGCTTGGCCGCCTCGGCGAGAATGTCGACCGTGGTGCGCTCGAGCTCGGCGCTCTCCATCTGGCAGGCGAGCGTGCGGTTCCAGATCAGTTCATAGAGCTTGGCCTGCTCGGGTTCGAGATGGCGCGCAACGTCGCGCGGCCGCAGCGTCATGTCGGTCGGGCGGATCGCTTCGTGGGCTTCCTGCGCGTTCTTGGCCTTGACCGTGTACTTGCGCGGCGCGCCCGGCACGTATTGCTCGCCGAAATCCTTGGCGATGACCTTGCGCGCGCTTATCACCGCCTCGGGCGCGAGATCGACGCCGTCGGTGCGCATATAGGTGATGAGGCCGACCGCGCCCTCGCCGATCTCCACGCCCTCGTAGAGGCGCTGAGCGATCTGCATGGTGCGCGCCGGCGCGAGGCCGAACTTGCGCGAAGCCTCCTGCTGCAGCGTCGAGGTGGTGAAGGGCGGATGGGGGTGACGCTTGATCGGCTTCGCCTCGAGCTCGACGACCGCGAACTTGGCCGTTTCCAGCGCGGCCTTGAAATCGTCGGCCTCCCTGCCCGAGCCGATGTCGAGGCGGGCGATCTTCTTGCCGTCGGTGCCCACGAGGCGCGCCGCAAAGGGCGCGTCGGCGTGCGTCTTCAAATGAGCGAGGATCGACCAATATTCGCGCGAAACGAACTTCTCGATCTCCAGTTCGCGGTCGCAGACGATGCGCAGCGCCACCGACTGGACGCGGCCCGCCGAGCGCGCGCCGGGCAATTTGCGCCACAGCACCGGCGAGAGATTGAAGCCGACGAGATAATCGAGCGCGCGGCGGGCGCGATAGGCGTCGACGAGGGCTTCGTCGATCTCGCGCGGGTGACGCATCGCCTCGGCGACGGCGTCCTTGGTGACGGAGTTGAAAACGACGCGGTCGACGCGCTTGTCCTTGAGAACTTTCTTGCCCTTCAGAATCTCATAGACATGCCATGAGATGGCCTCGCCTTCGCGGTCCGGGTCGGTCGCCAGAATGACGCGCTCGGCGTCTTTCACCGCGCCGGCGATGGCGGAGAGCCGCTTGGCGGCCTTGGCGTCGATCTCCCAGCGCATGGCGAAATCGGCCTCGGGATCGACCGAGCCGTCCTTGGCGGCGAGGTCGCGCACATGGCCGAACGAGGCGTAAACTTCATAGTCCTTGCCGAGATACTTGCCGATGGTCTTGACCTTGGTCGGCGACTCGACGATGACGACTTTCATTCGCAATGATCCTTACGGGAGCAGCGCTATCTGGGCGCGCGCCCTGGCAATCTCAAGGCCCAAGCCGGTCGGGCGGCGCGCGGAAAATGGTTGAGAGCAGGCGATGTGTCAAATGACGTCGCGTCGCGGCCGACGGCGGATGGCACAATCCTAGTCTTCCTTACGCCCATTCCATTCTTGCGTTTTGGCCTTCGTTGACGAAGTGAGGCGGCGCGGGCAAGAGTCGCAGGAGGGGACCAGTTTCTGATGGCGTTTAGCATCGATCTGAGCGCTGCGGCGCGGCGAAACCTCAAGGCCGCTATCACGCTGCATGTTGCCGAGTCGCCGGGAGCCCAGCCCGGATGTAGGGCTGTTGCGGGCTATCTCTTCGGGCTAGCAGGGGAGATCGCGATAAAGCAA
This sequence comes from uncultured Alphaproteobacteria bacterium, assembly GCA_963755075.1. Classification (GTDB taxonomy): domain Bacteria; phylum Pseudomonadota; class Alphaproteobacteria; order Rhizobiales; family Beijerinckiaceae; genus Roseiarcus. The sequence goes on from CAVWKL010000247.1 coordinate 11,199, forward strand.
ATCATGCGCAACAGTCAAATTGCGAGGTTGCCGGATGATCAGCGAATCGCTGACCCATATTTTGCGCATTTTCCAGACCTCAAGACTTTGCTCTCTCGGAAAGTGCAGGGACGACGCGCAGGCGAATTGCGTAAGATCGCCGACGATCCAAGGCTTTTCCAGCATTGGAATACGGATATGCGATACGCACCTGGGCATGAGATTCGGGATGAATGGGTCGCGAGCTGGAAGGCGAGCGCTGAGGCGCTGGTCGCACGAATGGATGCAAGGTGAGAACCATGCGTAACGTCTATTTCGATGACTCGCTAAGCCAACTCGTGGGGGCCGTGCGCGAGACGCTTGGAGGCGAGACGCTCGGCGGCGGTGTCGTACTGCGTGACGCTTCGGGTCGTCTGACCTTTGTAGCGCCCCGTCCAGCAAAGTCTGACGGCGAGCGAGAATTTGCCGTTCGAACGTTGACTGAGGCCTTGGGATGTTACGCGCGTTCCGATGATGTCCTCCTGTATTCCGATGATCCGGGCGCCGATTCGTTGCTCGCCGATCCGACTCGCTTGCCGTGTCAAGTCGGGGACGTATATTGCCAACTGATCGATCGGCGTATTGTCGGTGCGGGCTGGCTCGAATCCCCAAGAGAGGAAGTCAGCGTTCCGTCGCGCGTCGTCTTCGCCAGTCTCAAGGGCGGAGTGGGCCGCACGACGGCTCTCGCATTGGCGGCAGCGGATCTCGCACGGCGCAATCGCAATCTCCTACTTGTCGATTTAGACCTCGAAGCGCCCGGCCTCGGGGCGTTCTTGCTGGATGGCGAACGGTTGCCCGAATTTGGCGTGCTCGATTTTCTGGTCGAGAGCGGGATTGGAGGCGTGCCCGACTCGAATATCGTCGATTTCGTGGGCGTCAGCGCTTTGACAACTGGTGGCGGCGGGCGTGTCGATGTCGCACCGGTCCTAGGGCGCCGCTCGCTTTCGCATCCAGAGAACGTGCTGCCGAAACTGGCCCGGGCGCTCATCGAGGATATCGCGGCGGACGGGAGGACTATTACGGTGGCCGAGAAAATGTCCACGATGATCGCTCGGCTGGAGGCGCGCGGCGGCTACGATGCCGTACTTATCGACGCTCGGGCGGGCATATCGGAAGTCGCCGCGCCGGCCCTGCTTGGCCTCGGCGCGACTGTGCTATTGTTCGGGACGGCGCAGCGCCAGACGATCGAAGGCTATCGCGTGCTGTTTGCGGCGCTTAAGCAGCTGGCGGAGCGCGACCTGCGGTCGGGAAGTGATGCCGAATGGCGCTTGGCGCTCAAGGCAGTTTATGCGAAGGCGACGTTGGACGACGAATTGGCACAGGGTCATCGCGATGAACTTTACGAACTATTTGCCAACAACCTTTATGACAAGGAAGAGGGAGAGGCGAATCTTTTAGACGAAATCGCGTTCGAGATTGACGATCCCGATGCGCCGCATTGGCCGATCGTGATTCCATTTGATCCGAAATTCGCCGTTTTCGATCCTATGCGCATTCCCGGTCAGTTTACCCAAGTGTTCTATGAGCAAACATTTCGGCCGTTCCTGACCGCGCTCGATGCGGTTATCGCGGCAAGCGCACGCGGCCCACGTCCCAAGGCCGAAGAGCCATGAACAAGGACCGCTCTATTGATTACGCGACGATTCGCAAAGCTATGGCGGGTTTCGAATTGTCGCCTCGTGTCGAGCCGAACGAAAGAATAGAAATTGGCCGTGCGTTTTTTCCGGATAGCCACCGCGGGGTTCTTGATTTGCGGCGGCAATTGGTTGTCGGAAATCGTGGCATGGGCAAAAGTTTCTGGACGCACGCCTTACTCAATCCGGAGCTTCGCGCCCGAATCTCGAACGTATACAAGCTTCCGTTTCTGGCAAGCACGGATGTTGTTGTTGGCTTCAATGGCTCTACAAGGACTGACCGTGTTGCGCCGACTATAGACGAAGTTGAAAGCTGGCTTAAGAAAGGAGATAGTCCGGAGCAATTTTGGCGAGCGGTTGTGTATCGGGCCGCGTTTCGGTATCGCTATAAGGAGCCAGCGCCCCCCCTGGGTCGTGCGATACGAGATGTTACCGAAACGCCTTGGATATATGCCGAATTATTGACCGCTGTCGATGATCAATTAACACGTGACAAAAAGTCATTACTCGTTGTATTTGACGCGCTTGATCGACTTGCACGCGATTGGAAGGGTATTCGGGCCCTGGCGCAGGGGCTTCTTATCTTGGCTCTGGGGTTGCAGTCATTTCGATCAATTCGTACGAAGATTTTTGTTCGCCCCGATTTGTTCGCTGACACGGACCTATTCCGTTTTCCGGATAGTTCGAAGCTTAAGAACGATCGAGTCGATATGGCGTGGAAACCAAGAGAACTTTTCGGCCTGCTACTATACGAGTTGCTCCGCCAACCCGATGCCGTAAATGAAGTCGAGGGGCTTGCCGCGAACATTGGTCTTAGCGCCTGTCTGCCTCGCGAAGGGCGTTTGACGGACACAAATCCGGAACAACAACCCGAATTCATCGCAGCTATTGCCGGAGAATTCATGGGCGCCAGTATTAAGCGCGGTCGTGTCTACTCATGGGTGCCATTGCACTTGAGTGATTCCGCAAGCAATTGCTCCCCACGAACATTTCTGACCGCTTGGAAAACTGCGGCCGAGCACGGTTCGCAACCGATTGGCCTCGTCGTCGATCACCTCGGCCTAATTGAGGGCGTACGCCGAGCCTCGAGCGCACGCCTTGAAGAATTGCGTGAAGATTACCCTTGGATCGATTCGGCGTTGAGGCCCCTCGGACGTCAATTTGTGCCGATAGAGCGGCAAGACCTATTCACGTTGTGGGATGAATCCAGAGTGATCGAAAATATTCTTTCGATGTCCGAAAAAGGGGGATTCCTTCCGCCTTTCCGAGTCCCTGAGGCAAGGAACAATAGTGGCCTTCTTGCGGCGATGGTAAATATCGCGGTTATAGAGGAGCGAATGAACGGCAAGATAAACGTGCCCGACATATTCCGTGTAGAAGCCGGGATTCTTCGCAAGGGCGGCGTTGCTGTGCCGCGTCGGCGCGTATAAGGCTCACGCCTCAATATTCTCGGGCTCGGTGACCTGCCTTTACCCATCGCCGACCACAGGACGAAGATCGAGATACTGTTCGGTCTTTCTGAAGAGACGGCCAGCATTTTGCAACACATCGAGAAAGAGGGCGCAGCCAAGCGCGGGCGGCCGATCGGAGGTACGAGTGTCGCCGGCGGCACCGAATCGGCAGCGGTTAGATCCCTTGCGTTGAGCAGCCTTGTGCACTCATACTGGACGCCCGTAATTCCGATCTAAAGCCTCGGGCTTGACCGAATCTTCACGATACCGAGAGAATCACCATCAACCGCAATCCCTTAACTTCTCTTTCTTCCGGTTTTGAGATTTCGCACGCGGGCCGCGCGGCCGCCCGCAGCGCGAGAGTCGGATTCGCCGCATGAAAATCCACCATATCGCCGGCCATGAGCTCGACGACGATCTGACGAGGCAATGGGCCGCGCTGCAAAGAGCCGAGCCGGTCTTTGAGAGCGCGTTCTTCCACCCGGAATTCACGCGCGCCGTCGCCGCGACAAAATCGAACGTCGAACTGGGGATCGTCGAGGACGGCGGCCGCGCCCTCGCCTTTTTTCCCTTCGAGCGCGTTTCGCGCCGACTCGGGGCCCCGGTCGGCGGCCTGCTATCGGACTATCACGGGATCGTTTTCGACAAGGCCCTCGATCCCGCCTTCAATCCTTTGACGTTGTTGCGCGCCTGCGGTTTGGAGTGCTGGGATTTCGATCATCTGCCGGCGGCGCAGGCGCTGATCCCCCACGACCCGCGTCGCCAATTCGAAAGCCCGCAGATCGACCTCTCCCATGGCTACGAAGCCTACGCCCGCCGCAAGCGCGCGGCCGGTTCCCACATGATCGACCGCATCGAATACCTCGAGCGGCGCCTGGTCCGGGAGGCGGGGCCGGTTCGCTTCGCCGCGCAGGAGAGCGACGAGGAGGCGTTCGAACGGGTGCTGCAATGGAAGTCGGCTCAGTTCGCGCGGACGCAAAAGTTCGACATCTTCAGCGCCGGCGCGGCGCGCGACGTGCTGCGCGCTCTTCGTCGAATCGAGACGCCGGAATTCGCCGGGACGCTCTCGACCTTGCGCGCCGGCGATCGGCTGATCGCCGCCCATTTCGGCCTGCGGTCGGGCGGCGCCTTCCACTATTGGTTTCCCGCCTACGACGTCGATTTTGCCCGTTATTCGCCAGGCCACATTCTCGTTCTCAAGCTCGCGGCGGGCTGCGAAGCGCTGGGAATTCGTTCGATCGATCTGGGCGCGGGCGCCCAGCCGTACAAATTGCGACTGGCCACCGGCGCAAACCTGTTGTCCGCCGGCAGCTTCCACCTGTCGAACTGGTTCAGCCTGACGCGCAACGTCCGGCGCAACTTGATCGACTATGCCCGCAAAACGCCGTTCGCCAATTCCGGGCGCTCGTTGCTGCGAGCGGTGCGCGCCCTGCGCGGTTGAAGCGCGGCGCCGTCGAGCCGGCGCGCCGCGGCGAGGCCTCACCGCGGCGCCGCGCGCTTGACGATTGCCGCAAGGTCCAGCCCGCGCGGCAGGGCGCCCCAATTGTGCTGGCCGCGGGCCTCGAGCCGCGAGCGGCAAAAGGCGTCGGCATGGGCCGGCGGGGCGGCCTTGACCATCGTCGCCGCCATGAGGCCGAGCGCCAGGCGGTCGCAGAGGTCGCGAGCCCGGCTCTCGAAATCGGAGAGGTCGCCCATGTCCGCTTTCAGCGCGTCCACGTGGGCGTCGAGGGCGCGGCTCTCGCCCCGCGCGCTCTCGACCTCGGCGAAATAGGCCGCGAGCGTCGCCGGCGCGCGTCGGATGGCGCGCAGCACGTCGAGACATTGCACGTTGCCGCTGCCTTCCCAGATGGCGTTGATCGGCGCTTCGCGGTAGAGGCGCGGCATCGGCGAATCCTCCATCGCGCCGGAGCCGCCGATGCACTCCATCGCCTCGTAGGCGTGGGCGGGGGCGCGCTTGCAAATCCAGTATTTGCCCAGCGGCGCGCCGAGGCGGACGAGCGCGTCCTCGTGCGGGTCGGCGCGATGGTCGAGCGCGCGCGCGACGCGAAGCGTCAGGGCGAGCGCAGCCTCCGCTTCGAGAGCGAGATCGGCGAGCACGTTCTGCATCGCCGGCTGGTCGACGAGCAGCGCGCCGAAGGCCTTGCGCTGGCGGCAATGGTCGATCGCCTGGGCGACGGCCATGCGCATGAGCGCCGAGGAGCCGATCATGCAGTCGAAGCGGGTCGCAGCCACCATCTCGATGATCGTGGCGACGCCGCGCCCTTCCGGCCCGACGCGCCAGGCCAGCGCGCCGCGCCATTCGGTCTCGCTCGAGGCGTTGGAAAGGTTGCCCATCTTGCGCTTGAGCCGAATGATCTCGATCGGGTTCTTGGTTCGGTCGGGACGCCAGCGCGGCGCGAGGAAGCAGGTGAGCCCGCCGGGCGCCTGGGCGAGAACCAGGAAGGCGTCGCACATCGGCGCCGAGACGAAGAACTTGTGGCCGACGAGTTCATAGACCTCGCCTTGGCCGTCGCGGCCGATCCGAATGGCGCGCGTCGCGTTGGCGCGCACGTCCGAGCCGCCCTGTTTTTCCGTCATCGCCATGCCGATCGTCAGGCCCGCTTTTTCGTCGACTGGAAGGTTGCGCGGATCGTAGAGGCGGGCGTGAATTTTCGGCAGCCATTGGCGCGCCAGATCGGGTTCGAGGCGCAGGCATGGCGTTGCGGCGAAGGTCATGGTGACGGGGCAGCCGTGGCCGGCCTCGACTTCAGCCTGCAGGTAATATCGCGCCGCGCGCGCGACATGGGCGCCTTCCCGCGGATCGGTCCAGGGCGAGGAATGCAGCCCCATCTCGATCGCGCCGCGCATCAGCGCGTGATAGGCGGAATGGTAGCGCACGAGATCGACGCGGCGGCCGTAGCGGTCGTGCGTGTCGAGTTCGGGCGGAAAGCGATTGGCGAGCGCGCCGAGTTCCAGCGTCTCGGCGGCGCCGAGCCGGGCGCCGAGCGCTTCGAGCTCGAGGCTCGCCCAGCCCGCCCCTTCGCGCGCGACCCCCTCCTTCAGCGCGGCGTCGCCGGAAAAGAGATTGGCGTCGACGAGTTCGAACGGCTGGTTGAGGACTTCGTGCGTCGCGGCGCCGTAAGCCTCGAGCGCCGGGCGGTTCGTCTCGGCTTCGATCGATTGTGCGAACTCGGCCATGATCGTCCTCCCTGAGGAAAGGATTCGCTCGACCGCGCGGGCCGAACCCGAACCAATATACTCGGTCTCGAGCCCCCTCTCATGAAGCCCCCGTCACCGTCAACGCTGTCTTGGTTTCTGCCCGAATCGGCGCGGCTCATTCTTGAGAGCGGTGAGGAGCGACTTATCCGTTACGAGCGTCTCCGCCAGATGGTGACGGTGGCGCCGAGCGTCGGCGCCGGCACGGTCGCCGCGCGCTCAAACCTTCCGTCATGCTCGATCGCGTCGATCTGGCTGGACAGGTTGTCATAAGTCAGACCCAACGAAGGGATCGAATACTGCGACGGAGCGTCGATGAGCACGATACGCTCCGCCGGCGTGTGCGCCAGCCAGTCAGCCGCTTCTTGTCGGTACTGTTCGCGGGATTGCAACGGCGTCAGCCACGGCGCGTCCACCTTCGCCCGACAGCGGCAATCCTCCCGCACCGTCCAGGAGAAGAAGTCCGACCCCGGAAAGGTGGTGAGAAAGCCGATGCTTTGCAGGCCGTGGACGTACGGAAGATAGGCCTTCGCCAGATCAAGGTCGCTCGGCCCGGGGAGCGGATGAATCGAAGCCGCATAGGCCATGTCGGTCCAGCGGCAACGGCTTTCGCCAACCGCGATCGCGGCGACGACCGCCGCCGCCACAGCGAGGCGGGCCGACACGGGCAGCCGCAAGGTGACGAACGAGAGGATGGCGGCGGCGCCCACGCCGGCAAGGACCCACACCGAGAAAAGCCAAGTGGTCTGGAAACGCCATTGCTGCTGCGGATGCATGACGACGGCCACCGCCGACAGCACAGCGACGATCGCTACGGCCCGCGCGCCGGGCGCGAGGCGGCTGAGGCGGGTCGCGGCGACCGCGGCCAGCGCAACCACCAATGCCGCGGCCCATAGCGCCACATGAAAGCCTTCGGAGAAAGCCGCCCACTGCGATCCGAGCGCCGCCAACGGGGCATATGCGCCTCCCGCGTAGTGCGTCGGGCCGACGTACCATAGGAACGCGGAGAGGCGCTTCGGAATCAGGAACGAGACCGCGATCGGCAGCAGGTGCCAATAGAAGAGCCGGCGGCCGGCGATCCCGATGGCTGCATCGAACGGCGCGCGGCGTTTGCGCCACAGAAGGGCCGCGCGAACGAACAGCAGCCACCACACCGCCGTGACCAGGTTTTCCGGCGGATAAAGCGAAACGTGCAGGCCGAATGCGTCCAGCGCTGTCGGGCCGCGGACGTAGAGGACAACGATCAGGACGAAAAGCAAGGCGGCCGCGACGAGAAAACCGTCGCGGCGCCCGGCGCCGGCGGCGGCCCCGAAATCGATCTTGGCCCACCAAGCGCGAGTCCGCGCGAGGCGCCCCGGCAGGTCTTCCGATACGAAGGCGACGGCGAGCGGAGCTGCGGTCAGCACCCAGTAGTTCGCCTTCTCGAAGAATAGCCCGGTGAGCGCGATCGCCAACACGGCCCACCAAGTCTCGCCATCGGCATCGGCGCGTGCGCGGAGATAGGCGTAGAGGCAGAATGCGGTAAGCGCCGTCCCAAGCCCCTCCAACATCACATCGGCGCCGATCAACCGAAATGCCGGGCTCGCCAGCGCAAAAGTGACGGCGATCGCGCCGGCGACATTTCCGCTCAGTCGATCGGCGAACAGACGCCGCGCAATCAGGAACGTGAGCACGATCGTGCATGTCCATCCGATGAGGCTGGGCACGATCGCAAGCCGCACGTCGATGCCGCCGAGGAGCATGACGCACGCAAGCGCAAGCCCGTGCACAGGCGGCCAGACGCGCGCCGCTTGCAGATAATCGAGGAACGCCGGCGCGTCGAAGCTCCGCAGCGCCAGCGCAAGATTGAGCCCGTAATTGAAATGTCCGTTGCGATCATGGTCCAGGCCGCGCCAAAGCGCCCCCGGATCCGCGGCATAGTCGACGAGCATTGCTGCGGCGAAGATTGACGCGACGGCGACGACAACGGCGACCACAACGACCTCGCCGGCCTGCATCTTGCCGGGCGCGCGAGCTTGATAGCACGACTTTGTCACCGAATGGATTTCAAGCGTTTGCACTGTTTTCGCCCAACCGGCCTTCGTCTTTGGCGAATCGACACTTTGGATAGGCAGAAATCGGACCGAAAATCCCCAGCCGACCGTCGGTTCGGCGGAGACTATGGCCGGACCGACGGGTCGTGGCAATTTTGAAGAACCGCTGTGCATACGGGCGGACTTTGGGATCGGCCGACTTCAGACCGAGCCTGGGAAATATGATGACAAGCGTATTCATGGCGCGCATCTCCTGTCATTGCGGAGGAGACGCAGTGCGACCGAATTCGCCGCGCCGTCGATGGGACAGGGTTGCGTGCGGCGGTTCGGCGATCGGCCGTGTCGCGTCAGGCGCGAGACGTCTAGAGTTGGCGGTCCGGTCAATGGGGTGGGCGAACTGGCGGCCGGGCGCGACACCCCGCGCACGCCGAGCGCTGCGAAATGCGAGGGCGGCGGCCAGGCCCCTGTACAATCGCCGTTCGGGGCGCGAGAAGAGGCGGCGCCGGGAGGCGAAAGCGAGGCTAGGCGGCGTCAATAGCGTTCAAGGATCGCGAGCAGGAGGAGCGCATGCGAGAGTCGCGAGAATCCGTCCGCCGAGGGAAACCCTTGCGCTCCGATCCTTGCCGGGCTCGTCGCCGTCTTCGCCGCTTCCTTCGCCCACGCCAATGATTCGACGGCGGAATTGACCACCGGCGGGCTGGCGCTGGCCAAGACGGCCGATATCGAGATGCGCGCCGAGGATCTCGCTGTCTCCGAAAAGCAAATCGACGTCCACTATCGCTTCTTCAATCATTCCGCCCAGGACGTCACGGCGACGGTCGCCTTTCCGATGCCCGACATCGCCTGGGAGGGGCCCGACACCAACATCGCCGTCCCCGTTCCCGATTCGCCGAACTTCCTCGATTTCCACACCTTCGTCGACGGGCGGGAAGTCGCGGCGCAGAACGAGCAGAAGGCCTTCGCCGGCGGCCTCGACGTCAGCGCGCGGCTCCAAGCGCTCGGGATTTCGCTCGCCCCGCAGCGCGATTCGACCTGGGCGGCGCTGGACGCCCTGCCGCCCGCCCAACAGGACGAATTGGTGAAGTCCGGCATCGCCACGCCCAACGACTACGACGTCGGCAAGGGCATGGAGCATCATCTCGCGCCGAACTGGACGCTGAAGTCGAGCTTCTTCTGGCGGCAGACGTTCCCCGCGGGCAAGGAGGTCGCCGTCGAGCACCGCTACCGTCCAAGCGTCGGCGAGACCGTCGGCACGATGCTCGGCTCGCCCGACATCGACGCGCAGGAGCTGAGCCGTTACGAGGCGCTCTATTGCGTCGACAGCGCGTTTCTCGCCGCCGCGGAGCAGGCGGCGCGGGCCAACGGGGCGGGGATCGTGCGGAGCCCGTTCTTCGAGCGGCGCATCGCCTACGTGCTGAGCACGGGCGCCAACTGGGCCGGGCCGATCGGCGATTTCCACCTGACGGTCGACAAGGGCGCGCCGGATTCGCTGGCGAGCTTTTGCGCCGACGGCGTCAAGAAGACCGGGCCGACGCGGTTCGAGGTTCGCCACGTCGATTTCACCCCGAGGCAGGAATTGCATATCCTGATCCTCTATCGGCCAAAGCGCTGACCCTTCGACGGAGGCGTAAACATGCGGTTCAAAGCCATACGCGCCGACAAGACGGAATCGGGACAGGACGTCCGCTTCGTCGACATGGACGAAAAGGAGTTGATGGAGGGCGACGTGACGATCCGCGTCACCCACTCGACCGTCAACTACAAGGACGGCTTGGCGTTGTCGGGCAAATCGGCGATTCCCCGCCGCTTTCCCATGATCCTCGGCATCGATCTCGCGGGGATCGTCGAAGCCTCGGCCCATCCCGGCTTTCGCGCCGGCGACGAGGTCGTGCTGAACGGCTACGGCCTCAGCGAAACCCATTTTGGCGGGTTTGCCGAAAAGGCGCGGGTGAAAGGCGATTGGCTCGTCAAGCTGCCCTCGGGTCTGACCCGCGCCGAGGCGATGGCGATCGGCACCGCCGGTTACACCGCGATGCTGTGCGTTCTCGCGCTCGAGGCTCAGGGAATGACGCCGTCGATGGGGCCCGCCGTCGTCACCGGCGCGGCGGGCGGCGTCGGCTCGGTGGCGATCGCGCTGCTCGCCAAGGCCGGTTGGAGCGTCTTCGCTTCGACCGGGCGCGCTGCGGAGGCCGACTATCTCAAGCAGTTGGGCGCCGCTGAGATCATCGAGCGCGGGTCGCTGTCTCAGCCCGGCAAGCCGCTCGCCAGGGAACGCTGGGCGGCGGGCGTCGACAGCGTCGGATCGCACACGCTCGCCAACGTCTTGGCGCAGACGCGCTACGGCGGCGCCGTGGCGGCGTGCGGCCTGGCGGGCGGCATGGACCTGCCGATGAGCGTCGCGCCGTTCATTTTGCGCGGCGTCAAGCTGATCGGCGTCGACAGCGTCAATTGTCCGATGCCTTTGCGGCTCGAGGCCTGGGCGAGGTTGGCGGGCGACCTCGATCGCGCCGCGCTCGCGCGCATGACCGAGACCGTGGCGTTCGAAAAAACGTTCGAGATCGGCGCGCGTATTCTCGCCGGCCTGGTGCGCGGCCGCGTCGTGGTCGCGATCGCCTAACGGGAAAGCGCCGAAGTCGCCGCTGATGCGAATGTGACTTGATCGCCGACGACAGCGCCGGCAAGAGAGGAGCCATGACCGACATCTCCTTGCCAGCCGCCGCCGGCGCCGGACTCTTGTCCTTCCTCAGTCCCTGCGTCCTGCCGCTCGCCCCGCCGTATCTGTGCTATCTCGCCGGGACGTCCGTGGAGGCGCTGGCCGACGAAGGGGAGACGCGCGCGCGCCGCGACATCGTGATCGCCTCGCTGCTGTTCGTGGCGGGATTCTCCACCGTCTTCGTGGCGCTCGGGGCGACCGCCTCGGTCTTCGGCGCGCTGCTGCGGCAATGGAGCCATGCGCTGTCGATCGTCGCCGGAATCGGCATTGTCGTGATGGGCGCGCACTTTCTCGGCCTTTTCAAATTGAGCGTGATGTTTCGCGAGATGCGGATCGAAATCGCCAAACCGCCGGGACTGTGGAGCGCCTACCTCATGGGAGTGGCCTTCGCGTTTGGCTGGACGCCCTGCATCGGGCCGATTCTGGCGGCGATCCTCGCCGTCGCCGGCGCGCAGGAGACCGTCGCGCGCGGCGCCTTGCTGCTTGCCGCCTACGCCTTCGGGCTCGGCGTTCCCTTCGTCCTTGCGGCAGTCGCGATGGAAAGGTTCTTGGGTTTCGCGCGGGGCTTCCGCGGGCAATTCGCCCGGCTCGAGAAAGCGGTCGGCGCGCTTCTGGTGCTCACCGGCGTGGTCTTTTTGACCGGCGGCTTTCAGAGCGCGTCGGAGTGGCTGATCGAGACGTTTCCGGCGCTCGGTCGGCTGGGGTGAATAGGGGGCGGCCGAAAACGGCGGCCTGTCGATAGTGGGGAGACAAGCCAGGCCATGACGAGCGCTCGCTGTCGGCGGTTGGCGGAAGCGAAGAAAGAAAGAGCCCGCCGATCGCGCGGCGGGCTCCGGTGTTCTCTAAGCGAACCCTGAGGCGGGCCCGCGATTTCGATCACAGCTGATGATAGGTGATCTTGCCGTCGGCGTCTTTCTTCCAGACGTACCAGACGAAATCGACCGTCGTGCGGTCGCCCTTCTTGTCGTAGGAGATGTCGCCGAGCACGGTCTTGAACGCGACGCCGGTGTGCATGTAGTCCGCCATCTTGTGCGGATCAAGCGACTTCGTCGCCTCGGCCGCTTCCTTGAAGATCTGCATCGCGGCGTAGGAATAGAGCGTATAGCCCTCCGGCTCGAATCCCTTGGCCTTGATTTCCGCGACGATCGCCTTGGCGTTGGGGTTGTCGCGCGGCTCGGGGCCGAACGACATCAACGTGCCCTCGACGCCGGGGCCGCCGATCGAGGCGAACTCGTTGTCGGTGATGCCGTCGCCGGAGATCATGATGGTCTTCATGCCCTGATCGCGCATCTGGCGCACGATGAGGCCGCCTTCGGTGTGCAGCCCGCCCCACATGAGATAGTCGGCGCCCGAAGCCTTGATCTTCGAGACGATCGCCGAATAATCCTTCTCGCCGACGTTGACGCCTTCGAACAGCACTTCTTTCTTGCCGCCGGCGTTCATGAACTTCTTGGCGGCCTCGGCAAGGCCTTGGCCGTAGGGCGTCTTGTCGTGGACGATGGCGATCTTGGCGTCCTTGAGTTTGGTCAGCGCCAGGTCGGCCCACAGTTGGCCTTGCTGGTCGTCGCGGCCGCACGTGCGGAAGGCGTCCCACAGGCCGCGTTCGGTGACCTTGGGGTTGGTGGCGGAGGGCGTGATGAAGAGCACGCCATTGTCGGCATAGACTTCGGAGGCGGGAATGGTCACGCCGGAGTTGAAGTGACCGACGACGAACTTGACGCCGTCGCCGACGAACTTGTTGGCGACAGAGACGCCCTGCTTGGGATCGGAAACGTCGTCGCCTTGCTCGATTTCGATTTTCTGGCCGAGGATGCCGCCGGCGGCGTTGAAGTCCTCGGCGGCTTGCGCGACGCCGGTGGTCAGCTGCGCGCCGAACGAAGCGTTGGGGCCGGTGATCGGACCGGCGACGCCCATCTTGACCTGCGCGTCGGCAGCGCCCGCGAAGGCCAACCCCGCGGCGAGTACGAGCCCTGTCAACCAATATTTTTTCATACTGCACTCCCTGTGTTTTGAGGCGTAAACGACGCCCCTGCGGCGGAACCTCATCCCACCTTGGTGGGGATACAAGCCTGTTTTCGAATAGGTGTCACCTCAAAAGCCGTGAGGCGGCGCCAAATCCTTCGCTCCCGCCGGCGGGGGGCCGGCGCGTCGCCTCAACGCGCGCGCCAACTCAAACCGACCTTCTCGAAGGCCCAGGAATATTGCGTCGACATCTGCTGCGCGCGCATGCCGGCGTATCCGAACCAGGCGACGGCGAGCAGCACGATCAAGGTGACGAAATAATAGTGGAGCGACAGCAAGTCCTCCTGGAACAGCGCATAATGCAGGAACTGCACCGCGGCGGCGAGCGCGACCATCGCCGGCGCGATGCGCCACTGCGGGCTCCAGCCGCTGGCGAGCGCGCGGCCGGTGGCGAAAGCCGCCGCCGCGCCGAGACCGGTGAGGACAATGAAGGCCAGAAGCCCATAATCGCTGTCTGACCACAGAATTCCCGCCATCAGTGGCCTCCCTCGAGATAGGCGGCGCGCACTTCGGGTCGCGCCAGCAATTCCTGTCCGGAGCCCTGCATCGTGATCAGGCCGTTGACCATCACATAGCCGCGATGGGCCAGCTTGAGCGCGTGGAACGCGTTTTGTTCGACCAGAAACACCGATATGCCTTGGCTCCGGTTGAGTTCGTGAATCGCGCTGAAAATCTGTTTCACCAGGAGCGGCGCGAGCCCCAACGAAGGCTCGTCGAGCAGCAGCAGCCGCGGCCGACCCATCAGCGCGCGGGCGATCGCCAACATTTGTTGTTCGCCGCCCGAAAGCGTGCCGCCGCGTTGCTGCGCGCGCTCCTTGAGGCGGGGAAACAAGCTGAAGACATTGTTCAAGTCCTCATCGAAATGGGCGAAATTGTCGATCGAGGCGCCCATCTGCAGATTTTCGAAGACGGTCATGCGCGGGAAGATGCGCCGTCCCTCCGGCGACTGGGCGATCGACATGCGCGCGATAAGATGGGTCGGCACGTTGGTGATGTCGTGGCCATCGAAAACGATCGAGCCGCGCCGCGCGCGGGGGCTGCCGAATATCGTCATCATCATCGTCGACTTGCCGGCGCCGTTGGCGCCGATCAAGGTGACGATCTCGCCTTCGTTGACGTCGAGATCGACGCCCTTGAGCGCTTGAATCTTGCCGTAAAAGGTCTCGACGCCGCGAACCGTCAGCAGCGGTTTCATGGCGGCGGACGCGACCGGCGCGGCGCTCGACTCTGCGCGGGTCTCGCTCATACGCCGATCTCCGCTTCTACGCTGGCGAGTTCCTCTTCGTCGGCGACGCCGAGATAGGCCGCGACGACCTTGGGATCGTTGCGCACGTCGCTCGGCGTGCCGTCGGCGATCTTGGTGCCGTAGTCGAGCACGACCACGTGATCGGAAATCTGCATGACCACCGACATGTCGTGCTCGATCAGCAAAATCGAGGTCTTGTGATCGTCGCGGATCGAGTGGAGCAACACGTTCAGTTCCATGGATTCGCGTGGGTTGAGGCCGGCGGCGGGCTCGTCCAGGCACAACATCACCGGGTCCGTGCACATGGCGCGGGCGATTTCGAGCCGACGCTGCGCGCCGTAGGGCAACTCGCCGGCGGGATCGTCGGCCCGATCGATGAGGCCGATCTTCTCGAGCCAGTACTTGGCGCGCTCCACCGCCTGGTTTTCGGCGGCAAGGTAGGTCGGCGCGCCGAACAGGCCGAGCACGGTGAACCCGCTCGCCAACATCAGTCGGTTGTGATGGGCGACCATGAGGTTTTCGAGCACGGTCATGCCTTGGAAAAGGCGAATGTTCTGGAACGTTCGCGCCACCTTGGCGCGCCAGGCGATTTCGTTGCCCGGCATACGTTCGAGGAGAAACAGCTCGCCCAATTCGGTGACCATATGTTTCTTGGACGAGCGCGTGAGCGCCTCGACGTCGGCGGGCGCGGCCAAGCCTTCGCGCGCCAGCGCCAGACGCCCCTCGGTCGGCCTGTAGAAGCCGGTGACGCAATTGAACACCGTGGTCTTGCCCGCGCCGTTGGGGCCGATGAGCGCGGTAATGTCGCCGCGGCTGACCTCGAACGAGAGATCGTTGACCGCGACAAGGCCGCCGAACCGCATTGTCAAATGCTCGACGACCAGCAGAGGATTGGCCTGCCCGCGCATCAGCCGTGTCCTTCCTTGACGAGCGACCCAGACACGGCCTTGCTTTCCTTAAGGAAGATCGAGGGCGAACGCGTCGAAACGAAGCCTCGCGGCCGCACGACCATCATCACGACCATCGCAAGGCCGAACAGCAGACCGCGATATTGCGCGGGATCGAAATCGGGCATGGCGAACTTGTCGAACATCGCGTCGGGAAGCAGGTGAAACGCCCGCAAGGCGAAGACCGCGCATATGAGAACGATCGCGACCTGGGCGGCGAGCTTGCGCGACCGAATGACTCCAAACGCAACGACGCCGAGGCAGATCACGAAGACGCCTGTTCCGTTCGACATGGTGGCGCGGAGAAAATCGAGTTCGCGCAACAGTTCGAACCCGCCGATCAGGAACACCGCCGCGAGGGCGACGCCGATCTGCGAGCCCATGCCGCCGAGCACCACGATGGCGAGAATCGTCGCCGAACTCGACGAAGGTGAAGCTCTCCGGACTGATGAAGCCCTGCCGCACCGAGAAGAAGGACCCCGCCAGTCCGCCGAAGAAAGCGCCGAGCGCAAAGGCCGTCAGCTTGGAGTTGGTCGTGTTGATGCCGAGCGAGCGGCAGGCAATTTCGTCTTCGCGCAGCGCCTCCCAGGCGCGCCCGATCGGCAGCCGGCGCAAACGCATGGACACGAGGTTGGTGATCAGCGCGAGGCAGAGGATGACGTAATAGAGGAACATCTTGCCGTGCAGCGGCGAGTAGTCGAGGTGAAAGAAGGTGTCGAAGCCGTCAGGAGCATCGGCGAAGCGCAAACTGAAAAATGTGATTTTCGGAATCGAGGCGATGCCGGCGCCGCCGCCGGTGAACGCGACCCAATTGACGAGCACCGATCTGATGATTTCGCCGAAGGCGAGCGTGACGATGGCGAGATAGTCGCCGCGCAGCCGCAAGACGGGAAAGCCGAGCATGACGCCCCATAGGGCGGCGAGGATGCCGGCGAGCGGCAGACAGATCCAGAAGGAAAGGCCAAACGTCGTCGCGAGCAGCGCATAGGAATAAGCGCCCACCGCGTAGAAAGCCACGTAGCCGAGGTCCAGCAGCCCGGCCAGTCCGACCACGATGTTCAGGCCCCACCCCAGCATCACGTAAATCAGGATCTGGATGCCGTAACTGTCGACCCATTTCAGCGATCCGCCCGAGCCCAGGAAGAAGAGAACGACGAACGGGTAGAGGAAGAGCACCGCGAGACCGATCATCGGCAGGTATTTTGCGCCCGCCGCTCGAACGGCCGCCGCGATCTTGGACTCGGGCCTGGCCTCTTTCTTGACGTCCGCGCCGGCGTTCGAGATGGCGAGCCGCCCGAAAAACGCCAGAAGGGCGAAAATCGCCACCGTCCACGGGCGCGGGATCGGATGCAGGACGCCGTCGGTGTCGGCCTCCGCTTGAAGCAAGATGATCGGCACGCAGAGCAGGACGGTCAGGAGAGCCGCCGCCGTGGCGTCCTTGAGCCGGGTGACGAGTTCGACGCCGCCGGCGCTTTCGGCAACCGCCGAGGGTTGAGAAATGGCCGCCATCGTCACACCTTCTCGATTTCAGGTCGGCCCAAGATGCCCGAGGGCATGAAAATGAGCGTGATCGCGAGGATGGAGAAGGCGGCGACGTCCTTGTAATCGGAAGAAAAATAGGCCGCCCACATGACTTCGATCAGCCCGATCATCAGTCCGCCGAGCACCGCGCCGGGCAAGGAGCCGATGCCCCCGAGCACCGCCGCGGTGAACGCCTTCACGCCGGGCAGGAAGCCGTCGGAGAAATTCACCACGCCGTAGTACATCATGTACATCGCGCCGGCGACCGCGGCGAGCGCGGCGCCAATGACGAACGTGATGGAAATCGTCTTGTCGACGTCGACGCCGATCAGCGCCGCCATCTTGCGATCTTGCTCGCAGGCGCGCTGAGCGCGTCCGAGCGCGGTTTTTTGCACCAGCCACCAAAACCCGAAGAGCAGCAGTCCGGTGATCGCCATGATGACGATCTGACGATATTGCAGCGTGATGTCGTGCCCCGCGCCGCCCAAATGAAGGATGTTGGTGAACATCGGCGGCACCGGCTTGTTGCGCGGGCCCTGGGCGACCTGGACGAAATTGGAGAGGAACGTCGACATGCCGATGGCCGAGATCAGCGGCGCCAGCCGGAATGATCCGCGCAGCGGCCGGTAGGCGATCCGCTCGATCGTCCAATTCCACGCCGAGGTCAGCGCCATCCCCGCCACCAGGACGATGAGGAACGCCACCGGCAGGGAGGTGACGCCGAAGACCTGGGTCAAGACAAGAAACACCAGCAGCGCGATGAACGCCGACAGCATGAACACGTCGCCGTGGGCGAAATTGATCATGCCGATGATGCCGTAAACCATCGTATAGCCAATAGCGATGAGACCATAGACCGAACCGAGCGTCAGCCCGTTGATCAGCTGCTGGATGAAATTGTCCATGCGTTGATCCGCCCCCTTTGTGTCCCGTCCCTATGCAGAATCTGCGCCAACGTTCGTCGGCCAGCCTGTTGTCGATCGCTGCGAACTCGCCGCGCCCGAGATCACGCCCAAACCCCGCAACGCACGCACCAATGCACACGCGGCGACTTTAACAACCGCGCGCCCGCCGGGCAATCGCAGGAAATTACCCTTCTCGTCAACTCAGCGAGCGCAGAATTCGAGGCCGGGCGGTTTCCCCGAACCCCTCGTCGGCGCGGTTTTGGCCCCCCTGCAACCCCGGCGCCCCGTCTTCGATCGGCGGGCCATCCGACCCTCGGCGCGGCAAATTCCAGCGAATTTATGGTCAAATCGGCGGAAACGGCGCAACAATACGGACCGAGATCGGCAATCTGCGGCGTATCATCGCGGCGACGGTCGGTTCGTCCGAACAATCGCGCCTCCGCCCCGATGTCGATTCTCGCCGCTCCGACCGCGGCGGCGGTGATGAATTTCTGAGCAGCAACGGGGCGGGGCATTGCCCAAATTGTCGCCGTCTGCAAAACTCCGTGCGGGCGATGCGATTGCGGCTCCGCCCGCGGCCCCCTTCGTCGGCGCGGCGCCGAGGACGGGTTGTACTTTGGCGCCGCTGACATGGGGGCGAATATCGCTTAACCTGCCTTCGGTGTCTCGAATCGGCGCACGCGGCGAAAAAGCCGACGGCGCCAAGGGTCGAACGTCTCGGCGGCGCAATGGCCGCCCGCGGCGAATTCGGCTCGCTCTGTGGGAAAGGAAACATCCATGGCGATGACGGGCGAAGTTTTGCTCCCCGCCGATCGTTCCCGCGTTTGGGCGACGCACAATGACGCGGCGGGCGGCGCGGCGCCGAAATATGACGTCGCGGCGGACGGCGGCGGCAAGACCGCGCAATTGGGCTGGCGACTGGTCGATGGCGTCGCCACGAAAGTGGCCGATCGGTTCTTCATCAGGTCTGCCGTCGCCGCGGCCGCTCCGGCCGCGCTGTGAGCGAGCCTCGGCGCTTGACGAACGACGCGCCGTTCGGCCGCCTTGGCGCGCCTCGAGGCCGCGGAGCGCGAGATTGCGCCGGCTTTGCGTCCTCGCGGACCGCCAGATCGCATCGAATGAATAACGCGGGAGGCCGACGCGCCTCGTCGCCGACAACGAGCAACAAGGGAGGAGAAGAGTGATGATTCAAATAGCCATGACGGTCAACGGCAAGGCGGTTTCGGCGCATGTCGATCCGCGCACGCTGCTGGTTCAATTTCTTCGCGAGAACCTGCGGCTTACCGGAACGCACGTCGGCTGCGACACCTCGCAGTGCGGCGCCTGCGTCGTTCACGTCGACGGCCGCGCGATCAAGTCGTGCACGATGCTCGCGGCGTCCTGCCAGGGCGCGCATGTCGCCACGATCGAGGGTCTCGCCCACGACGGCAAGCTGCATCCGATGCAGCAGGCCTTTCAAGACAACCATGGCCTGCAATGCGGCTTCTGCACGCCCGGCATGATCATGTCGGCCGTCGGCATGGTCAATCGGTTGGGTCCGAACCTCGACGAGCAGACGATCCGCGCGGAGCTCGATGGCAACATCTGTCGCTGCACGGGTTATCACAACATCGTCAAGTCGGTGAAGCAGGGCGCTCAGGAGATGGGCGCGCAGAACCTGCCCAAGGCCGCCGAATAGCCAAGCGCCAATCGCGCTCGGCCCGTCCGCAGCGACCGCGCGCGGCCGTCGAGATTCTTTTTCAATCGTCAAAAGCGACATCAGGGAGTGTTATATGAACGCGACCGGCATCGGCGCCTCCGTCAAGCGCAAGGAAGACATCCGTTTCATCACCGGCAAAGGCCATTACGTCGACGACATCAATCGTCCGGGCCAAGCCTACGCCTGTTTTTTACGCTCGCCGCACGCGCACGCGACGATCGATAGGATCGACCTATCGGCCGCCAAGGCCGCGCCGGGCGTCGTGGCGATCTTCACCGGCGACGACATCGCGGCCGACAAGGTCGGCGGCCTCATCTGCGGCTGGATGATCCATTCGAAGGACGGCTCGCCGATGAAGGCGGGCGCCCATCCGGCCCTCGCGCAGGGCAAGGTGCGTTATGTCGGCGACCACGTCGCCGTCGTCATCGCCGACACCTATGCGCAGGCGCGCGACGCCGCCGAAAAGATCGTCGTCGATTACGGCGTGTTGCCGGCGGCGACCGACACCGCGACCGCCGCCAATCCCGGCCAGCCGGTGATCCACGAGGTCGCGCCGAACAACACCGTTTACAACTGGCATATCGGCGACAAGGCCGCCACCGATGCGGCCTTCGCCTCGGCGGCCCACGTCGCCAAGCTCGATCTCGTCAACAACCGCCTGATCCCCAACGCCATCGAGCCTCGCGCCGCTGTCGGCGAATATGATTCGGGCACGGACTCCTTGACGCTCTATACGACGAGCCAAAACCCGCATGTCGCGCGACTCGTCCTCTCCGCCTTCATCGGGCTTGCGCCCGAGCACAAGCTGCGCGTCATCGCGCCCGACGTCGGCGGCGGATTCGGCTCGAAGATCTTCATCTACGCCGAGGAGACCGTCTGCGCCTGGGCGGCCAAGAAGATCGATCGTCCAGTCAAATGGACGGCCGAGCGCACCGAGTCCTTCCTCTCCGACGCGCATGGCCGCGACCATGTCACGCACGCCGAGCTCGCGCTTGACGCTAACGGCAAGATCACGGCTTTGCGCGCGCATACGATCGCCAATCTCGGCGCCTATCTCTCGACGTTCTCGACCTCCGTGCCGACTTACCTCTATGCGATTCTCTTGTCGGGCCAATACGACATCAAGAATATCTATGCTGAGGTCGATACGGTTTACACCAACACCGCGCCGGTCGACGCCTATCGCGGCGCCGGGCGTCCGGAGGCGACATTCGTGGTGGAGCGGCTCGTCGAGATTGCGGCGCGCGAAACGGGTCGCGATCCCGCCGAATTCCGCCGCGCCAACTTCATCGCCTCGTTCCCGCATCAGACGCCGGTCATCTTGTGTTACGACGCCGGCAATTACGCCGCCGCGCTCGACAAGGCGTTGGCGCTCGCCGACTACAAGGGCTTGGCTCAACGCAAGGCGGCCTCGGCCGCCAAAGGCAAGCTGCGCGGCATCGGTTTCTCCGCCTATATCGAGGCCTGCGGCCTTGCGCCGTCGGCGGCGGTGGGCTCGCTCGGCGCCGGCGTGGGCCTGTGGGAATCGGCCGAGGTGCGGGTCAATCCGATCGGCACGGTGGAGGTCCTCACCGGCTCGCACAGCCATGGCCAGGGGCACGAGACGACCTTCGCGCAACTCGTCTCCTCGCGCCTCGGCATCCCCTTCGAGAACGTCTCGATCGTTCACGGCGACACCGACAAGGTGCAGATGGGCATGGGCACCTACGGCTCGCGCTCCGGCGCGGTCGGCATGTCGGCGATTTCCAAGGCGCTCGACAAGATCGAGGCCAAGGCGAAGAAGGTCGCCGGCCATGTGCTCGAGGCGTCCGATCAGGACATCGAGTTCAAGGACGGCAAGTTCACCGTCAAGGGCACCGACAAGTCGATCGATTTCGGCTCGGTCGCGCTGCAGGCCTATATCGCGCATAAGTTCAATGGACAGGAGCTGGAGCCTGGCTTGAAGGAAGGGGCGTTCTGGGATCCGACCAATTTCACCTTCCCAGCCGGCGTACACATCTGCGAACTCGAAGTCGACCCTCAGACCGGCGTCGTCGCCATCGACCGTTGGACGGCGGTCGACGACTTCGGCAAGCTGATCAATCCGATGATCGTCGAAGGCCAGGTGCACGGCGGCATCGCCCAGGGCATCGGGCAGGCGCTGCTGGAGGGCGCCGTCTACAACCAGGACGGCCAGCTGCTGACCGCGAGCTACATGGATTACGCCATGCCGCGCGCCGACAGTTTGCCTTCGTTCGTCGTCGATACGGTCGAGACGGCCTGTCCATCCAATCCGCTTGGCGTAAAGGGCTGCGGCGAAGCCGGCGCGATCGCCTCGCCGCCGGCGGTGATCAACGCGATCACCGACGCGCTCGGCCACGAGGACGTGACCATGCCGGCCACGCCGCAAGTCGTCTGGCGCGCCGCCCAAAAGGCGATGATGAAGCGCGCCGCCGAGTGATCAATCCGCGCGCGGCGGCGCGTGAGCCGTCGCCTCGCCCTTCCCTCTTTTTGGAGATTTCGCCATGTACGCTTTCACCTACTATCATCCCACCAGCGTCGCCGGCGCGCTTGCCGATCTCAAGCACGACGACGCCAAGTTGCTCGCCGGCGGACAGACCCTGTTGCCGACGATGAAGCAGCGCCTGGCCTCGCCCGCCGCGATCATCGATCTGCGCCAGGTCGGCGAACTCGTCGGCGTGCGCCGCGACGGCGATGAGCTCGAGATCGGCGCCATGACGCGCCACGCCGACGTCGCCGCGAGCCCCGAAGTGCGCGCCGCCATTCCCGCGCTCGCCGCGCTCGCCGGGGGCATCGGCGACCCGGCAGTGCGCAGTTGCGGAACGATCGGCGGTTCGCTCGCCAACAACGATCCGGCCGCCGATTATCCCGCCGCCGCGCTGGCTCTCGGGGCGACCGTCGTCACCAATCGGCGGCGCATCGCCGCCGCCGACTTCTTCAAGGGGCTGTTCGAAACGGCGTTGGAGCCAAGCGAGATCATCACGCACGTTCGTTTCCCGATCCCCCATAAGGGGGCCTATGTGAAGTTCGCCAACCCCGCTTCGCGCTATGCGCTCGTCGGCGTGTTCGTCGCCAAGACGGCGGGCGGCGCGCGCGTTGCGGTGACCGGGGCGGGGGCGAGCGGCGTCTTCCGGGTCAAGAGCTTCGAGGACGCGCTGAACGCCAATTTCTCCGCCGCCGCGCTCGACGGCCATAGCGTTCCGGCGACGGGTCTCAGCGCCGACATCCACGCCGACGCCGACTACCGCGCTCATCTCATCGGCGTCCTGGCGCGGCGCGCGGTCGCGGCGGCGGGATGAACGGGCGCCGATTGCCAAATTGCGCCCTTCGGCCTAACCGGAGGGCGCTTGGGCTTTGCCGACCGCGAGAGCGCTCGCGGTCGGGGCAAGGCGGTTCGGAACGGCGATGACGCAATCAGCTCCCCGGCCGCTTGCCGCGCCGGCCACCATCGACGCAACGCTCGCGTTGTTGAGCGGCGCCTCTTACGTCGCCGAGCGCGCGCTGGCGACGGTCGTCTTCTTGAGCCTGCGCCTCGGCCGTCCGCTGTTTCTCGAGGGCGAGGCGGGCGTCGGCAAGACCGAGGTCGCCAAGGTTCTCGCCGCCGCGCTCGGGCGCCGGCTGATCCGGTTGCAGTGCTACGAGGGGCTCGACGTCGCCACCGCGGTCTACGAATGGAACTATCCCGCGCAGATGATGGCGATCCGCCTTGCGGAAGCGGCCGGCGAGCACGACAAGGACCGCATCGAACACGACATTTTCTCGTCCCGCTATCTCATCAAGCGGCCGCTGTTGCAGGCGCTGGAGCCCTCGGCGGGCGGCGCGCCGGTGCTGCTGATCGACGAGATCGATCGCGCCGACGAGGCGTTCGAAGCCTACCTGCTCGAAGTGCTGTCGGATTTTCAGGTGACGATCCCGGAGATCGGCGTCGTCAAGGCGGAAAGCGCGCCGATCGTCGTCATCACGTCCAACCGCACGCGTGAAATTCACGACGCGTTGAAGCGGCGCTGCCTCTATCATTGGGTCGACTATCCCGACGCGGCGCGCGAAATGGCGATCGTGCGCGCCAAGGCGCCGCGAGCGAACGAGCGGCTGACGGCCGAACTCGTCGCCTTCGTGCAGAGGATCCGCAAGCAGGACCTGTTCAAATCGCCCGGCGTGGCGGAAACCTTGGACTGGGCGAGCGCGCTCACCGAGCTCGACGCCGTGGCGCTCGATCCCGCCCAGGTTTCCGATACGCTCGGCGTGCTGCTCAAGTACCAGGACGACATCGCCAAGATTCAGGGCGCCAAGGCGCACGAACTGATCGAGCAGGCGCGCGCCGACTTGCGCCTGGCCGAGATCGGCTGACGGCGCCGAAGCCGCAACCGCCAAGGAGTTGGGACCGTGAGTTACGATTTCGAACTTTCCTGCACGCTGCCGGCGTCGCCGCAAGCCGTCTACGAGGCTTGGCTGAACAGCGCCGCCCATAGCGCGATGACCGGCGGCAAGGCGAAGGCGTCGAAAAGAGTTGGCGCCGCCTTCTCGGCCTGGGACGGCTATATCGTCGGCAAGAACATCGAGCTGGTTCCCGGCGCGCGCATCGTGCAGTCCTGGCGAGCGAGCGACTTCGCCGACGACGACCCGGATTTCGACCATCACGGTCACGCTCTCGCCGGTCGAGGCGGGGACGCGGCTGACGCTGTCGCATCAGGGCGTGCCCGACGGTCAAACCTCATATGAAGTTGAGGGCTGGCGCGAATACTACTTCGAGCCGATGAAGGCCTATTTCGGGCGTCCGGACGTGGCGACGGCGTCGAAGCGAGCGCGTTCCAAACAGGGGGTCTGACCATGCGGAAATTCTTGCCTGCGGGAGTGGGGGCTATCGCGCTCATAGCGATGTGCGGCGGCGCGGTCGCCGATTGCTACGACGTGTTCGGTTGCACCGACCGCAACCAATTTCGCCTCAGCGACTTGATGTCGGGGCCGAATTGCGAGTTCCTCTACGTCATGCGCAACCGCATTTATGCGCAGCACGGCTATTGCTTCCAGACCGCGCGGGCGATCGCGACGTTCGGCAACGTCGGCTGCGTCAGCCGCAACGCCAACGCCTTGGGGCTCAGCGCGATCGAACTGGGCAACGCGACGACGATCCTCCAGGCCGAGCAGGCGAAGGGTTGCCCGGAATGACGGCTTGCGCGTTCCGCCCGCGCCGCCAAACCGGCGGACGGGGGATGACTTGACGATGCTCGAGGATTCGCGCGGCGAAGCGGCGAGTGCGGAGGGAACGGGCGCGCTCGCCCGCAACATCCTCTACTTCGCCCGCGCCTTGCGCCAAGCGGGCCTGCCGGTCGGACCGGGCGCCGTGCTCGACGCCCTCAACGCGGTCGAGGCGGCCGGCATCGGCGACAAGGCCGACTTCCGTCAGACGCTCCACGCGGTCTTCGTCAAGAGGCACGAGCACACGCTGCTGTTCGACCAAGCCTTTGCGATCTTTTGGAAGCGCAAAGGGCTTATCGAGAAGCTCATCGCGATGATGTCGCCGCAGGCGCGTCCCGACAAGCCGAAGACGCAAAAGGCCGAGGCGGGCGCGAGCCGAATCGCCGAAGCGCTGCGCAAACAGGCGCAGGACGAGGCGAAGGCCGCGCCGTCGCTCGATCTCGACGCGCGCTTTACGATGTCGGCCGAGGAGATCCTGCGCGCCAAGGACTTCGCGCAGATGAGCGCGGCGGAAATCGCCGAAGCCAAGGCGCGGATCGCGCGGCTGGCGCTCCCCGAGGAGCGCGCCCGCACGCGCCGCTTCGTCGCCGACGCCAGCGGACCGCGCATCGATCCGCGCCGGTCCTTCCGCCGCTCGCTGCGCGGCGGCGGCGCCGTGATCGATCTGACGTTTCGCGCCTTGGCCGAGCGGCGCTCGCCGGTCGTCGCGCTCTGCGACATCTCCGGCTCGATGGCCGAATACACGCGGCTCTTCCTGCACTTCCTCCATGCGCTCGGCGAGACGCGGCGGGTGACGACGTTTCTTTTCGGCACCCGCCTGACCAACGTGGCGCGCGCGTTGAAGTCGCGCGATCCCGACGACGCGCTGCAGCGCTGCGCCGCCCAGGTCGCCGACTGGTCGGGCGGCACGCGCATCGGGGCTTCGCTGCGCCGCTTCAACCGCCAATGGTCGCGTCGCGTGCTGGGGCAAGGCGCGATCGTGCTGTTGTTCACCGATGGGCTGGAGCGCGACGGCCTCGAGGCGCTCGGTCCGGAGATGCAACGGCTGCACAATTCCTGCCGTCGGCTGATTTGGCTCAACCCGCTGCTGCGCTACGACGAATTCGCCGCCGAGGCGCGGGGCGTGCGGGCGATGCTGCCCTATGTCGACGAATTCCGCCCGATCCACAATCTGGCGAGCATGGCCGAACTCTGTCGCGCGCTGTCGGACGGCGGCGCGGGGGTGGCGAACGATCCGAAAGTCTGGTTGCGGCGGGGTGGGTGACGCGCCAGCGAAATTCTCCTTATGCTGACCGCCCAGCGGTTGCGGGGAAGTGGCTGATCAATGTCGTTGGAACCGACGTTGCCTTTCGAGTTCATTGTCAAAGGGATCGCGATCAGCGCTCAAGGCTCGCCGCGATCCAAGGGCGCTTGGAAGGAAGCCATCCGCGGCGCCGCACGTTCGGCGCTTCCCGAAGGCGCGTGGCAGCTCTTTGCGCCGCTTGAAGTCACTATATTCTTATTTCCGGCGGCGGTGATGCAAGGGGACATCGACAACCGCGTCAAACCGATTCTGGACGCCTTGTCGGGATACGTCTATCGAGACGACGAGCAAGTTGAGCGATTGGTCGTACAACGTTTCAGCCCGTGGCAGCCGTCCAGATTTCTCAATCCCTCCGAAGTTCTTATATCAGCTTTGGGAGCCGATGGGCCGGTGGTGTATATTCGGGTCGCAGACGACCTGCAAAGGGAGCTATCAGTATGAACTTCGCATCGCTGAACGAGCGAAGCGCGCTCGACGCGTTTGAGCCGCTTTGGCGCAAGAAGGGTTACACGCTCGTTCGCGAACCGACACAGGAGGAGTTGCCCGGTTTCCTCAAGGGTTTTCATCCGGATGCGATAGCAGTCGGCGTGAATCCGTCCCTAGTTATCGAAGTCGTAGGCGGGCAAGGGACTGCCGCCGAGGAGGAAATTCGTCGGCTTAGAGCTGCGTTCGAGGGGCGGGACGATTGGCGCCTCGAGGTCATCTATGCGGGGCCCGATGGGGCGCCGTTGGGGCGCGCCTCGCGGACCGAAGTGCTGGTGGCGTTACGAAGGGCGAAAGCCCTGGCTGACAGCGAACCTGCTGCGGCCCTTCTGATGAGTTGGGCGACGCTCGAAGCCATCGCGCGAATTTTGGAGCCGGAGCTCGCGTTTCGCAGCCTTGCGGCACTCACGGTTGTCGACCTTCTCGTCTCATACGGCCACGTAACGCAGGAGGAAGGCCAGAAATTGAGAATTCTCGCTATGGCGCGCAACAGGCTCGCACACGGCCAAATAGATGCCGCGCCGGCTCGCGATGATATTCGTTATCTTTGCGATCTTGAAGAAGCGCTGATCGCTGAGCCTGCCGCCAATTGACGGCGGTAGTCTTCAAACAGGCGGTCGTGGCGGTACTCACGAGAGACGACGACAGTATGTTGACCGCCAAGGCGCGCGGCGTGCGCAATACCGCCCTATCTCGACGAATTCCGCCCGATCCAAAATCTGGCGAGAATGGCGGACCTCTGCAAGGTTCTGTCGAACACGAAGGCGGGGCGCGCCGACCCAAAGATCTGGCTTCAGCGATCGGCGTAGCGGCGGCGAACGTTCCACGCCCGCCTTGCGGAGCGCCTCTAGGTTCGCCATCTTGGTCCCCAAGGCTCCAGCGGACGTTTCGAGGGAGGAAGCATGAGCGATAGCGCAATCGAGGAGGTCGCCGGCCGATGGGCGACAATCCGCTTCGACGGGCGGCGCTGCATTCACGCACGGCGCTGCGTCATTTCCCAGCCCGGCGTCTTCAAGGCCAACGTCAAAGGCGACTGGATCGATCCTGACGCCGCTTCCGCCGAAGATCTGTTGTTTGTCGCCCTCAATTGCCCGTCGGGCGCGATAGAGGTCGTGCGCCGCGACGGCGGCGCGGCGGAGCCGACGCCGCAGGTCAATACGATCGCGGTCCGCGAGAATGGCCCGCTGGCGGTCCACGCCCAGATCGAAATCGGCGGCGAGGCGATCGGGACCCGCGCGACCCTCTGCCGCTGCGGCGCCTCGGCCAACAAGCCCTACTGCGACGGATCGCACGTCGGCGCGGGCTTCGTCGCCACCGGCGAGCCCGCGACCAGGCCCAGCGAAGCGCTCGCCGCGCGCGACGGCGTCCTGAAGATCACGCCCTATCCCAACGGGCCGCTCAAGACGAGCGGCGCGGCGGAGATCCTGTCCGGCACGGGGCGCACGATCGAACGGACGCAGGCGACCGCGCTTTGCCGCTGCGGCGGCTCCGGGAACAAGCCCTATTGCGACGGCTCGCATAGGGCCATCGGCTTTGTTGCGCCGGGCGCGCCGTTGTGAATAGGCTGGCCGATGAGGGAGGGCGCGCC
>CAVWKL010000248.1:0-3548 GCA_963755075.1 uncultured Alphaproteobacteria bacterium
CAAAGATTGCGGTAGTGAACCAACGGCAAGGTCGGCAAGATTTCTTCCAGCACCGCAATCGCGTCGCTGCGATCGAACAAGGCCGGGTCCGGCGGAAGCTTGAACTCGTCATAATGCCGACGAATGAGATCGAGCCCGAAAGCGTGGAATGTGCCGATCCAAATCTTCGGAGCCTTGCCTGGCGCAGCAGCACTAACCCGTTCGGCCAATTCACCGGCGGCACGGTTTGAGAAGGTCAGAACAAGGATAGAAGCGGGATCGACTCCCTCCTCAAGCAAAGAGAGGATGCGCTTGACCAGCGTCTTCGTTTTACCCGTTCCCGGACCGGCCTGGAGCTGAAACGGCGTGCCACGATGTGCCGCCGCGCGATCTTGCGCCGGGTCCGGCCGGGTCGAAGCGCCATGGGGCTGTCGGAATCTTCATCCGTGGGGCGAGGCGGCAGAAGGATCACATCCAGGATTTGCTGGCGCACGAGCGGTACCGGCAAATCGAGCTGCTTGGCGATTTCGGACGCCGTCAGGGCTTGGTCGACAAACATCCGTCGCGCGAGCGATCGGGGGAAATGAAACGCTCGCGCAAACACATTGGCTTGCAGCTCCCGGCGCTCATGCGCGCCGTAGTCCTCGACGCGCTGCAGACCGACCGGCGCGGCTTCCATTGAACGCGATGGATCCACGTCCTCGGCGCTGCAGGCGATAGACCCCGCGTGGATGCATTCGTGCCCGATCTCGTGCGCAACGACGAGCGCACGTTGCGATTCATTGCCGATATCCTCGGCGAATATTGTGCCGCTTTGATCGTCGAAGACGGCGCGCGCGCCCTTGAGCGCCGGATCGCCTGTCGGCAGCCATGTCAATTCGAGCTTGAGATGCTTGATTGCGACATTGACCAACTCCATAGGCTTCTTGGGCGTCCCGTCGCCCGCCACCTGATGGTGCAGGTCCTCCGCAGCATTCCGGATGGGTTCGAACGAATCCATTCTCTAGTCCCGAAAAGAGAGCAAACGACGTTGCTGCTCTTCGCTTAATCCAGATGTCTTCACCGCTTCCTCGAAACTTTGCCTTGCGGTAGCAGCGGGCTTTCCCTCCGCTTTGTAATGTTGGCGGCCGGCAGCAACCAATTCTTGCGGTGCGTCGAGATGGGCCGTCATCACTTCGGCATCCTTATCCATCTCATCGGCGAGATATCGACAATAGGTTCTTGGAATCGAAATAGGCTCTATCGTCCTATCCCGCAGTTTCGAAAGGAAGGCGTTGTTGATGTCGAGCTGTGATGCGAGCGCACGAAACCCCTGCCGGTCGAGCGTTGCGAATGGATTTTCCGCGGAAGCCGTCGCGGCGCGCGCGAGCGGGGTCGCCGCCCGCGCCTGGCGGCGTTCGTAGAGCTGGTTTTCAAACTGGCTCATGACGCGCGATACCACAGAGCTGATCGCGTCGGCTTCGGCGGGAACATCCTCCTCGTCGCTCTGGTGCATGAGCGAGTCGATCGCAAGTTCAATGGCAAATTCGGTGAGCGCGTCGGCATGCTGCGGATAGCGCCGCGCGAATTCATCGAGCAGTTCGGCGTCCGGAACAGCCTTCGCCAGCGACATAGCGTACATGGCGTCTCGCAGGGACGTTTGGGTGGCGGCGTTGATCATAGGTCCTCCTTCAAAGTCTTGAGCTGCTTGTCGGCGGCAGCGAGGCGGTAGCGAATTGTCCGCTTGTCCACCTTGCAAATCTCTGCGGCCTGTTCCTCCGTGTGTCCGATGATACGGCGGAGCACTACAGCGCGCTTTTGATCCGGCGGCAGCTTGTCGAGCGCCTTGATCACCTCGGCCAGATACAGCCGGTCTTCCTGCGACGGACCGACGCTCGCCATCCTGGACAGCCGGGCCAACATTTCGTCATCGAACGCGGCTTCGACTTCGCCGCCGTCGGATTCAGGCAGGTCGGTCAGTTCCCTTCGCGCTGAAAGCGCCTTGCGGACGTGATCGATCCGCAGAAAGCGCAACGCCCGTAGAAACTTGCATTCATAAAAGTCCAGCTCGTCCTCGTGCCCTTCCGTGCCGTCTTGCGTGAACATCATCGCGAGATCGCTAAGAATCTCGTGCTGGACCGACTTGGCATCCCGCATCCGGCTGTCCGGCACCGTGCGCTCGAGATTAGCCTCGACGCGGTTGAGGAGCTGCGGCATCAGCACCCTTGCGATACGGTCCTCGCCGCGGCGGAGGGCATCGCGGATGAGATGAACGAGACATTCCGACGGCAGGAAATCGCCGGATTGCGGATTTGTCTCGCGCGCGCGCCGAGAGAGGATGGTCCAATCCTGGGGCAGCGCGATGTCGATCTTCCGTTCGATACCCGGAGGGCGGGTTAGGTCCTTCTTCGACAACGGACGTGCCATATCGCCCCCTTTCAGCAGCGGGTTTTACCGGGCGTCCATTCGTTCGGCCCACCCTTCACCAGGTGATCGGAAGAAAGAGGGGGTACCCGGAAAGCTGAGCCTAAGAATCTCTTGTAGTCTCATGTTATTAAGTAATATCAATATGTTAGTCGGAGTGATGACGCAAATCGTGGAAAATTACCGGAAACCCTCGCCGTCACGCGGCCGCCGAATGTGACGGCGGCGGGCTCTCGGCCACCGGCAGCGTAACGCCTCTGATCTGGGCGCCCAAGGCGTCTTGCGCGACCTCCAGCAGGTGCTCGTGGTGCGTGAAGAACAAGACTTGCGTCTTCTTGGCGAGTTCGCCCAAGACGCGGAAGCCCGCCGCCGCGCGCTTGTCGTCGAAGTTGATGAACAGGTCGTCCGCGATGAACGGCATGGACTCGGCGTGATCGAGATAATCCTCGATCGCGGCTATCCGGAGCGCGAAGTAAAGCTGGTCTACGGTGCCGGTGCTCATGCCGGCGACCGGCACGCGCCGGCCGTCGTGACGCAGGCCGGCGAGCTGCATATTGTCGTGTTCGTCGAATACAAGCTGCAGCGTTTGGAACGACCCACAGGTGAGGATGGCGAATAGCTCGCCCGCGCGCTTGAGCATCGGCGCCTGCTTCTCCCGCCGGTAGCGATCGATCGCCCATTGCAGCAATACGACCGCGGACCGAAGGCGCACATACTGCTCGGCGATCTCGGTCATCTCCGCAAGCGCGGCTTGCCGATCCGCGGCGTCCCTCGCCCCCCGGTCGTCCCCGCCAATGGCCTCGAAGGCCTGGCGGGCGGTGTTGCGGGCTTCGCGCGCTTCCATCAGCCGATTGCGCAATTCCTGCAATTCTTCCGTGACCGTCTGGTCCTTGGCCGCGATGGCGTCCAGGTCGATGCCCGAACACTCGGCACCCAGCTCCGCAATCGAAAGACCATCGCCATCCTGCGTCAGCGCAGTCCTAAGCCGATCAAGCTCGGCGCTGAGCCTCCGCGTCTCGTCGGAGCGCTGAATTGCGATCCGCAATTCGTCGATCGATGCGACACTGGCCTTCTGCTGGAGCTGTGCAATGGTTTCGCGCGCTTCGCGGCTTGATTCACGGCACTCGTCGATCTTCTCCTGCAAGCCGGCGATGTCTAAATCCTGG
>CAVWKL010000249.1:0-15365 GCA_963755075.1 uncultured Alphaproteobacteria bacterium
GACGTTAGCCTGACCCCTAGTGGGCGCCGCTCGGCGGGGCCCCGGAATCCCAAGGCCGCAACGGGGCGCCTGACGAAGGATCGAGGCGACCTACTTGCTCGGCGCGTGGTCGGCGTCGCGACGCGCGAGCCACGCTTCCAGCACCGCCCGCTCCGCGGCGTCAATCGCCGCGACGGCGACGTCGACCGCCGCCAGCGCGTAATGTTCGGCGACGTCGGCAAGGGCTTTCAGCTTCGTGGTCTCCCCCTTGGCCTTCAATGCGGCGACGGAGTCCTTGGCGGCCGCCTTCTGCTCCTTCACCCACGTCTCGACTTCCGCTCGGGCGGCCGAGACCTTGGGCTCGTTCTGTTGGATGCGCTTCGTCACCTCGTCCAGGCAGGCGCGCGCGTCGCGCACGGCGGTCTCGGCTTTCGCGTCAATCTTGCCTTTCAGGGCCGACAGATCGCTGTCGGCCTGCATCAGTTTGAGGCGAAGCGTTTCTCGGAATTGATCAATGCGTTGGCTCATGGCGCAACTCCTGTTTTCGACGGGTCTCCCGTTCGCGGCCGGCGTCATGCCATGAGAGCGCCGGCGCGCGGAAGGTCGCCGTCGGCCAAATTTCAACGCGATTTTGGCCGCCGCGGCGCGCCTCCCTGACGCGCCGGGGCCGCGGCGCGATCCTCTTAGGCGCTGCTGGAAATTGCTCTGAATTGCTGCGGCGACATGTTCGTCCAGCGCGCGAAGGCCCGCCGGAAGTTCGACGCCTCATTGAACCCCAATTCATCGCTGGCCTCCTCGACCGTCATATCGGTGTCTCTGAGGTATTTGATCGCGACTTGCAGTCGCAATTCGTCGCGCAACTTCTGAATCGACGCGCCCTCCTCCTGCAACTTGCGCCGCAGAGAGCGGGGCGACTGCCCAAGATGGCGGGCGATGTCGTCAACCGGCGTCGGCTCGGCGAGATTGACAAGCAGCGCTTCGCGCACCTTTCCCGACAGGCCCTTGCGAAGGTCGAACTCTTCGAGGAGTTCGTCGCACATCTTCAAGACCGTTGGGTTGGTGAGCCTGTCGCCGAGCGGCGGGACGGCGTCGAGCAAAGTCGCATCGAACGCCATTTCGTTGCGCGGTTGACCAAAGAGCGCCTCGCATGGGAACGCCTCGCGATATCGCCGCGCGGCCGAGGGCGCGGGGTAGGAGAAGCGAAGCTCGGTTGGCTTGAATGCGAGTCCCATCACGTCGCGATGCAACGACACGTGGATGCCGAACTGCATCTCCACCAGAAAACGATAGAGCGCGGCGTCGATCAGGGGATGGGGCTCCGGATCAACGGTCCAGATCGCGCTTCCCGCTTCCTCTCGGAAAGAAACGCCGGCTAAAGGCGTCGTCAGTTCGTGATACTTGGCCGCGATCCGCACCGTCTGGCGAAAGTTCGTGCTGGTGAGAATCGCAAAACCAAAGAGACCGAAGGTCGACACGTGCATTCTCAAACCGGCGCGATAGGCGACGAAGGGATCGCCCGAGCGCTCCATCGCTTCACGGCAGATCCAAAGAATCTGATTGATGGAAACCCTGGACTTCGGCGACGCCAGCGCTCCCGGCGAAAGCTGGACGGCTCGAAGCGCGTCCTCGAGGCCAACGCCGTCCTCGGCCAGCGCGGCGACAAGCGCCGCAAGCTTGCCGACCGGATGGATTTTTTCGTCGGGACCTCCCCTGGCCATGTTCGCTCTAACTCCCTGCCGGGAAAAGCCGATGGACGACCGGCCCCTCGGGCGCGACAAGTCTCAGCGCGCGCGGCCGAATCCGGTAGTGGAGCGGCGCCGCCATGACCGCCACCTCGCCGTCGAAGGACACATTGGCGCGCGGCGTCGCGGGTTCGACCCAAAGCTCCTCGATCTCGAAAACGTTCAGTTCCTCGTCGGGCTCGCGCCCAACGAGCGCGCGCAAGGCCACGCGCGCCAAGTTTCGTCGTCCAAGGCTTGGCGCGGTGCAAACCCACAAGCGGCCGGAATTGAGCGTCGATCGCGTGCCGATCTCAGGCCCGGCGGCGTGATAGCGATTGTTGCCGACGAACAAGAACGGCGTCACGCGCTCGAGCGCCTCGGCGTTCTTCATCTGCAGCCTCATGCGAAGGCGGAGGTAGCGCCTCACAACCGACCTCAGAGCCAGCATGAAGGCGACGCCCTTCGTGCGTCCGCGGCGTTCTTCCGCCTCGCGTCGCCGCACAAAATGGGGGTAGAAGCCGACGCCCGAGTTGTTGACGAACACGCGGCCGTTGACTTCGCCGACGTCGACTTCGACCATGCGGCCAGCGAAGAGGGCGCGCGCGGCGGCTTCAAGGTCGAGCGGCAGCCCCGCGTCCCTGGCGAAATGGTTCAACGTCCCCATCGGGAGGACGCCGAGCGCGGCCTCGGTGCCGGCGATCCTGCCCGCGACGGCGTTGACGGTTCCGTCGCCGCCGCCCGCGACCACGAACCGGCGGCCCTCGGCGAGCGCTCGCCCGGCCAAGGCGCCAATGTCGTCGCCGCGCGTCGCCACGACGACCTCGACCGTGGCGCCGCGCTCGGTCGCGGCGCGCGCGAGGTGCGCCTTGGCTTCCTCGACACGGACGGAATGGCCGTTGAGGATGCAAAACGGGCGATCCAACTCCGGGTGCTGAGCATCCGCCATGGCTCTCCCCGCGCCAAGCGAAACTCCAGGCCATTCGGCCGCCGAGACGTGACGTTCGGGAGGAAGCCGCAAGACGCTCCGCCCCTGCCGAGCCCTGGCTTGTGCAATCGGCCTTCGGGCGCACGGCCGCTCCGATTGCCGAAATGCGCAGTCCGAGCCACGCCCGCATTATTGTGTCGTTGAAATGGAATTGCAATCGCGAGGGACGGGCGGCCACCACCGCCGATGTGAGGGGCCGCGCCGAGGCGTGTGCCGCGGGTCGACGCCGCCGCGACCCGCCGGCCGGCCGGAAGGTCATGGCTCGCGGCGCGGACTTACGCCGAGGCCCTCAGGGCCGGTTTGGTCGCCTTGGGCGAGACTTTTCGCCGCTCGTCGCGCGCCGCGCCGGCATCGCCGACTTGGCGAATCTGAAACTGACCGACCAGAGCCGAAAGTTGCCCGGTTTCCTGCGACAGCGAGCGGCTTGCCGCGGTCGCTTCCTCGGCCATCGCGGCGTTCTGCTGGGTTGTCTGGTCCATCTGATTGACAGCGATGTTGACCTGCTGAAGACCGGTTGCCTGCTCTTGCGCGCTGGCGGCGATCTCTACGACGATGGAATTGATCTCCGACACCTTGGCGACGATCCGCGCCAACGACTCTCCGGTCTGCGCCACCAACTTGACGCCGCTTCCGACCTCGCTTCGGGAGGCGGCGATGAGCTCCTTGATCTCCCTGGCGGCCTCGGCGGAGCGTTGCGCCAAGGTGCGCACTTCGGACGCGACAACCGCGAATCCGCGGCCCGCATCGCCCGCGCGCGCCGCCTCGACGCCGGCGTTGAGCGCCAACAGATTGGTTTGAAAGGCGATCTCGTCGATGACGCCGATGATCTGGCCGATTCCCTGGGACGACTTCTCGATCTTGCCCATGGCGTCGACGGCTTGGCGCACGATCTCGCCGCTCATCTCCGCGTCGTCGCGGGCTTCCGCGACCACGGCGCGGGCGTGCGACGCGCCTTTGGCGGTCTTCCTGACCGTCGCCGTGACTTCGTCGAGCGCCGCCGCTGTCTCCTCCAGGCTTGCCGCCTGCTGCTCGGTGCGGCGCGAAAGGTCGTCGGAGGCCGTCGAGATTTCCTGCGAACCCGAGGTGATGGCGCCGGCGCTGGCCACGACGCCTTCCAGCGCATTCTCGAGCATCGCGATGGCGGCGTTGAAATCCGTCTTGATCTCTTGAAAGCGCCCCTTGAACTGGGCCTCGATGCGTTCGGTCAGATCGCCCTTGGCGATTTTTGCCAGGCTGTCGGCGAGCGCCTCGACGACGGCGGACTGTTCCGCTTCGTTTCGGCTCGCCTCCGCCTCGGCGCGCAGCCGCTCCCCTTCGATTGCGCCGCGCTGCGCCGCCGCTTCGCCCTCGAGTCGCTCCCTTTCCATGGCGGCGTTTCGAATTGCCGAAACGGCCTTGGCGACGTCGCCGATTTCGTCGCTGCGCTCCAGGCCGTCGATGCGGCTCTCGTGATCTCCCGCCGACACGCGCGCCATGGAAGCCATGACCCGACGCAGCGGAAAGATGATGCCTGCGTAGGCGACGATCGAGGAGCCGCCCAATCCAATGAGGACCGCCGCGATCCCGACCAAGGGGACCGTCCATTGCGCCGAGGATTGGATGCGATCCGCCTCGGCCGCCAGAGCCTGAGCCTTCGCCTCGCCGGCTTCGATGAAGGCGTCGGTCTTCGCCGAGGCGGCCTTTTCGGCGGGTTCGACGCGCTTGATGAAATCGTCTCTCGCGCCGGCGACGTCGTTGGACCGCGCCGCGACCGCAACGGCGCCGAGCTCCTTGACAACGGTTTCCTGCAACCCGACGAATGCGTGCGAAAACTCGGCATCGTCATGGCCGACCATATCGGCCAACTTGTGGGCTCTCGCGAGGAGTTGCTGGCCGCGGCCGCCGATCGATTTTTCGAGATCCGTTCGCCTGTCGCTCCAGATTTCGATCGTCAGCTTCAGGGCGTCCCTCTGAATCGCGCGGCTGAGCGCGCGCACCTCGCTCGCTTCGATCACTTGGGCGCTCGCCGCGGCGGCGTTCCGATTGGCCTGGGCGACATTTCCCTGAAACCACGACGTCATCGCGATCATCAAAACCAGGACAAGGGTCTGCCCGCAAACGGGAGCCATGACCTTCCACGCCATACCGATTTTCTTCAACATTTCGAATTGTCCGGAATGAGCGGCGTTTCGGCGTGGGCGGTCGCGCCGCCCGGCGCGCTTCGCCTTATCGTGTGAGGAGATCTTGCAATGCCGGATCGAAACCGGGATGAACGTCCGGCGTCATGCCCTCGCTCGGCCGCTTGCGCTCGACCCCAACGACACGTCATCCGATTGGCCTAGCGCGAATTAGTAAAGTTATAATTTCCAATCGATAAATGCTTTAAACGGGGTCCTGCGTCGGTTTGAATCGGCGGCGCCAGGGAACCGCGACCGCATGTTCACAACCGCAGGCGAGTGGGCGCCAGCATTTGGGCCAAAAACCCGCGGCTTCGTCGAACCAAAATGCGCGGAGCGGTTCGGCTCTTGGGTTCGCCGAGCCATGGCATGGGCCAGCCGAGCGAACGTTTCCCATCGGCCGACGGTCGAGGCGACGTCAAGACTCTCGCATTCCGGAGATCGCGCCAATCTTCATCGCATTCTCGAGTATTTCGAGCCGCCAGACGCGCCGCGATCTCCGAAAATCGTGCGGAGCGCGCCCGTTTTTCAGGCGAACGCCGAGCTTTCACAGAACCTCGGCCGCTTGCGGACTTCCAACGCTCGGCGCCAACCGCGGCATATTCGCCCGCTACCGCACCAGCGCGTGAATCAGCGTCGAACGCAAGGCGCGCGAATCGACCGGCTTGGTGAGCCACGGCAGGCCCGAGCCGCGCAAGGCGGCGACCGCATGGGCGTCGGTCGAGCCGCTGATCATGACGACGGACGCCTCCGCGCCCCGGGCGCGCAAGGACTCGACGAATTGCAGCCCGGTCGCCCCCTCGCTGAGGTCGTAATCGACGATCAGCGCCTCCGGCATGCCCGTGGCGTCGATTGCGGCGCGCGCGGCGGAAATGGACGCCGCGGCGGCGACGACGGCGCCCTGATCGAGAAATTCCTGCTTCATCGCGGCGGCGCAATGGGGGTCGTCGTCGAGGATGAGAATGCGCCGCCCCGCGAGCGATTCGGCCTGCGCCTCGGGGCGCCATTCCGGGCGCGGGGCGGTAGCGGCCTCCCGCAGCCAGAGCGTGAACACACTGCCCTTGCCCGGCCGCGAGCGCAGCGACACCCGGCCGCCCATCATCGCCGCCAAGCGCCTGGCGATGGCCAGCCCGAGGCCGATGCCCTCGTTGGGGCCGGTCGCCGTCATCTTGTCGCGATGAAACTCCTCGAAGACGCGCTCGGCCCGATCCGGCGCCACTCCGATGCCGGTGTCGACCACCGTGAGGCCGACTTCGCCCCGCCGGCGTCGGGCGCCGAGCAGCACGCCGCCGCTGCGGGTGAACTTAAAGGCGTTGGCGAGCAGGTTGCGCAGCGCCAGCTCGGCGAGCGTGCGATCGGCCACGACCTTCGCCGAGGTCCGGGCCACTCGGAATTCGAGCCCCCGGTCGCGCGCCGTGGCGCTGAAGCCGGGACGCAGCGCGGCGAACAGTTCCGCGAGCGCGGCGGGGGCCTGATTCGGCTTGATCAAGCCGGCCTCGATCTTCGAGATGTCGAGCAGCGTATCGATCATCGCGCGCAAGGAGCGCAGCGAGTTGTCGATGTTGCCGACGAGTTCGGCCGCCTCGCCCTCCTCCAGGCGCCGCGACAGCGCGCTGACGAACAGCGTCATCGCCTGCAGCGGCTGGCGCAGATCGTGACTCGCGGCGGCGATGAAGCGCGATTTGGATCGGATGGCTTCGACCGCTTCGT
Source organism: uncultured Alphaproteobacteria bacterium (assembly GCA_963755075.1). GTDB lineage: Bacteria > Pseudomonadota > Alphaproteobacteria > Rhizobiales > Beijerinckiaceae > Roseiarcus. The sequence goes on from CAVWKL010000249.1 coordinate 6,552, forward strand.
CGCGCGCGGCCTGCAATTGGGCTTCGAAGGCGTGCTCGCGCGTAATGTCGAGCAGCAGCAGGAAGCAGCCGACGACGCGGCCGTTGGCGTCGGCGTCGGGATAGGCGAAGCCGCGAACGACGCTGATCAGGCCGCCGGCGAAATCGACCGGCGCCTCGAATTCCGCGTGCTCCCCGGCCAGCGCGCGTTCGATATAGGCGCGCGCCCCGGCGGCGAAGTCCCGATCGACGTCGCCAAGCCGCCGGTTGAGATAGGCGGACGCCTCCGCCCCGGTCCACGCCTCGACCGGCGCGTTAACAAAATGACAAACCAAATCAACGTCATAATAGGCGACGAGGCCAGGCAGCCCGTCGGCCATGACGTTGAGCATTTGCGCGTCGCACAAAAAGCGCGTGGCGCGCTCCTTGCCGAGGCAATGAAAGGGCGCCGACGGCTTGCTCATCCGAAGCGAATCCCCGCCCTGATACGGTGGTAAACCCTCTATGTGCGCGCGGCGGCGCCCGATTGCAAGCCCAGAAACGGCCTATGCCCTTTGGCATAGATTTCAACTAGGGCGTCTGGCGAATGGCGTCGACGCCGATTTCGTCCGATCATCATGAGTGGAAAAGCCGGAGCTAGGTTATGGCCATTGCGATCCACCCTTGCGAATCTGCATTGCCGCCGGCTGCCGACTCCGTCACGTTCGGCGATTTCGCGGCGCTGAAGTTTCCTTATAGCGACGCCGTCATCGTCTCGTATGCGCCAGGTCAAGAAGTGGTCGGCGAAGGCGATCCAACCGAAAATTATTATGTGGTGGTGCGGGGCGTCTTTCGCGCGGTGAAGGTGACCCGCGATGGGCGGCGGCAGATTTTCGCCTTTTACATGCCCGGCGACATGTGCGGGCTCGAACCGGAGGATTCGCATGGCCTGACCATCGAGGCGGTCAACGCCGGCGCCATAGCGACGCTTTCGCGCCAGGTGTGCAGGGCCCGGATGAATCGCGACCCCCAGTTCAACGCCGCCATGTTTGACAACGTGACGCGCGCGTTGACCCACGCCGTCGATCATATGACGATGGTCGGGCGCAGCTCGGCCGAGGAGCGCCTCGCCTGGTTCCTATCAATGCTGAGCGCCCGCAGCGTCGGGCGCCGCTCCGCCTCGATCGAATTGACCATGCAGCGCCAGGACATCGCCGACTACCTCGGCCTCACCATCGAAACCGTCAGCCGCACGTTCACGCACCTGAAGGCGCAGGGTCTCATCGCGCTGCCGACGACGCGCCGCATCGACATCCTGAGACCGGATCTGTTGGCGCGCCTCGCCTCGGCCGACCGCGACGCGCCCATCTCCAGCTATCGAGCCGTTTGCTGAAGGCCTCGAGCCGCGGAACGTCGGGGGCCGGCGCCTCGTCGAGGCGAGCGTGGGTTCGCCCGCAGCCCCCCGTCCGGCGTCGCGTCTGAAGCCGCCGCAGTCGATCACCCGGCGCCTTCGCCGGGTCGCCGCCTCGACTCAATTGGCGAAAAACATCGGCATTCGCGCCAGGGCGAGCGCGGCGCGCGTCGTTCCCCCGTAGACCCACTCGTTGGCGCGCATGTGGCCGTAGCCGCCCAGCACCACGACCGACGCGCCGAATTGATCGGCCTCCTCCGCCAGCACCGTCGCGACGTCGCGCCCGCGGCTGTGAGCGCGTTTGGTCTCGATGGCAATGTCGTGGCGCCCCATATAGCGCGCGATGCTGGCGCAGGGGTCCACGCCGTCGCTGAAGGCGCCGTCCTCGGCGTCGACGGTGACGAAGCGGGTCAGGCGGGCCTGCCGCAACAGCGGCAGAGCCTCGCGCAGCGCGCGCGTCGCCTCCCGACTGCCGTTCCAGGCGACGACCGCCCGTTGCGGGATGGTGCGGAAGGGATAGCCGACGGGAACCACCAGAACCGGTCGGCCGGAATCGAACAGGCAGCTTTCGAAAAGGGCGCGCTCCATGTCGGCGCCGCCATCGGACGACCACCCAAGCACGGTGACGTCGGCGCTGCGGGCGTGACGCGCGCAGATGTCGCCAACCTCCTGCTCGAAGGCGTCGACGCGGCGCAGTTCATTGCGCGCGATCAGCTTGCCGTAAATCGCCTTCAGCCGCTTTTCCGACAGCCCGGCTTCCTCGCTCGCCTGGCGCTGGGCGTGAATCCAAGCTTCCGGCACTTTCGCGGTGGCGAGCGACATCGGATAGAACGGCACCAGTCCAAACATCAGTCCGGTCAAATGCGCGCCAAACGCCGAGCACAGCATGTCGGCGTAGAGGAGCGCGTGGATGGCGGCATCCGTTTCGTCTTGCGGCACGAGCACGTCCCGAAACCCGCCCGCCGCGGACATTTTTGTGATCGCCAAATCGACGGCCGCCATGGCCTGAACTCTCCCGAAACGCCCGCGCCCGGCCAAAATCGGCGCCGCGACGTCGCCCGCCCCGGACGCTAAGCGCCCGCAGGCGAAGCCTGTTGACATAAGTCAAGCTGGCCGAATTGCGGGGCGCATCGGCGATCGCCGATCGGCGCCGCGTCGAGCCGACGCCGGTTGACTTAACGCAAATGGGCCGAATTCTCGTGCGCCGCGCCGCGGCTCGACGCGCGCGATCGCGCCGCTGCTGCGACGGCGCGCTTGCGCGCAAGAGGGCGCAGCTGCGACACAGGGTCACATCCGCTTCAAGCGGCCTCCGACGCCTCGAAAGCGGCCGCGCGGCGAAACTGTGGTGAAACAAAGGCGGGACGCATTCTCGGCCCGAGCGGGCCAGGCCGGCCTCGCCCGCCTCGGGTTCCGCATTGTCCTTTCGGAGGGGCTAGACGCGCGCGCGCGCCAACAGCTAAAGCCCAAGGGTCCGAGCCCGCCCGTCGAGCGGGCCCGTTCATCGGAGGGGGGTGACGCGCGTCTTGATCTGAATCAAATTGCGCGGGAGCCGTTCGTCCAGGTTACCATAAAAATTTCGCTAGAGGTGCAGGGGGTTCCATATGCAGGCGGTCACGACGAGAAAGTCGATGCGCGGCGGCGAAGTCGGTCTTATCGCTGTCTTGGCCATCATAGCGTTGGCGTGCCTCTATATCGCAGCCAAGACGATCGAGCCGGCCTTCGCTTTTCACATGGCGCTCGGCGTCATCGCGAGCGCGGCGGGCGTCTTTGCGATCTTCCAGCGCTATTCGGGACGGCCGGCCGAAACGCCGCCGCTCGAAATCGACGGCAAGCCCAACTATAACATGGGGCCGGTCAAGTTCTGCACCCTGGCGGCCCTTTTCTGGGGCGTGGCGGGGATGGCGGTGGGCATCTACATCGCCTTCGAGCTCGCCTATCCCTGGTTGAACATCGCGCCGTGGTTCAACTTCGGCCGCCTGCGCCCGCTGCACACCTCGGCGGTGATTTTCGCCTTCGGCGGCAACGTGCTGCTGGCGACCTCGTTCTATGTCGTGCAGCGCACCTCCCGTGCGCGGCTCGCCGGCGATCTGGCGCCGTGGTTCGTCGCGCTCGGCTATAACTTCTTCATCGTCATCGCCGGGACGGGCTATTTGCTCGGAATCACCGAAGGCAAGGAATACGCCGAGCCGGAATGGTACTCCGATCTCTGGCTGACGATCGTCTGGGTCACCTATCTCCTGGTGTTCGTCGGCACGCTGTGGCGCCGCAAGGAGCCCCACATCTATGTCGCCAACTGGTTCTATTTGGCGTTCATCCTTACGATCGCGATGCTGCATCTCGGCAACAACGCGACGATTCCGATCTCGCTGTTTTCGTCGAAGTCGGTCATCCTTTGGGGCGGCGTGCAGGACGCGATGTTCCAGTGGTGGTACGGCCACAACGCCGTCGGCTTCTTCCTCACCGCCGGCTTCCTGGCGATCATGTACTACTTCGTGCCGAAGCGGGCGGAGCGGCCAATCTATTCCTACCGGTTGTCGATCATCCACTTCTGGGCGCTGATCTTCCTCTACATCTGGGCGGGCCCGCACCATCTGCACTACACCGCGCTTCCCGACTGGGCGCAGACGCTGGGCATGACCTTCTCGATCATGCTGTGGATGCCCTCGTGGGGCGGCATGATCAACGGACTGCTGACGTTGTCGGGCGCTTGGGACAAGCTGCGCACCGATCCGGTCTTGCGCATGTTGGTGGTGTCGGTCGCCTTCTACGGCATGTCGACCTTCGAAGGTCCGGCGATGTCGATCAAGACGGTCAACTCGCTCTCCCATTACACCGACTGGACCGTCGGCCACGTCCACTCCGGCGCGCTCGGCTGGGTGGCTTTCGTTTCGTTCGGCGCCATCTACTGCCTGGTTCCCTGGCTGTGGAACAAGCGCGAACTCTATTCGATGCGGCTGGTGAACTGGCACTTCTGGATCTCGACCCTCGGCATCGTGCTCTACATCACCTCGATGTGGGTTTCGGGCATCCTGCAGGGACTGATGTGGCGGTCGTACACGCCGCAAGGCTATCTCGAATATTCGTTCATCGAGACGGTCGCGGCGATGCACCCCTTCTATGTCATCCGCGCGCTCGGCGGCGTTTTCTTCATCGCCGGCTATTTGCTGATGATCTACAACGTTTGGATGACGATCCGCTTGGGCGAGGAAGCCGCCGCTTCCGCCCAACCCTCCCTCCAGCCCGCCGAATGAGGAACTGAGCCATGAGCAGCGGGACGCAAACTCCCAATACCCCGGGTTTTTTCGCCAAGCATCATGTCTTGGAGAAGAATCCCATTCTCCTGGCGATCGCCATCCTGATCGTCGTGTCGATCGGCGGCATCGTCCAGATCGCGCCGTTGTTCTATCTGCAAAGCACGGTCGAGAAGGTCGAGGGCATGCGGCCCTACACGCCGCTTGAGCTCGCCGGGCGCAACATCTACGTGCGCGAGGGCTGCTATCTCTGCCACAGCCAAATGATCCGCTCGCTGCGCGACGAAGTGGAGCGTTACGGCCACTACTCGCTGGCGGCCGAAAGCATGTACGACCATCCCTTCCAGTGGGGTTCGAAGCGCAACGGTCCCGACTTGGCGCGCGTCGGCTTGAAATACACCGACTCCTGGCAGATCGCGCATCTCAAGGATCCGCGCTCGGTCGTGCCGCAATCGATCATGCCGAACTACGCGTTCCTCGCCGACGCCCCGCTGGATTCGCGCGAACTCGCCGCCTACATGCGCGCCAGCCGGCTCGTCGGCGTCCCCTATTCGGACGAGATGATCGCCAGCGCCGACGCCGATCTGAAGACGCAGATCAATCCCGACAGCCCGGATGCGGCGGCGTTCCAGAAGCGCTACCCGAAGGCGCAGCTGCGCAAATTCAACCCGGAGAACCCGGCGTTGACCGAGGCGGATGCGGTGGTCGCCTATCTGCAGATGCTCGGCACGCTGGTCGACTTCAATCTCTATCAGGACAAGGCCGACTTGCGTTGAGGGGGAACCGTCATGGCGTCGACGTATGAAATGCTAGCGCAATTCGCGCGGTCCGGCGGGACGATCTACTGCTTCGTGTTGTTCCTGGGGGTGCTGGTCTATGCGTTTTGGCCGGCCAATGGCGAGGCTTTCAAAAAAGCGGCCCGGATGCCGCTGCGCGAGGATTGAGCGATGGCGACGACACAACCGAACCAAGTCGATTCGATCACCGGCCAGACCACGACGGGGCATGAGTGGGACGGCATCCAGGAACTCAACACGCCGCTGCCGCGCTGGTGGCTGTGGACCTTCTACGCCTGCATTCTCTTCTCGGTCGTCTACTGGCTCCTCTATCCCTCCTGGCCGTTGCTCTCCTCCTTCACGCATGGCCTGTGGGGAACCACCGCGCGCAGCCAAGTCGCGGTGGACGTTCAGGCGATCCAGGCGTTGCGCGCGCAAACCGAAGCGGGCCTCGACACGGCGAGCGTGCAGCAGATCGTCGCCGACAAGAAGCTGTTGAGCTTGGCCTTGGCTCACGGCAAAGCGGCCTTCGCCGAGAACTGCGCGCCCTGCCACGGCTCGGGCGGCCAGGGCGCCAAGGGCTATCGCAACCTCACCAACGAAGACTGGCTGTGGGGGGGCACGCTCGACGACATCCAGACGACGATCACCCACGGCATCCGCGATTACACCGACAAGGACACGCGCCAGAGCGCGATGCCCGCCTTCGGCAAGGACGGCATCTTGAAGCCGCAGGAGATCGAACAGGTCGCCAGCTATGTGCGCACGTTGAGCAAGCTGCCGCCGGCGCCCGGCGTCGACGTCGAGGCCGGCAAGAAGCTCTTCGCCGACAATTGCTCGCCTTGCCACGGCGACGACGGCCAGGGCAACCCGACGCTCGGATCGGCCAACCTGACCGACGGCCTGCATCTCTACGGCGGGGACTTCAAAGACCTGATCCAAACGATTACGTATGCGCGGAACAGCACGATGCCGGCATGGGGCGCGAGGCTCGATCCGGTGACCATCAAAGCCCTGACGGTGTTCGTGCATAGCCTAGGCGCGGGACAGTGACGCAAGCGGAGATCGGGGGGGGCCGTGAAATCTATGACGACGGCCCCCTCTACGTTTCCGATCCCAAGGTCTATCCGCAGTCGGTTCACGGGACGTTTCGCCGGCTGAAATGGGCCTTGTTGATCATATGTCTGGGGCTCTACTACTTCCTCCCCTTCGTGCGCTGGGACCGCGGGCCGAACGAACCTTCCCAGGCGGTGCTGGTCGATCTGGCGCACTCGCGTTTCTATTTCTTCTTCATCGAGATTTGGCCGCAGGAAGTCTATTACTTCACCGGCCTGCTGATTCTTGCCGCGCTGGCGCTGTTCCTGTCGAACGCGCTGTTCGGCCGCGTCTGGTGCGGCTATTTCTGCTTTCAGACGGTTTGGACCGACCTCTTTCTGTGGGTCGAGCGCCTTGTCGAGGGCGATCGGCGCGACCGCATCAAGCTCGACGCGGCGCCGTGGAGCGCCGCTAAGCTCGCCAAGCGGGTCGCCAAGCACGGATTGTGGCTCCTGATCGCCTGGTGGACCGGCGGCGTGTGGGTGCTCTACTTCGCCGACGCGCCGACGCTGGTGGGCGAACTCGCGACGCTGCACGCCTCGTTCGTCGCTTACGTCTGGATCGGCATCCTCACCTTCACGACCTATTATCTGGCCGGACACATGCGCGAGGAGGTGTGCCTCTACATGTGCCCGTGGCCGCGCATCCAGGCGGCGCTGACCGACGTCGACGCGCTCAACGTCACCTACCGACGCGATCGCGGCGAACCGCGGAAGTCGCTCAAGGACGCCGACAAGCTGCGGGCGGCGGGGCAGCCGGCGGGCGACTGCATCGATTGCGATCAGTGCGTCGCCGTATGCCCGACCGGGGTCGACATTCGCAAGGGCTCGCAACTCGGCTGCATCCAGTGCGGTCTGTGCATCGACGCTTGCGACGCGGTGATGACCAAGGTTCACCGGCCGATACGCCTGATCAGCTACGACACCGACGAGAACATCAAGCGCCGCCAGCGCGGCGAGGCGCCCATCTACCGTCTCGTGCGCTCGCGCACGATTCTCTACGTGATCGTCATGGCGATCGTCGGCGCGCTCATGCTTTACAAGTTGACGACGCGCCAGGAAATTGGCCTCAGCGTGTTGCACGTGCGCGCTCCGATGTACACCACCACCGGGCAGGACGGGGTGCGCAACGGCTATACGCTGCGATTCGCCAACAAATGGAACGAGCCGCGCACGTTCGCCATCGAGATCGGCGGCGTCAAGGGCGCGACCGCCAAGAGCGAGGAGACCGACACGCTGCCCGACGGGCGCTTGGCGGTCACCGTCGATCCCGACGCGACCCAGGAAATCGAGTTCTACGTGACGGCGCCGCTCTCCTCGGCGACCGAGGCCGGCGTTCCGATCGTAATGAAGGCGACCGACCTCAAGAGCGGCGAGAGCGTCAGCGTGGGCGACCACTTCTTCGGTCCGTGAGGATTGCGCCGATGTGCTGCGAGGGACTAGACATCATGCTTCTCAACTCGGATCGAGCCATGGCGCAACTCGGCGTTCCCGAACGTCCCGACTTGACGAGGCCGCTGACCGGCCGCGGCGTGGTGATCCTTCTCGGGCTGTTCTTCGGCGCGATGTTCGTCGCCAACGGCGCCTTGATCTACGCCGCGCTCAGCACGCTGCACGGCGAGGAGCTGGCGAATTCCTATGACGCGAGCCAGGTCTACAATCAGCGCATCGCCGAGGCGCGCGCTCAAGACCAGCTGGGCTGGGTCGCCGACGTGACGACGCGCCAGGAGGGCAAGGGCGAGCGCGTCGTCGCCGACTTCAGGGATCGCGCCGGCGCGCCGATCGCGGGCCTCGACGTCGTCGCCCGCTTCGTGCATCCCTTCGACAGAAGCGCCGATCGCCAGGCGACGCTGACCTCGGACGGCGGCGGGGGGGCTTACGAAGGCGTCGCCGCGCCGCTGCACGCCGGGCGCTGGACCCTCGTCATCGAGGCCAAGCAAGACGGCGAGCGGAAGTTCACCAGCGAGAACAGGATCACGCTCGCCGAAACCGCCGTCGGGGACTAGCCAGTGGCCGAGGGGCAGGATTTGTCGGTGTTCGTTCGCCATCCCGCCGAGGGCGTGGCGGCGATGGACCTCGTCGTCGAGGGCGTTCATTGCGGCGCCTGCATCAGCACGATCGAGAAGGGCCTCGGCCGCGAGAGCGGCGTGCGCGGGGCGCGGGTCAATCTGGCACAAACACGTGGCGATGGAAATGGAACATTGGTGGCGACGTTAGTTAGGGTGGCGGATGGATGGATGGATGGTGGGGTGCGTGGAGGCGTGAGTGGGTGACGTCGGCGACGCGGCGGTGGATCGGTGCGGGGTGACGTGGTGCGTTGGGTGG
>CAVWKL010000250.1:0-18866 GCA_963755075.1 uncultured Alphaproteobacteria bacterium
CAGGAATCAACTGCTATGCGGGCGTTTCTTTCCCGTCAAACGGATGTTTTTAGAGTACCATACGCGAGACGCGCGCGAGCTTTTCCGCGACAAAGCATTTTCATTGGGTCGATTAATCCGGAAGTCTGTGAGGATATAGGTTGGTTAAAAGATACTACAGGGAACCGTCGGTATTGGCCTATTAAATGTGGTGCCATTGACGTTGATGGCTTTCGTAAAATCCGTGACCAGCTATGGGCAGAGGCGCTGATGTATTACCGGAACGGAACGGCACCATTTTTGGATGACGTGGCAATCGAGGCCCAAGCTAATATAGAGCAGCAAAAGCGAATGGGGGCCGACCCGTGGTACGAGCGTATTTTTGAATGGGTCACTACTGGTTTTGGTAAAGAAACGGAAATGTTGACCTTAAGTGATCTGTATTGTAATTGTTTAGGCGGTAAATTCGCCATGATTACCCGGGTAGAACAACGCCGGATTGCGGATATTATGCGCAGTTTGAAATGGGATAAAGGAGTTTTCTATAGTGATAAATTAAAGGGTAGTGTCCGGGGATATAGGAGGCCAAATGCTTGATTATAATAATTTCGACGAGGAAATGCTCATCACTTGCGACGGTGATGATTGCGCTGAAGTGCTTGAGTTCAATGGCACGTTTACAGAATGTATTGAGCAGATGAAAGAGGAAGGCTGGCACAGCTTTAAAGATGTTGGTGAGTGGGAACATTATTGTCCTACGTGTTGGGCTGTCCGGGGTGCTCAGGGGGTGTTTGATGGCTAATGATTGCCTATTAGTCGAACTTGAAAAAATGAAATATTGTCCGCTTTGCCGCCGTAAATGGATTATTTACGAAGAGCCGACACAGCAGGGCCGTGCCTACTTTATCTGCCGCTGGTGTGAGATAAGCGTCTGGATCCGCTCGCTTCGGGCGTGTTGCCGGTGGCCTTCGGCGAGGCGACCAAGACCGTCCCGATCGTGCAGGACGGAACAAAGGCCTACCGGTTCACCGTCAAGTGGGGCGAGGAAACCGACACCGACGACGCCGAAGGCAAGGTCGTCGTCCGCTCCGAGCGGCGTCCGAGCCGCGCGGAGATCGAGGCGGCGCTGCCCCGTTTCGTCGGCCTGATCAGCCAAATCCGCCGACCTTTTCGGCGATTCGCATCGGCGGCGAACGCGCCTACGATCTGGCGCGCGGCGGCGAATCTTTCGAGATCGCGGCGCGCAGCATCGTCGTCCACCGGCTCGAACTGGTGGGGGCCGAACCGGGCGAGGCGAGGTTCGAGGCCGAATGCGGCAAAGGCGCCTACGTGCGCGCGATCGCGCGCGATCTCGGGCGCGTGCTCGGTTGCCATGGCCACATCGTGCTGCTGCGCCGCACGCGCGTCGGCCCGTTCCTCGCGGATCGGGCGACGGCGCACGAGGCGCTGCGCTCTTCGTCCGAGGCGCGCGCGGCGGCGCTGCTTCCCGTCGAAGCGGGGTTGGCGGAGCTGCCGCGCCTCGCCATCGACCGCCACGGCGCCGCGATCCTGCGCCGCGGTCAAAAGCTGCTGCTGCGCGGCGCCGAGCCGCCCGGCGAGGGACCCGCCTACGCCTCATGCTTCGGCGCGCCGATCGCGTTCGGCGTCGTCGAGGGGGGGTATTTCGTTTCGACGCGGGTCTTCAACCTGCCCGGCTGAAGGCGGGGGACTTGGCGACACGGACGCTCAGGGCGCCTTCCATGCGGCCATCGCCTCGGCGACGATGCGGTCCCCGTCGGCCCCCTTCTCGAAGGTCAGCTTGGCGATGCGGTCGTCGTTGAGCAGCAGCGGGAAGTCGAACCAGGCGCGGGTGGCGATCAAGTCGACGTTGCGCGCCGCGTCGGCGTCGGCGCGATTGAGGCCGACGAGGAAGTAGTTGTCGCTGATTTTGACGCGCACGCCCGACAAGGCGTCCTGCGCCGGCGGATCGTCGCGGCGCATCATCGGCACGCGCATGTCCTTGATGCCTTTGATTTCGGCGCCGTCGCCGAACGTCACGCGAAGATCGATCGTATGGGTGGCGGGCAAGCTCGGGTCGGTGTTCTTGTGGATCGTCATGACCGCGTGCATTTTCAGATCGGGAATGTCGGCCTCCGCCTTCACGCCGAACGTCGCGGGCTGCCCCGGGATCGGCGGGATCGAAGTCCAGACGACCGAGCCGAGACTCACCGCCGGCGGCTTTTGCGGGTCGGCGGCGACGGCGACGAGCATCGCCGCGCGCGCGGCGACCGGCAGGCCGGGCGTTGCGGCGGGTTGCGGGGCGGCCGTCGCGCTGGCCGGAGAGCTTGCGACGGGCGTGGGCGTGGGCGCGGCGGCGGTCGGCGTCGCTTCGATCGAGGACGCGGGCGCGGGCGTGGGAGCGGGGGTCGGCGTGGCCGTCGCGCCGCCGACGCGATCGGGGATCTTGGCGGCGGGCGCCGCCGGCTGGGAGTCGGCCGCCTCCGGAGGCTCCTTGATCGCAAGATCCTGAGGCTTCTGACGCAAGACGAACGCGGCGACGGCGACGGAAAGGACGATGCCGACGATCACCGCGAGCAAGATCCAAGGCAGCGGATTGGCGCGGGGCGCGTCGATGCGGCTCGGAGCGCTGGGCCGAATCGAATCGCCGTCAGCCCCGGCGGGCGCATAGGCGGCCCGATCGAGCTCCGCCGCCCTGTCGATCGGCGGCGCCGGGCTCTCGGCGTCGGGCTCGCCGCCGCTCATGGCGACGATCGGCGGCGCGGGAATGGCGCTCGCGCGATGGGCGGAGGGCGGAGGCGGGGCAAGCCGCGCCCCGGAGGACGCCGGCCGCGCGCCCAAAATCGGGCGCGCCGACGCCTCCGCTCCGATCGACGGCCTCTGAGAGGCGCCGACTGTGGGCGGGAGCGTCGAGCGCGGCGGCGCGGCGCGCATCGGCGGCGCCTCCGGCGTCGCCGGCGCTCGGGGCGGCGCGTCGGGCTTGACGGGCGCGGCGCGCGACGACGGGCGCGGAGGCGCGTCGGGGGCGCGGGTCGACGCCGGCTCTGCCGCAACCGTCGGCGAGGCGGGCGCGCTGGGCCGCATGGGCGCCGAGCGCGACGGCGCGGAGACGTCGGGGGTGGCCGCGGCGGGAGGCGCCGGCGCGTATTGCCCCTCCAACCGCGCGATGGCGGATTCCAGCGAGGCCTCTTCGCGCGCGATGTCGGCCTCCAACAACGACGGACCCAGCGAGCGCAGCTGGCGAAGCAGCGCGGCGCGCGCGCGAGCGTAGATCGCCTGCCGCGCCGACCCCGCGCCGGACTTGGGCAAGTTCGAGACGGCTTTGGAAAGCAGAGAGTAATAGTCAGCCATGATCGAGTCCGGTCGCCCGCACTGCGGCTGCCAGCGCCATCAGTGAGTTAATCTTGAAACGGGTCATGCACAAGAATCGTATCTTCCCGCTTCGGACTCGTCGAGAGCAACGCGACCGGCGCGCCGATGAGTTCCTCGATGCGGCGCACGTACTTGACCGCCTGGGCCGGCAGATCGACCCACGAACGCGCGCCCACGGTCGGCTCCCGCCAGCCTTCGATCGATTCGTAGACGGGCTCGATGCGCGCCTGAGCCGCCTGCGAGGCGGGAAGATAATCGATCTCCTCGCCGTCCAGACGATAATGCGTCGCGACCTGGATGGCGTCGAAACCGTCGAGTACGTCGAGCTTGGTCAGCGCGACGCCGTTGATGCCGGAGACCTTGACGCACTGGCGCGTCAGCACCGCATCGAACCAACCGCAGCGGCGCGGGCGCCCGGTGACGGTGCCGAATTCGGCGCCGCGTCGGCCGATCTCTCGGCCGGTCTCGTCCTCGAGTTCGGTCGGGAAGGGCCCGCCGCCGACCCGGGTCGTATACGCCTTGACGATCCCCAGGACATAGCCGATTGCGCCCGGTCCGAGACCCGACCCGGTCGCAGCATTGGCCGCGACGGTGTTGGACGAAGTCACGTAAGGGTAGGTTCCGTGATCGACGTCGAGCAGAGCCCCTTGCGCGCCCTCGAACAAGATGCGTTTGCCGGCGCGACGGGCGCGATCGAGCAACTCGAATGTCGGGGCCATGTAAGGCAGAACCTTGGGCGCGATGGCGAGGAGTTCGGCCTTGATCGCCCCGGCGGTAGGGGGCGGGCGGCCCATGCCGCGACACAGGGGATCGTGATGGGCGAGCAAGCGCGCGATCTTGCCGTCGAGGGCCTCCGGCTCGGCCAGATCCATCAAGCGAATCGCCCGGCGGCCGACTTTATCCTCATAGGCCGGACCGATGCCCCGCTTGGTGGTTCCGATCTTCACGCCGCCGATTTCCGTCGCTTCGCGATGCGCGTCGAGTTCACGATGCAGCGAAAGGATAAGCGGAACGTTTTCGGCGATCTTGAGGTTTTTTGGCGTCACTTCCACGCCCTGGCCGCGAATCTTCTCGATTTCCGCCACCAGGTGATAGGGATCGAGCACGACGCCGTTTCCGATGATCGACAACTTCCCCGGGCGCACAATGCCCGAGGGCAGCAACTGGAGCTTATAGGTCTGATTGTCGACGACCAGCGTGTGCCCGGCGTTGTGACCGCCCTGAAAGCGGACGACGACGTCTGCGGAGACGGACAGCCAGTCGACGATCTTGCCCTTACCCTCGTCGCCCCACTGGGCGCCGACAACAACCACATTGGCCATCGCCGCTCGTCCCTCTCGACCCCATGAAAACAAAGACCCGGCGCCAGCGGCAATGGGCTGGACCGGGGCTCATTGCGCGCATGGACTACGCGATTGGGGCCGGCGAGTAAAGCGGCCGCCGCGTCATCGAGAATTCGCCGAGGCGCCATCTTGGATCGGTCGCATTCCTCGCCCATATGCCGGGCCTGGGCCGATCGGCCGGAAACGGAGATTTCTAATGACCCCTCAAGAACGCCAGATGCTCGCGGACCTGTTCGAGCGCGTTCGCGCGACCGCGACGGGCGCCCGCGACCCCGAGGCGGAAGCCTTCATCGGCGAGGCGGTGCGGGCGCTGCCTTACGCGCCCTATGTCCTCGCCCAAACGACGTTGGTGCAGCAGCAGGCGCTGGAAGCGGCCGCACAGCGCATCGCCGAACTCGAGGCGCGCGCCGCTGCGCCGGCGCAAGAGACCAGCTTCCTCGGCAATCTCGGCAAGACGCTGTTTGGCGGCGCCTCGCCGCCGCCCCGCCCGAACGCTTCCTATGACGCCAGCGCCTACCGAGGCGCCGCGGGGCCCGGCCCCGTCGGCGTTCCGCAGCAACCCGCTTACGCGCCGCCCCCGCCGGCCGGCCCCTGGGGTGCGCCGCCGCCGCGTTCGGCCGGGAGCGGCTTCCTCGCCAACGCGATGACGACCGCGGCGGGCGTCGCCGGGGGCGTGGTGCTCGCCAATACGCTCGAGAGCCTCATCGGCGGGCGAGGCGGCCTGTTCGGCGGCCAGTCCGCGGGCATGTTCGGCGGCAGCGAGACGGTCAACAATTTCTACGAGAGCCCGCCCGATCACGCCGGCCTGCCCTCGCAAGACGCTCTGCAGGGCGCCGAACAGGGGCAGAACGACTTCCAGGATGCGGGATACGACCCCGGTGCGGACCCCGGCGGCCTCGACTCCGGCAATTTCGACTCCGGCAGTTTCGACTCTGGCAGCTTCGATACGTGACGCCGAGGGCGTGAATTGGCCGAAGCGGGCCCGCGCTCACATGACGACGACCCTCGTGCCGACGTGGACGCGATTGTAGAGATCGATGACGTCCTCGTTCATCATGCGGATACAGCCAGAGGAGACGTTCTGGCCGATCGTCGAGGGCTCGTTGGTGCCGTGGATGCGAAACATCGACGAACCGAGATAGAGCGCGCGCGCGCCGAGCGGGTTGCCGGGCCCGCCGTCCATGTGGCTCGGCAGGTCCGGCCGGCGCAGCATCATTTGCGGCGGCGGCGTCCAGCCCGGCCATTCGGCCTTGCGGCTGATGGTCTTCACTCCCGACCATTCGAAGCCCGGCCGCCCGACGCCGACGCCATAGCGAACCGCGCGCCCCTGCGGCAGCACCAGGTAGAGGAACTTGTTCTGCGTATCGATGACGATCGTGCCGGGGCGCTCCGCGCCGGCATAGTCGACTTCGTGACGCAGATAGAGTTCGGCAGGCCTTGCTTCGAGCGCGTTCGGCGCGGGCGGCGTCAGCGCGGCGACGACTTGGCCGCCGGGAACGATCGGGGGCCCCGGCGGCGGAGCAAAAGAGGCCTGCGGCGCCGGGCGGGACGGGCCGCCGCGCCCAGTTAGCATGAATTCGAGGAAACCGCCGCCCAATCCGCCGCTCGTCGGCTGGGGAGCGGCCGGCTGGGTCGCCGGCGGCGGCCCCATTCCGGGAATGACGAGGCTATCGACGCTCGCCGCCGTCGCCTCGGCGACGCCGAATGTCAAAGTCGAGAGGCCCAAGCAGGCCGGAATGAGGAAGCCGGAAACGCGCCGCATGACAAACTCCCGCCGCAGCGTGCCGCCCTTTCGCCCCTCACGAGCCGCGGCGACGCCGAACAAGAGCCAAGCATACGCGAAAACAACGCGTCCCGCGCCGCAAGTCTCAGGCGATGGTTATCGGAAAGCAATGAACTATGATTAAGAAATATTGTCCAAGAGAACGCGCCGGCAAATCGTGCCCGATCGCGCCGCCTCGCCGGCCCTGCCCTCCTGGTCAGCTGGCCGACGATATGAATGTCGCGCCTTCGGCGCCCGATCCGCTGAGCGGATTGGCCTCGTCCCAGGCGTAGCTCAGGGTCTCGAAGCGCATGGCGCGCGCGTCGATCATCAAGAGCCGCCCCACCAGGCCGCAGTCGCCGTCGCCGAAACCGCCGACGACTTCGCGAATCGCCTCGAGCGCCATCAGCGAGCCGATGACGCCGGCGAGCGCGCCGAGGACGCCCGCCTCCGCGCAGGCCGGGATCGTTCCCGGCGGCGGCGCCTCGGCGAAAAGGCAGCGATAGGTTGGATTGGGCTTGCCGTCAGGGCCGTTTTCGTAAGGCTTCAGCGTCGTCAGCGTGCCGTCGAATTCGCCGATCGCCCCCGTCACCAGCGGCTTGCGCTCGAAATAGCAGGCGTCGGAAACGGCGTAGCGGGTGGCGAAATTGTCGGAGCCGTCGAGGACGACGTCGAAGCCGGCGACGATGGCGCGGGCGTTGGCGGGATCGAGCCGCCGCGCGATTCTTTCGACGCGGACGTGCGGATTGATGCGGCCGATCGCCGCCTCGGCGCTGTCGACCTTCGGTCGCCCGACGTCGGCGGTGGCGTGCAGCACCTGGCGATGCAGGTTGGAGAGCGCGACCGCGTCGTCGTCGACGACGCCGAGGCAGCCGATCCCGGCGCCGGCGAGATATTGCAGCGCCGGCGAGCCGAGCCCGCCCGCCCCGATCGCCAGAACCCGCGCCGCCTTGAGCCTGCCCTGCCCCGGCCCGCCGACGCCGCGCAACACGATCTGGCGGGCGTAGCGCTCGATTTCTTCCCTAGTGAGTTTCATGCGAGCACTTTATCCGCTGCGGGCGCGCCGGAGCAATGGGGGGCGGCGTCAGCGCCGCTCCGCTCCCACCGCTTTGCTCATGTTGACGCGCCAGCCGCCCCTGAACGGCTCCTCGCTGTCGAGGCGATAGCCGAGGCGCCGGTAGAAGCTTAGGTTCTCCGCAAAGAGCTTGTTGGTATAGAGCCTGACTTGGCCGCATCCAAGCGACGTGGCCAGCTTCTCCGCGTGCGCCATCAGCTTTCGACCGAGGCCGCGGCCTTGAAAGCGGGGTGAGACGGCGAGGTTTTCGATCAGGAGGCCGTCGGGCTGCGCGATCGTCTCGATGAGGGCGGCCGGTTTTCCGTCCACAAATAGCAGATCGAAGCGGTTCTTTCGCAACGCCTCGTCATAATCAACGCTCATCGGCAAGGGCTCGCGCCCAATGAGGGGAACCCATTTGGCGTAGGCCTCCCGCGTCAGCGCTCGGATCGCCGCGGCGTCCGCCGCGACCGCCTGCCGCAACTCCAACGTCTCGCTCGCCATACGCCCCCCGGCGGTTCGCCCGCCCGGCAGTCTTGATCGATCGCCTCCGTCTGGGCAATCTGTCTTGTCAGCCGGCCGGGCCGCTGCGGAACGGGCCGCCGAGTCCGGGATTCATCGAACGGGGAATAAACGCCATGTCCAGCATCGACCCCATCGTCATCGTCGGCGCGGCGCGCACCCCGATGGGCGCCTTTCTCGGCGAGTTGAAGGAGGTCGCGGCGCCGGCGCTCGGCGCAACCGCGATCCGCGCCGCGCTGGCGCGCGCCGGGCTGAAGGGCGAGGAACGTCGACGAGATCGCTGATGGGCTGCGTGCTGCCGGCCGGCCAAGGCCAGGCCCCGGCGCGTCAGGCGGCGCTCGGCGCCGGGCTGCCGATCGGCGTCGGCGCGACGACGGTCAACAAGATGTGCGGCTCGGGCATGAAGGCGGCGATGCTCGCCCACGATCTCATCGCGCGCCGGCTCGGCCGACGATCGTCGTCGCCGGCGGCATGGAGAGCATGAGCAACGCGCCCTATCTGCTCGAGCGGGCGCGCGCCGGCTATCGCATGGGCCACGGCCGCGTCGTCGATCACATGTTCCTCGACGGGCTCGAGGACGCCTACGACAAGGGCCGGCTGATGGGGACCTTCGCCGAGGATTGCGCGCAGGCCTATCAGTTCACCCGCGAGGCGCAGGACGCCTTCGCGCTGCGCTCGCTCGAGCGCGCCAAGCGGGCGATGCGCGAGCGGCGCATTTCGCCGGCGAGATCGCGCCGGTCGCGGTCAAGGCCGGCAAGAGCGAGACGATCGTCGGCGACGACGAGCAGCCGCCCAAGGCGCGTCCTGAAAAGATCCCCTCGCTCAAGCCCGCTTTCCGCGACGGCGGCACGGTGACCGCCGCCAATTCCAGCTCGATCTCCGACGGCGCGGCGGCGCTCGTCCTGATGCGCCGCAGCGAAGCGGAGCGGCGCGGCGTCAGGCCGCTGGCCGTCATCGCGGCCCACGCGACCTACGCCACTGAGCCGAAGAATTTTCCCACCGCGCCGATCGGGGCGATGCGCCGGCTGTTCGACAAGATCGCGGCTGGAGCCCGGACGTCGTCGATCTCTTCGAGATCAACGAGGCCTTCGCCGTCGTCGCTATGGCGGCGATGCGCGATCTTTCCCTCCCTGAGGACAAGGTCAACGTCAACGGCGGCGCCTGCGCGCTCGGCCATCCCATCGGCGCCTCGGGCGCGCGCATCCTGGTGACGCTGATTGCGGCGCTCAGGGCGCGCGGGCTCGACGCGCGGCGTCGCCTCGCTATGCATCGGCGGCGGCGAAGCGACCGCGATGGCGATCGAGCGGGCGGATTGAGGCGAGAGCGGCCCTTTGAGTTCGGCGCCTGTCGAAAATGGCCGCGCTCGGGCGTCTTTGCAGGGAGCGCGGCGCAGGGCCGCGCCGGCAGGAAGGAATACGATCATGCAATATCTCCTGATGATCCACTCGGACGAGGCCGGCATGGCCAATGCGTCGACGGCGGAAAGGGAAACGATGACGGCGGCTTACGGCGCCTATGCCAAGGCGATGCAGGAGGCCGGCGTCCTTCGCGGCGGCGAGCGGCTGAGGCCGACGACGACCGCAACGGTCGTGCGCGTCAAGGACGGCAAGACCTCGGTGTTGAACGGACCCTATGCGGAGGTGAAGGAGCAGCTCGCCGGCTATTTCGTCATTGAGGCCGTCGATCTGGACGCGGCGATCGGCTGGGCGGCGCGTTGCCCCGGCGCGCAGCACGGCGCCATCGAGGTGCGTCCGATTTGGCCGATGTAGCCAATGACGCGCGCGATCCGGCGTGGGAGGCCGCGAACCGCGTGGCGCGGGAGAGCTACGGCAAGCTCGTCGCATATCTGGCTGCGCGCGATCGCGACATTCCCGGCGCCGAGGACGCGCTCTCCGAGGCGCTGGCCGCGGCGCTGGCGGATTGGCCGAAGAAGGGCGTGCCCGCCAACCCCGAGGGCTGGCTCGTCGTCGCCGCGCAACGGCGCCGAATCGACGCGGCGCGGCGTCGTCGCGGCGCGGGCGACGCCGCCGAGGCGCTTCGCCTCATCGGCGAGGAACTGCAGGCGGCCGCCGAGGCGGAAGGGCCAATCCCGGATCGGCGCCTGGCGCTGATGTTCGTCTGCGCGCATCCGGCGATCGATGAAGCGATCCGGGCGCCGCTGATGCTGCAGACGATTCTCGGTCTCGACGCCGCCGCGATCGCCTCGGCCTTCCTCATATCCCCGGCGGCGATGGGTCAGCGTCTGGCGCGCGCCAAGGCGAAGATCCGGCTCGCCGGCGCGCCCTTCCGGATTCCCGAGCGTGAGGACCTCGCCGAGCGTCTCGAGGCGGTGCTCGAAGCGATCTACGCCGCCTTCGCCCATGGTTGGGCGGAGGCCTTCGCTGACGATCCGCACGGTCGCAATCTGGCAGAGGAGGCGATCTGGCTTGGCCGGGTCGCCGCCGCGCTCGCGCCCGAAGAGCCGGAGGCGCTCGGCCTGCTCGCGCTGATGCTCTACGCCGATTCCCGGCGCGCGGCGCGGCGCGACGTCGCCGGCCGCTACGTGCCGCTCGA
The DNA here is from genome assembly GCA_963755075.1 of uncultured Alphaproteobacteria bacterium. Taxonomy (GTDB): domain Bacteria; phylum Pseudomonadota; class Alphaproteobacteria; order Rhizobiales; family Beijerinckiaceae; genus Roseiarcus. The sequence continues at coordinate 10,583 of CAVWKL010000250.1, forward strand.
CGCGCAGGACGTCACGCTGTGGAACGCCGCGATGATCGAGGAGGCCGAGAGCCTTCTCAGCGTCGCCGGCGCGCGGGCGAAGCCGGCGCGGTTTCAACTGGAGGCGGCGATTCAGTCCGCCCATGTCGCGCGCCGCCGGACCGGCGTGACCGACTGGACCGCAATCGCGCTCATCTACGACGCCCTCTACGAGCTGACCGGCTCGCGCGTCGTCGCCGTCAACCGCGCGGTCGCCGTCGCCAACGCGCGCGGCGCGGCGGAGGGCCTCGCCCTGATCGCCGAGGCCGCGGCGGGCGGCGGCCTCGAGACCTTCCAGTCATACTGGGCCGCCCGGGCCGATCTCTTGGCGCGCGTCGGCCAAACACAATGCGCCAAGGAGAGCTACCGCATGGCGATCGGCCTCGAGTTCGATCCGGCGGCGCGCGCCTTCCTGTTGGCGCGGCTCGACGCGCTGGCGTGATCTTCGGAGAGACGAAGGCGCCGACGCGCGTTTGTCATATCTTTGGCCGATCGTGTCCGGCGAACTTCGATCGATCGCCGCCGGCAAGACGACAACACAATGGAATGACCGCCTTTGACGTCCATCGCCCCCTTCTCGACGCCCGGCCGCTTCTGGCGCGGCAACTTGCACGCGCACTCAAACCTCTCCGACGGCGCCTTGGCGCCGGACGCGGTGATCGGCGCCTACAAGGGGGCCGGCTACGACTTCGTTCAGCTCTCCGAGCACTTCCTCGATCGTTTCGGCTGGCCGATCGCCGACACGCGCCGCTGGCGGTCCAATGATTTCACCACCCTGATCGGCGCCGAATTGCATGCGATGGGCACCAAAGTCGGCGAGCTCTGGCACATCCTGGCCGCCGGCCTGCCGCTCGATTTTCCCGCTCCGGGGCCCGCCGAGAGCGGCCCGGAGCTTGCGGCGCGGGCCCGCGCGGCGGGCGCCTTTGTCGCCATCGCCCATCCCGCCTGGTCGCAGCTCACCCCCGAGGACGGGCGCGCCCTCGAAGCCGCCCACGCGGTAGAGATCTATAACCACGGCTGCGCGGTCGAGACCGACCGCGGCGACGGCTCCTACCTGCTCGATCGCATGCTGAACGAGGGACGGCGCCTCACCGCGATCGCCGTCGACGACGCCCATTTCCGCCACGGCGAGCACGACGCGTTCGGCGGCTTCGTCGAAGTGAAGGCGGCGAGCCTCGATCCCGAGGCGCTGCTTGCCGCGCTGAAATCGGGGCATTTCTATGCGAACCAGGGGCCGCGTTTGCACGATGTCCGCGTCGGCCGCGCGGAGGTCGCGGTCGAATGCTCGCCGGTCGATTCGGTGGCGCTGTTGACGGGGACCTCGCGCGCCCTCGCCCAGGTCGGGCGCCACGTCACCGGCGCGGTTTTCGATCTTGACAAGGCCAAGCGCGACGCCTGGACGGATGCGGGCGCGGAAAAATGGTTCCGTGTCGTGGCGATCGACGCGGCGGGTCGGCGCGCCTGGACCAACCCGATCTGGATCGACGAACTGGGCTGAGCGACGGCGGCCGCCCGAAGGCGACCGATTCGGCGCCCCCGCCGTCAACGCGGGTTCACCGCCGCGCTACGACCGCGCCGCTCCTTGCGCTGCCGCCCGCCTCGCCATAAATCGGGGCCTCGCCCGGAACGGCGTCAGGGAATTCAGGTCATGAACGAACGAACGGGCGCGCGTCTGCCGGGCTGGCATGCGACGACGATCCTCATGGTGCGCAAGGGCGGCCAGGTGGTCATCGGCGGCGACGGCCAGGTCAGCGTCGGCGAAACGGTGATGAAGGGCAACGCCCGCAAGGTCCGTCGTCTCGCCAAGGGCGAGGTCATCGCCGGCTTTGCCGGATCGACCGCCGACGCCCTAACCCTGTTCGAGCGCCTGGAGGGCAAGCTCGAACAATATCCCGGACAATTGCCGCGCGCCTGCGTCGAACTCGGCAAGGATTGGCGCATGGACCGCTACTTGCGCCGGCTCGAAGCTATGCTGCTGGTCGCCGACCGGGCCTCGGGCTTCGTGCTGACCGGCTCGGGCGACGTCTTGGAGCCCGAGGGCGACGAGCACGGCTCGGCGATCGCGATCGGCTCGGGCGGCAATTATGCGCTCGCCGCCGCGCGCGCGCTGTTGCCGACCGAATTGCCCGCCGAGCCAATCGTGCGCCGGGCGATGGCCATCGCCGCGACCATCTGCGTCTACACCAACGCCAATCTTGTCCTCGAGAGCCTGTGACCTCATGACCGAATTCTCGCCGCGCGAGATCGTTTCCGAACTCGATCGCTATATCGTCGGGCAGAACGACGCCAAGCGCGCCGTCGCCATCGCCCTGCGCAATCGTTGGCGCCGATTGCGCCTCGTGTCGCCGATGCGCGAGGAAGTCATGCCCAAGAACATCTTGATGATCGGGCCGACCGGCTGCGGCAAGACCGAGATCGCGCGCCGGCTCGCCAAGCTCGCGGCCGCGCCTTTCCTCAAGGTCGAGGCGACGAAATTCACCGAAGTCGGTTACGTCGGGCGCGATGTCGAGCAGATCGTTCGCGATCTCGTCGAGATCGGCATTGCGCTGGTCAAGCAACGCAAGCGCAAGGACATCGAGGCCAAGGCGGAGCTCGCCGCCGAGGAGCGGATGCTCGACGCGCTGGTCGGCGCGAACTCCTCCGCCCCGACGCGCGACGCCTTCCGCCGCAAATTGCGCGCCGGCGAACTCGACGACAAGGAGGTCGAGGTCGAATTGCCGCAAAGCGGCGGCGGCATGCCGATGTTCGAACTGCCGAACATGCCGGGCGCTTCGGTCGGCGCGATCAACCTTTCCGATATATTCGGCAAGGGCTTCGGCCAACGCACGAAACCGAAGCGGATGAGCGTCGCCGAGGCGCACGCGCCCCTCGTCGCCGCCGAGGCGGAAAAGCTGCTCGACCAGGATCAGGTGGTGCGCGAAGCGATCCACGAGGTCGAGAGCAACGGCATCGTTTTCCTCGACGAAATCGACAAGATCTGCGCGCGCGAGGGGCGCGGCGGCGCCGACGTTTCGCGCGAGGGCGTGCAGCGCGATCTCTTGCCGCTGATCGAGGGCACCACCGTCGCCACCAAGCACGGCTCGGTCAACACCGACCACATCCTGTTCATCGCCTCGGGCGCCTTCCACGTCTCGCGGCCCTCCGACCTGCTGCCGGAGCTGCAGGGGCGACTGCCCATCCGCGTCGAGCTCGCGTCGCTGACCGAAGACGATTTCAAGCGCATCCTCACCGAGCCCGAGGCGAGCCTCATCAAGCAATACGCCGCGCTCATGGGCGCAGAGGGCGTGAAACTGACGTTCGCCGACGACGCGATTGCGGCGATCGCGCGCATCGCCGCCAAGGTCAACGCCAGCGTCGAGAACATCGGCGCGCGCCGCCTGCAAACCGTGATGGAGCGCGTGCTCGACGAGGTGAGCTTCACCGCCCCCGACCGCTCGGGCGACGAGATCGCCATCGACGCCGCCTATGTCGAGGCCCATGTCGGCGACCTCGCCGACAACGCCGACTTGAGCCGCTATATTCTGTGACGAGGCGCGCCCTGGCGGCGGCGCCGAACCGGGCAAGGAGCTCAACATGGGGACGCCGCTGGTGCTGACCTTCATCGGCCGCGACAGGCCCGGTCTCGTGAACGCGATATCGGAGACCGTCGCCGCCGCCGGAGGGACCTGGCTGGAAAGCCGATTGGCCCATCTGGCCGGCGAATTCGCCGGCATTCTGCTGGTCGGCGTGCCCGAGGCGAACGTCGTCGACTTCACCGCCGCCTTGCGCGGCCTCGAGGCGAGCGGCCTTCGCGTGACCGTCGAGCGCGGCGTCGCAACGAGCGCGCCCAAGGGCGAGAGGATCGTCGAGCTGAACCTCGTCGGCCACGAGCGGCCGGGCATCGTGCGCGAGGTGACGCGCGCCTTGACGCGACTCGGGGTCAACATCGAAGAATTCGAGAGCGGCGTCGAAGCGGCGCCCTTCTCGGGGACGGAGATGTTTCGCGCGGCGGCGCGGTTGCGGAATCCCCGACGATCTCGCCGGCGACGAATTGCGCAGGACGCTCGAACGGCTCGCCGGGGAAATCATGGTCGATCTCGCCGTCAGCGAGGGCAAGCCGCCCCCTTGATCGCGGCGATCTCACTTCGGATAGGGCACTCTGAGACCCGCCTCGCGCATGCGGCGGAGAATGTCGAAGTTCATTTCGCTGCGCACGCGATCCGCCGCCACGATGTCGTCGACGAAACAGATCAGCTGGAACTTCAGCGCCCAGTCGGCGAATTCGCTGAACAGCACCAGCGGCGCCGGGATCGACAACACCTGGTCCTGCGCCTTTGCGGCGGCGATCAGCAATTCGCGCACGACTTCCGGATCGCTCTCGTAGGCGACGTTCACCGCCACAACGATGCGTCCGGTGCGGTCGGCGTGCATCCAGTTCTTCACCGCGCCGCTGACCAGCGTCGCGTTGGGCACGATCAGCGTCCCGCGGTCGAAGGTCTCGATTTCGGTGGCGCGCGCGTTGATGCGCCGCACGTAGCCCTGCTCGGTGCCGACCACGACCCAGTCGCCGACGCGGATGCCGCGCTCCCACAAGAGAATGAGGCCGGAGACGAAATTGTTGGCGATCGACTGCAGGCCGAAGCCGATGCCGACCGACAGCGCGCCGGCGACGATCGCCAGTTTCTGGGAGTCGAGGCCGAGTTGCGCCCCGCTCATCAGCAGCGCGACGAAAACGCCGATATAGCCGACGATGGTGCGGATGGAATTGCTGACCCCCGCGTCGAGCCGCGTGTGCGGGAGATAGCGCGAGCCGAGCCAATTCTGGATCGCGCGCGTCGCCACGACGCCGACGACGAGCATCGCCGCGGCGACGAGCAGCGAGGAGAGGGAGAGCGTCACGCCGCCGATCTTCGCGCCGAAATAGGCGGTGCGAAGCGTCGAGGCCAAGTCCTGGGAGATGCCCCAGGGTCCCAGGACCAGCACGATCGCGGCGACAATGATCGCCAGCCGGGCGAAGCCTTGCACGAGAACGACGATCTGTTCGAGCGCGTCGCGCCGCACGCCGATCATCGTCATCAGCCCATGGCCGATCGCGGCGCCCGGGCGCAACAACGCCTCGGCGCCCTCCTGCGCGATGACGTCGATGAGATAGAGCGTGGTCGCGAGCATGGCGACGAACAGCGTCCGATTGACGAGGAAGGTCGCGAAGGCGATGTAGCCGGCGAGCGCCGCGCCGAAGACGAGGGCGACCAGAGTCCAGGCAAGGGCGCGGCCCGGCGCCCACGAATCGCGCGGCGGCGCGCCGAGCGAGGCGGTGGGAACCGGCGCGGCGACCAGCCGCAGCGTGCGCGCAGCGAGAACCGCGACGAGGACCGCGCCGACGGCGCGGCCGGCCACCGCGATGTTGAGCGAGGCGACGGCGTCGGCGGCCTGCTCCAGCAACCGTTCGGCGGCGAGGATCGCGGCGACCGACAGCCAGAGATGAAACAGCCGCGCGATGACGCGGTCATCGACGTCGAACAGGCGCCAGTTGGCATGCCCCGGCGCGAGCAGTCCGCGGCCGAGCGCATTGCTCAAGACGATCAGCCGAAGTCCGTCGAGCAGCGCATCGAGCGCGCCTTGCAGCCGTGGTTCGGAAATGTCGAAGACGTCGAGCGAGTAAGCGAGGGCCTCCAGCGCCAGCAGCGGCAGGACGGCGAGCACCACGATCGTCCAGGCGGCGGCCAGCGCCCGGCGCAGGCGGCTGGGCGCCGTCGCTTGCGGATCGCGCGCGATCACGCGCCGTGCGATCCATCGCAGCGGCGCCCACAACGCCGCGATGGCCAGCATAACCGCGAAAAGGCCGATCGCCTGCGTCGCGGCGATCCGCGTCGCCAGACCATCGAACCAGTCGCCGAACACCGCCCCGACCGCGCCGACGTCGCCGGGCGCCTCGCGCGCCACCCCGGTCCACAGCAGCGGACTCACGACGCTCGACGAACGCGCGAAAGTCTCTTGCGTGAACAGATCGCGCCGCGCCGCGCCGATGCGCGCGTTGTCGTCGTCGATTTGCAGCAGCATCGCGCGCGCGGAGCGCAGGTCGGCGTCGAGCGCGTCGTGCTTTTGCTTTTCGGCGGCCAGTTCCGCGCTCGCCGAATCGCTGAGTTCGACATCCTTGGACTTCGGCGTCAATTCCGCGAGCCGCTTCGCCGAGGCCTCGACGCGCGGCGTGAGGTCGGTGATCACCGCCTGCAACTCGGCGACGAACGGGTCGCCTTCGGCGCGCAGCCGGACGAGGTCGGCGTCGGCGAGATTGTCGGCCTTCAAGGCGGCGTCGATGTCGGCGAGCGCGGCGCGCGCGGCGTCGAGCGTCTGGCGGGTCGTGTCCTCGCCGGCGGCGTGCGCCGGCGCCGCCAGCCCGATCAGCAACGCCAAGAACAGCAATCGAAGGGCGCGGAGGGCGGACAAATGGCTTCTCGGGGAATGATTCGGCGGCGGCGACGCTTCCCTCGCATCCGACCATGGCCGCCCTGTGGCCGCAACGGCGAAGCGGCGCGAACGCGCGCTCCGTTCACCTTGGGACGGGAAAAGGGCTGCGCCCGCCGTCGCGGCTTTGTTAAAGGAAACCTCGAAATACGAGGAAAATGCCGTGAACCCGACCCCGCCGGCCCCGCGGCCGAGGCGCCCAAGCGCCCGCGCCAGCGCCCCAGCGCTTCCGCTCGACGCGGGCGGGCGCGCGCTCGAGCATTTTCTCGCCGCCGGATTTTCGCGCCTCGAACCGCCGGTGCTGCAGCCCGCCTCGGTCTTTCTCGACATGTCGGGCGAGGACATCCGCGGCCGCCTCTACCTGACAGCGACGCCTCAGGGGCCGAGTTGTGCCTGCGTCCCGACTACACGGTGCCGGTTTGCCTCGCCTATCTCGCCTCGTCCGCGCGCGGGCCGTCCGGCGCAATACGCCTATCTCGGCCCGGTCTTTCGCGCCCGCGTCGGGCAAAGCGGCGAGATGACGCAGACCGGCCTCGAAAGCTACGGCCGCCCCGACGTCGAGGCCGCCGACGCGGAGATTCTCGCGTTGGCGCTGGAAGCCGCCGAGTTGGCCGGGGCGGGGCCCCTGAAGGTGCGCCTCGGCGACGCGCGGCTGTTCGACAGCGCGCTCGCCGCGCTCGCCCTGCCAGAACTCTGGTTGCGCCGGATGCGCCGTGGTCTGGCGCGCGGACGTCCGCTGGAGACGATCGTGAACGGCAATGGTGGGGGCGCGCTCGCCCAATCGGGCGTTCTCGCCGCGCTCGAGAGCGCCGATCACGCCGGCGCCAAGGCGCTCGTCGAGGATCTGCTCGCCATCGCCGGCATCGCGGCGGTCGGCGGGCGCAGCGCCGGCGAAATCGCCGATCGCTTCCTCGAACAGGCCGCGGCGCGCTCCCAGGCCCACGTTAGCGCCGAACAGCAGGAGGTGCTCAGACGCTTTCTGGCGATTTCCGGCGATCCCGACTCGGCCTCGCGGCGGCTCAGACAATTGGCCTCCGAGGCGCGGCTCGATTTCGGCGATGCGCTCGACTCCTTCGACCAACGCACCGGTTTCCTCGCCGCGCGCGGCCTGCGGATCGACGAGTTCGCCTTCTCGGCCGCCTTCGTGCGCGATCTCGACTACTACACCGGCTTCGTCTTCGAGGCGGTCGACGCCAATCGGCCTGACGCCAAACCGGCGGTCGGCGGCGGCCGCTACGATGGTCTGGCGCGCCGTCTCGGCGCCGCGGGCGACGTGCCCGCGGTCGGCGCCGCGGTATGGATCGACCGATTGCCCATCGCTGGAGAGCGCGCATGACCGCCGAGGTTGAAAGCGCCGCCGAGGCCCCACTCGTCTCGCCGTGCCGTCCAAGGGGCGGCTGCAGGAAAACGCCGCGGCGTTCTTCGCCCGCGCCGGACTGGAATTGGTGCAAGGGCGCGGCGCGCGCGATTATAGGGGCGCGATCGCCGATCTGCCGGGAGTCGAGGTCGCCTATCTCTCGGCGTCCGAGATCGTCGGCCAACTCGCCGTCGGCGCCGTCCATTTCGGCGTCACCGGCGAGGATCTGGTGCGCGAGAAGGTCGCCGACGCCGACGGTCGGCTGGCGCTGCTCGCCCCCCTCGGCTTCGGGCGCGCCAATGTCGTCGTCGCCGTGCCGCAGGCCTGGATCGACGTGCGCACCATGGCCGATCTCGAAGACGTCGCCGCGAACTTTCGCGCCCGACGCGGCGAACGCATGCGCGTGGCCACCAAATACGTCAATCTGACCCGAGCAATACGAAAACTGTCAAGTACACGCAACAG
>CAVWKL010000251.1:0-3942 GCA_963755075.1 uncultured Alphaproteobacteria bacterium
TCATCGGCCCCGGCGACAACGCGTTGACGGTGATATTGCGCGGCCCGAGTTCGGCGGCGAGCTCGCGCGTCGTCGCTTCGAGGGCCGCCTTGACCGGGCCCATCAGATTGTAATTGGCGACGACCTTTTCCGCTCCGTAGAAGCTCATCGCCACGCAGGCGCCGCCGGCCGACATCAAAGGCTCGGCGCGCCGCGCCAGGCGAATGAACGAATGCACGGAGATGTCCATCGCCGTCGCGAAGCCGCGCGGCGAAGCGTCGAGCACCCGGCCGTGCAGGTCGTCGCCCGGCGCGAAGGCGATCGAATGGATCAAAATGTCGAGCCCGCCCCAGAGTTCGGCGATTCGCCCGAAGAGCGGCTCTTCGTGGTCCTGCTGGGTGACGTCGAGCGGCATGATGATCGGCGCGCCGAGGCTTTCCGCCAGCGGACGGACATGCGGTTCGGCCTTTTCGTTCAGATAGGTGATCGCCAAGCGAGCGCCGGCGCGGCTGAACGCCTGGGCGATCCCCCACGCAATCGAGCGCTCGTTGGCGACGCCGACGATCAGCGCTCGCTTGCCGGTCAGTTCGAACATGGCCGCTTCTCTCTATTGTGCATTGCACAATATAGGCGCGGAGCGATTACAACACTATGAATGCCGCTGCCGCAGGGGCGCCGCAGGCTTGTGGCGCGGGGTTCAGGTCGTCAAGCGCGGATACATGCGCGCGGCGATGACAGTGAAAATGGCGGTGAACGCGGCGAGAATTGCGAAGTCGGTCAGGAGACCATACTCGCTGGCCGATCCCGCAAGCATCAGCGCCCGCAGCGCGTCGACCTCGTAGGTCAGAGGGTTGGCGGAGGAGATCGCTCTCAGCCAGGCTGGCATGATGGCGATCGGATAGATGGCGTTGCTGGCGAAGAAGATCGGCATGGTCAGCACCTGACCGATGCCCATGAAACGGTCGCGCGTCTTCACGATGCAGGCGATGATCAACGAAAACGTCGAGAACAGCGCCGAACCGACGACGATCATCGCCGCAACGCCGAGAATATTGGCGGGCGAAAACGAAAGGTCGATGCCCATCGCAATCGCCAAGAGATAGACGATGATCGCCTGCGATAGGCCGCGCACGCCCGACGACACCGCCTTGCCGAGCACGAGAGCGGTGCGCGGCGCCGGGCTCACCATGTAGCGGTGCAAAACGCCCAGGTCGCGTTCCCAGATCGCCGCGATGCCGTAAAAGATCGCCGAGAAGAGCACGCTTTGGGCGAGAATGCCGGGCGCGAGAAAGTCGATGTAGCGTCCGTTCTGCGGCCCCAGTCCGCGCACCTGCGCCATCACTTGGCCGAACAGCAGCAGCCAAATCGCGGGCTGGAGCGCCCGCGTCATCAATTCGCTGGGATCGTGACGCAATTTGCGCACTTCGGCGTCCGCGACCGCCAGCATCTGTGTGAAATAGCCGGCGATGCGGTCGATGGGCGCGGGCGCCGCCGCTGGGATCGCGTCAGCCATGGGCGCGCTCGGCGCGTCGCTCTTCGCGAACGCTTCGGAAGCTGCCCTCGTCGGCGATCTGGCCGCCGGCGATCGCCGCGAAGACGTCATCGAGCGTCGCCTCAGGTCCGACGCGCGCCTTGAGTTCGGCCGGCGTGCCGACGGCCTCGAGCGCTCCCGCGTGCAGAACCCCAATTCGATCGCACAACGCGTCGGCCTCGTCCATCAGGTGGGTGGTCAGAAGCATCGTCGTGCCGAATCGTTCGCGCAACGCGCGCACTCGGTCCCACACGCCATGACGCGCGATGGGATCGAGGCCGACCGTCGGCTCGTCCATGAAAAGCACGGCGGGATTGTGCAGCATGCTCTGCGCGATCTCGAGCCGGCGGATCATCCCGCCGGAATAGGTCTGCACCTGCCTGTCCCTGGCTTCCTCGAGTCCCATCTCCCGCAGCGCCGTGGCGATGCGCGCCTCCCGCTCGCGGCGCGGAATGAGATAAAGTCGGGCCGAAAGCAGGAGGTTCTCGTAGGCGGTCAACGCGCCGTCGGCGCTGAGCAGTTGCGGTACGTAGCCGATGCGGGCGCGGACCCTTTGCGCGTCGCGCACGATGTCCAAGCCGTCGATACGCGCGCCGCCCGAACTCGGCGGCAGCATTGTCGTCAGCATTTTCACCAGCGTGCTCTTGCCGGCGCCGTTCGGGCCGATCAGGCCGAAAATTCCCCCCGGAAGAACCGCAAAACTCACTTCGCGGACCGCGACGTGATCGCCGAATGCGCGCGTCAGCCGTTCGACCGCGATCACGGGCCGGACCGCGTCGGCCTTTTCGCCGTCGTCGGCGGCGGGGGGATTTGGCGACATGTAGCTATCCGATCGCCCATTCGGCGCCCATTCGGCCGCCGCGGGCCTTTCCGCCAAGACATTAGCGGTCGCGAGCGACAAATCAAGACCGCCTGCGTTTGGCGATGTCCGTTCAGCGCTCGTGCAGCGCGTTCGCGCCGATCTCGACCAGCGGCGAGAAGACGTATTCGAGAATGCGGCGCGTTCCCGTCTTGATTTCGACGGTGGCGGCCATGCCCGACGTCAGCGCGATCGGCTGACCCTCGATGCTCATGCTCGCCGCCTCGGGTTGCAGCATGACCGGAAACACCAGGTTTTGGGTGCGCTGCGCGCCGCCGAACGGGGCGCTGGCGGCTGCGTGCGCCGGGTCGCCTTCATCGAGGTTGGCGTCCGGCTCCGGAATCGCGTCGCTCGCGATCCGCGTCACCCGTGCGTTGATGGTGCCGTATTGGGTGAACGGAAAGGACTTCGACTTTGACCACCGCGCTCTGCCCCAGTTTGACAAAGCCGATATCGCGGTTGAGGACATAGACTTCGAGCTCCAACCGCGAATCGTCCGGAACCAGGCGCATGATCTCCTGTCCGGTGGAGACAACCTGACCGATCGTCGTGACGGCGGAAGCTTGCACGGTTCCGGCGATTGGCGCGCGCAACGTCAGGTGGTCGATCTCCGCCTGCGCCTTGGCGAGCTTTTGCGCGAGGTCCTCCGGCTTGGCGGTCGCTGTCGCTCAGCTTTTGCGCGTTTTCGGAAATGAAGGTTTTGACCGCCTTGTCGGCGTCCTTGGCGATGACGTCGAGATTGCGCTCGAGCGAGGCGAACTGGCCTTGTTGGATCGCCAGTTGGATCAAATTCTCAAAACGGAGACGCTGCTCAACTTCATCGGCTTTATCGCCGATGTGGATCCGGGCCCGGTGCTGGTGGTCGAGCCGCGCACCGAGGACGCCAAGGCACTGTCGAAGGACCGCGTGGCGCCCATGTTCCGCGCCACACCGGCGCTGCGCGGGAAGATCGCGCCCGTCAAGTCGCGCGATTCGAACAACACCACGCTGCACAAGGTTCTCGCCAATGGCGCCGGGCACATCACGCTGACCGGGGCGATCTCGCCCTCGGGGCTGGCGATGCGGCCGATCCGGTACGCACTGCTGGATGAGGTGGATCGGTATCCGGCGAGCGCGGGCACGCGAGGGCGACCCGGTGTCGCTGGCCATCCAGCGCACCGCGGAGTTCGCCCACAACAAGAAGATCGTCATGGCATCCACGCCGACGATCAAGGGCATCAGCCGCATCGAGCTGGCGTGGAGGGAAAGCGACCAGCGCGATTACTTCGTGCCCTGTCCGCGGTGCGGGCACTTCCAGGTGCTGGTGTTCGGTGATGGCACGGGGCCGGGCGTGGTGTGGCCGGAGGGGAAGCCCGAAGACGCCATGTACCGGTGCGCCGGGTGTCTGCGAACTGATTCCGCACCACCAGAAAGAGCAATACGTAACGAACCAGGTACGGTACATATTCGCTGGTAAGTGGCGCCTTTGCGCTTGGCGGTCAGATCGAGGACGTAGCAATCCTCTGCGCCCACCTTTTCGGTGCGCAGGTAGACAGGCGTGTAATAGCAATACGCAACCTAACCAGTAGCACAT
>CAVWKL010000252.1:0-7344 GCA_963755075.1 uncultured Alphaproteobacteria bacterium
GCGGGGATCCGTCCAGCCCGCTGCTTCAGCCGCTGCGTCGCGCCTTCCAGGACCAAAAGCGAAGAGCAGATGAATGAGGCTGGCGCGGCGCCGTCCCGGTCCAGCACTCGATCCATGAGGTCGGCGCCGGAGGCCACGTTGTCCTCGGACGCCCGATAAATCATGTCCGGCCAGCCCGATATGCCCTCTTCGAGGCAGGCGGCCGAGAAGCCGCGGATGCGGTCCGCGATGTCGGCGAGTTGGGGTTGGCGCACAGGAAGGCGGTGTCGCGTCCGCCTTCCCTAAGGATTTTGCGGGTCAGGGTCAGACATCCGGCGAAATTGTCGCTGGCGATGGAAGCATAGCGCGTCGTCGCGTAAGGGCGATCGATGATCACGATGGCGACCCGCGCCTTCCGGCCGACGACCCTGCCGTAGTCGGGCGCCTGGCAGGGCGCGATGATCAATCCGTCGACCCCGCGGGCCCACAGGCTGTGCACGGCCAGGTCCTCCTGGGCGGGGTCCTCGTAGGTGCACGCCGTCAGCACCACCAATCCGCGGTCGCGGCATAGGCGCTCCAGTTCGGCCATCACCCGCGCGAAAAAGGCGTTGCTGATGACCGGCACCACCAGCCCGATCGTGTCCGTCCGTTGCAGCTTCAGGCTGCGGGCCGCGTGATTGACCACGTAACCGTGGCGGTCAACGTAGTCCTCAACGATATGTTGCGTGGACTTGCTGATCCGATATTTCGCGGCCTGCCCGTTGGTGATGAGCCTGATGGTCGTTACCGAGAAGCCGGTATCGCGCGCAATTTCCTCAATCGTCTTCGGCACCCGCTTCTCCGCCCTGAGCAAACGATTCCCTATAGCACTTTTGCGGGCGCAAGGGCCGCCGCCTCTGACGTCTTGGTCCGCACCCCGCCTCTCCGTGGCAAAGCGCCACACGCCCGCGCCGACCCGCGTCGGCAATTCCCGCTTGCACACCGCCTTGCCGAGTGCTAACACGAGGTAGCACAGAGCGACTCCACCGGGAAGCAGGCGAGACAAGGGAGGAGATGTTTGTCGCTCAACCCCCGCATTCGGATCATGGACGAGCCGACCTCGGCCTTGTCGACGTCGGAATGCGAGACGCTGTTCAAGGTCGTGCGGCAATTGGCGTCAGGCGACGCCGCCATGATCTATATTTCGCACTGGCTGGACGTGATTCTCGACCTCGCCGACCGCGTAACCGTTCTGCGCGACGGCCGGCAAGTGCGTTTCGCGATCGCTCAATCGCGTCGCAGGGCGCGGCGCGGCAGCGCGAGAGCATGGCGAGGCCAAACGGCATTCGCGAGCCCGAACCGCCAGTCCGCCCGCGGCGCCTCGACGCAGTTGACTTGGATCAAGGCGCGCGTCGCCGAGGACAACTTAAATTCCATGAACTTTTGTTCTACGACTTGCACAAAAGTTTATCGATCGGTTGGGTCGTCGGCCTGCGAGTCGGCTGAACGGGGGCGTCGACGCGACGGGGTCGAAGACCGCGAATGGCTGGAGCGAGGCCGATGGCGCAAGGCGGCGGGGGAGCGTCAACGCTGAGCGTCAAAATGAGTATTTTGTGGTGAATTAAGAATGGCCTTGCGCGAGTCAACGCTCGCCAGCAAGATGAGCCTTTGGGAGGTGTAACAATGGCCATGCACAAGAAAGTCCTGATGGCGGCGAGCGGCGATCTACGCCAAAGCGCCAACGAAACGTGCTGGCCCGCGCAGGAGGCGATGGAGAAGCAAGTCGCGGCCGCGCTCGCGGGCTTCGGCGTCGAGGTCGAACGCGCCCATCCCTATGACCCCGCCGTCAAGCACGGCTTCATCGCCAGCCAGAAGCATGGGCTCGAGGTGTTCGCCCAGGTCGATTCGGGGACGCCGATCGTCGTCGCCGAGGCGGTGTGGCAGTACACCAACCATGTCCTGCCCGGGCTCCTCGCCCATCGCGCGCCGATCCTGACCGTCGCCAACTGGTCCGGCGAATGGCCGGGCCTTGTCGGGATGCTCAATCTCAACGGCTCGCTCACCAAGGCGGGCAAGCCCTACAGCACCCTTTGGAGCGAGACCTTCACCGACGAGCCGTTCAAGCAGAAGCTGCATCAGTGGCTGACCGAAGGGCGCGTCACGCATGACCTCTCCCACGTGCACGCCTTCGATCCGGCGTCCGCTCCGTCGCACGCCAGGACCGTCGCGAAGGAGATCGCGACCGACTTGCAGCGCCGCAAGGCGATCATGGGCATATTCGACGAGGGCTGCATGGGGATGTACAACGCGATCATCCCCGACGAGCTCATGTTCCCGCTCGGCGTGTTCAAGGAGCGGATGTCGCAGTCGGCGCTCTACGCGGCGTCGCGCGCGGTGTCGGACGTCGAGGCGCGCGCGGTCTACGACTGGCTGGTCAAGGCGGGGCTCAAATTCCATTTCGGCGAGGATCCGAAAACCGAGCTGACCCTCGACCAGGTTCTCGATCAGTGCCGGATGTACGTCGCCGCCGCGCGCATGTCCGAGACGTTTGGCTGCGAAGTGATCGGCATCCAGTACCAGCAGGGCATGAAGGACCTGATGGCCGCCTCGGACCTCGCCGAGGGCATGCTGAACAATGACGACCGACCGCCGGTCAAGACCGTCGACGGCAAGCCGATCCGCGAGGGCAAGGCGATCGTGCATTTCAACGAGGTGGACGAATGCGCCGGCCTCGACGCGCTGTTCACCAGCCGCGTGCACCGCGCCCTCGGGCAGCCGGCCGAGACCACCCTGCACGACATCCGCTGGGGCGACGTCGATCGCAGCGGCGCGGTCAAGGACTACGTCTGGGTGCTCGAGATTTCCGGCGCCGCGCCGCCCGCCCACCACATCGGCGGATGGGCCGGGTCCGACAGCCTGCGCCAGCCGCCGATGTACTTCCCCTTCGGCGGCGGGACGCTGCGAGGCGTCGCCAAGCCCGGCCCGATCGTCTGGTCGCGCATCTTTGTCGAAGCCGGCAAGCTTAAGATGGACCTCGGCCGGGCGCATGTGGTCGAGCTTCCCAAGGCCGAGACCGAGCGGCGCTGGCGCGACACCACGCCGCAATGGCCGATCATGCACGCCGTGCTGCACGGGGTCAGCCGCGACCAGATGATGGCGCGCCACAAAGCCAACCACATCCAGGTCGCCTACGCCGACTCCGACGCGGGAGCGGATCTGGCGATGGCGACCAAGGCCGGGCTGGCCGCGGAGCTGGGTTTGGAAGTGTCGATCTGCGGCGCGAAGCCGGACGGAGCGCCGCTGCTGCGCTGAGGCGCGTCGACATGGGGGCGGCCGGCGAACGGCCGCCTCGGACTGAGCAAAACCCACCTTGGGGGGAAGGAGCGCGGCCGCGTGACCAGGAGGCGAGCGCCACCGGCGCAAAGGGATGGACTCGGCGGCGGTCGGCCGGCGCACGACGGGCGCCGTCCGGTGGTCGCTCTCGCCCGGAATCGGACGCAAGTCGGAACGAACGCACCATGGCGGGAGCATTAGGTCATGGCGTCTCCCATCATTTCCGTTGAGGGCGTCAGCAAGAACTTCCCGGGCGTGCGGGCGCTGAGCGACGTCCGCTTTGAGCTGATGCCCGGCGAAGTGCATGCGCTGATGGGCGAGAACGGCGCCGGCAAATCGACGCTGATGAAGATTCTCGCCGGCGTCTATCGCAAGGATGCCGGGGAAATCATTTACAACGGCGCGAGCGTCGATTTCTCCGGGCCGCGCGAAGCCCAGCACGCCGGCATCGGCATCATTCATCAGGAACTGCAACTGATGAATCACCTCACCGTGGCGCAGAACATCTTCATCGGCCGCGAGCCGAAGTGGGCCTTCGGCCTGCTGCTCGACGAGGATAAACTCAATCGCGACGCGGCCGCGCTGCTGACGAACCTCAACCTGACCATCGATCCGCGCACCGTCGTCGGCGCCCTGACGGTCGCCAAACAGCAGATGGTGGAGATCGCCAAGGCGTTCTCCCACAATTCGCGCGTCCTCATCATGGACGAGCCGACGGCGGCGCTCAACAACGCCGAGATCGCCGAGCTGTTCAAGATGATCCGCGATTTCAAACGTCTCGGAGTGGGGATCGTATACATCTCGCACAAGGTCGACGAGTTGAAGCTGATTTCCGACCGCGTCACCGTGCTGCGCGACGGCGAGTACGTCGGCACCGTCCAGACCGAGACGACGAGCATTGACACGATCATCTCGATGATGGTCGGCCGCACGCTGAAAGACGTCGCGCGCGACGCGACGCGCAAGCCGCGCGAAGAAATCGCGCTTGAGGTGAAGGGCCTCAATTGCGGCGCGCTGGTCAAGAACATCAGCTTTACGCTCCGGCGCGGAGAAATCCTCGGCTTCGCCGGACTCATGGGCGCCGGGCGGACGGAAGTGGCGCGCGCGGTGTTCGGCGCCGATCGCGCCGCGTCCGGCGAGATATGGGTGAGGGGAAAGAAGGTCTCCGTCCATACGCCGACGGACGCCGTCGCGGTCGGCGTCGGCTACCTCTCGGAAGACCGCAAGCGCTTCGGCCTCGCCGTCGGCATGGACGTCGCCGCCAACGTGGTGATGGCCAACCTGGCGCGGTTCCTGTCGTTTCACTTTTTCCTGCGCGAGCGGGCGATCCTCGCCGAAGCGGAGAAGTTCGTGAAGCTGCTCGGCATCCGCACCCCGTCTCTGACCCAGGAAGTGCGCCTGCTGTCGGGCGGCAATCAGCAGAAGGTGGTTGTCGCCAAGTGGCTCACGCGCGACTGCGAGGTCCTCTTCTTCGACGAACCCACGCGCGGCATCGACGTCGGCGCGAAGGCCGAGATCTACAAGCTGCTGCGAGAACTCGCCGATCAGGGCAAGGCGATCGTCATGATCTCCTCGGAGCTGCCGGAGATTCTGCGCATGAGCGATCGCATCGTCGTCATGTGCGAGGGGCGGATCACCGGCGAGCTCATGCCGGAAGAGGCGACCCAGGAGCGAATCATGCAGTTGGCGACGCAACGCGAAACAATGGCGGCTTGAAGCATGGAACCCAACACGGCCATCCCCACCGAACACGCCGCCGCGGAGGCCCGCGCGCCCGCGCGCGCGTATGGATTGAGCCGCCTCTTCGGGGCGCAGGCTCAGCAGAAGCTGCTCGCCTTCCTCAGCCTCATCTTGATGTGCATTTTCTTCAGTTTCGCCTCGCCCTACTTCGCCCAGATGGACAACGTCCTCGCCATCATGCAGGCGACGGCGGTTGACGGTGTGCTGGGGATCTCGGCGACGTTCGTCATCATCACCGCCGGCATCGATCTGTCGGTCGGCACGCTGATGACCTTCTGCGCCGTGATGACCGGCGTGGTCCTGACCAACTGGGGGATGCCGTTGTGGCTCGGCGTCCTCGCCTCGATCGCGACGGGGGCGTTCTGCGGCGCCATTTCGGGGTTCCTGATCGCCAAGCTGAAGATTCCACCATTCATCGCCACGCTCGGCATGATGTGGGCGGTCAAGGGGCTGTCGCTGGTCGTGACCGCCGCCAGGCCAATCTACTTCAACGATACGCCGAACTTCGACATGATTTCTCAGGCGTCGCTGATTGGCTACTTCGTGCCGAGCGTGCCGCTTCCCAACGGCGTCCTCATTCTATTCGGCCTGGCGATCGTCGCCTCGGTCATCCTCAATCGCACGGCGCTCGGTCGCTACACCTTCGCGCTCGGCAGCAACGAAGAGGCGGCGCGGCTTTCGGGGGTCAACGTCGATGCGTGGAAAATCGCGGTCTATTGCCTGGCCGGGGCGATCACCGGGGTCGCCGGCCTGATTATCGCCTCACGCCTCAACTCGGCCCAACCGGCGCTCGGCCAAGGCTACGAACTCGAGGCGATCGCCGCCTGCGTGATCGGCGGCACGTCGCTGGCCGGCGGATCGGGAACCATCCTCGGCACCATTATCGGCGCCTTCATCATGAACGTACTGCTCAACGGCCTCCGCATCATGTCGGTCTCACAGGAGTGGCAGATTGTCGTGACCGGCGTCATCATCATCCTTGCGGTCTATGCCGACATCCTGCGCCGCAGGCGCGCGTGATTCGGCGAGGCCTGCGGCTTGGAAAGGAGGGCCGGCAATGGAGGAAACCGCCCCCGCCCGGCGGAACAGCGGACGGAAACAGCAACGGAAACAATAACGAAAGCGGAGGGTTTTCTATGTTGAAGAATTGGCACATTGGCGTGGCGCTCGGCGCCCTTATGGCGATCGGCTTCTCGGCCAGCGCAAGCGCGGACGAGGCCTACATCCCGCTCATCTCCAAAGGCTTCCAGCACCAGTTCTGGCAGGCGGTGAAAGCCGGCGCCGAACAGGCGGCGAAGGCCGACAATGTCAGAATCACTTTCGAGGGTCCGGAAACCGAGGCGATGGTCGACAAGCAGATCGACATGCTCTCGGCGGCGCTCGCCAAGAAGCCCGCGGCAATCGGCTTCGCCGCGCTCGACAGCAAGGCGGCCATCCCGCTGCTGAAGAAGGCGCAGGCCGCGAACATTCCGGTCATCGCCTTCGACTCCGGCGTCGACAGCGACATCCCGCTGACCACCTGCCACACGGATAGCGTGGCGTCCGCCGCTCTGGCCGCTGACAAGATGGCGGAGGCGATCGGCGACGCGGGCGAGGTCGCGGTCATCGTGCACGACCAGACGAGCCGCACCGGCATCGACCGCCGCGACGGCTTCCTCAACGAGATGAAAGCCAAGCATCCCAACATCAAGATCGTCAGCGTCCAGTACGGCGGCGGCGACCACTTGAAGTCGGCCGAAATCGCCAAGGCCGACCTCCAGGCGAATCCGAACCTCAAGGGCATTTTCGGCGCCAATGAAGGCTCGGCGGAAGGCGCGGCGATCGGCGTCAAGGAATCCGGCAAGAAGGTCGTTCTCATCGGCTACGACTTCGGCAAGGAGCAGAAGGACGAGATCCGCTCCGGCTTGATGCTCGGCGCGATCACCCAGAATCCGGTCGGCATCGGCGCGTGCGTCGTCGATTTCGGCGGTGAAGGCGCTCAAGGGCGAGAAGCTGCCGAAGGACGTCGACACCGGCTTCTACTGGTACGACAAGACCAACATCGACGATCCCAAGATCGCCGCGGTCCTCTACGACTGAGACCGGCTCGAGAAGCGAGGAAGGGCCATGCGCCCTTCCTCGTTTTTGTCCAAGACCTGTGCCTTCGAATGCGCGGAAGGGGCGCGCGCCGGCTTTGCCGGCGACGGTTGGCCGGCGCAGCCAAGCGCGTCGCCGTTCCCCCTAAGGCCCCTGACGCGCCCGCCTCGCCTCCGGATCGTCGGTCGCAAACGGAAGGCTCGCGATCTCCAGCAATACGTAATCTCTAACCAGTAA
>CAVWKL010000253.1:0-8641 GCA_963755075.1 uncultured Alphaproteobacteria bacterium
GCGTTCCGCATGATCGCCCACGATCGCGGTTGGCTGCGCCGGTTGCGCGAGGCGGTCGCCGGCGGGCTGACGGCCGAGGCGGCAGTCGAGCGCGTTCAAAACGACGCGCGCGCCAAGTTGCAGCGCCAGACCGACCCCTATCTGCGCGACCGTCTGCATGATTTGACCGACATCGCCAATCGGCTTCTGCATCAATTGGCGGGGCAGAGCCTCGTTCTGCTGCCCAGCGAACTGCCTGAGAACGCCGTTCTCGTCGCCCGCTCGATGAGCCCGGCGGCCTTGCTCGACTATGATCGGGCCCGTCTGCGCGGCGTCGTGCTCGAGGAAGCCGGCGCTTCGAGCCATATCGCCATCGTCGCGCGCGCGCTGGCGATTCCGGCGGTCAGCGACATTCCGAACATCACCGAGATCGCCGAACAAGGCGACGCGATCATCGTCGACGGCCTCACCGGCGAGGTGCAATTGCGCCCGCCGCCGGATATGGAGGCTTCCTACGCCGAAAAGGCGCGCTTGCGCGCCCGCCGGCAGGACCAGTACCGCGCATTGCGCGACCTCGCCAGCGTCACCGTCGACGGCGTCGAGATCGGCTTGCACATGAACGCCGGACTGCTCATCGATTTGCCGCATCTGGCCGAAACCGGCGCCCAGTCGATCGGGCTCTTTCGCACCGAGCTGCAATTCATGCTCGCTTCGCGCCTGCCGCGCCTGAGCGCGCAGGAGGCCATCTATCGCTCCGTTCTCGATGCGGCGGGCGCGCGTCCGGTCACCTTTCGCACCCTCGATATCGGCAGCGACAAGGTGCTGCCATACATGAGGGGGCTGGAAGAGGAGAATCCCGCGCTCGGCTGGCGTGCGATCCGCATCGGTCTCGATCGCCCGGCCCTGCTGCGCACGCAGTTGCGCGCCATGCTTCACGCCGCCGCGGGGCGCGAATTGCGCATCATGATTCCCATGATTTCGACGGTCGGCGAATTCGTCGCCGCGCGAAATCTCCTGGAGATGGAGCTTGCGTTCGCCGATCGGCTCGGGCGCGAGCCGCCGCGCGACGTCAAATTCGGCGTGATGGTCGAAGTGCCGGCGCTGCTCTGGCAGATCGACGAGATCGCCGCCGAGGCGGACTTTCTTTCCGTCGGCTCGAACGATCTCATGCAATATCTCTACGCCGCCGATCGGGACAACAAGCGCGTCTCCGCTCGGTTCGATCCGCTTTCGCCGGGGTTCCTGCGCGCGCTGAAGACGATCGTCGATGCGGGCGCGCGACATGGCAAGCGGGTCACGTTGTGCGGCGAAATGGGCGGTCGCCCGCTGGAGACGATGGCGCTGATCGCGCTCGGCTATCGCCATTTTTCCATGGCGGCGACGGCGATCGGCCCGATGAAAGCCATGATTCTCTCGCTCGAGGTCGACGCCGTGACGCGCGACGTCGCGGCGATGTTGGCGGAGACGGACCGTCGGGACTCGCTGCGCGAACCGCTGCAGGCGCTGGTCGAACGCCTCGCGGTCCGCCTGTAGCGACCTTTCGCCGTGGTCCGCTCCCCCCATTTCTCCCCTTCGCAGCACGCCCGCCATGTCAGCCAACGAGAATTTCGACGTCATCCTGCGCCGCCACGAGGAGATCGGCGCGCGCCTGACCGAGGGCGTGGCGGGGAGCGAATATTCCGCGCTGTCGCGCGAACTCGCCGACCTCGATCCCGTCGCCGGCGCGATCAAGGCCTGGCGCGCCAAGGACAAGGAGCGCGCCGACCTCGAGGCGCTGATCGCCGATCCCGCGCTCGATCCGGACATGCGCGGGATGGCGGAGGCGGAACTCGATCGCGTCGCCGAGGACGTCGCCGCGATGGCGCACGCGATCCGCGTCGCGCTCTTGCCCAAGGACGCCGCGGACGAAGGCAACGTCATCCTGGAAGTGCGCGCGGGGACCGGCGGCGACGAGGCGGCGTTGTTCGCCGGCGACCTTTTCCGCATGTATGTCAAATACGCCGAGGCCAAGCGCTGGAAGGTCGACGTTCTCTCGATGAGCGAGGGCGCGGCGGGCGGCTACAAGGAAATCGTCGCCGAAATTGCCGGCCGCGGCGCCTTCGCGCGGCTGAAATTCGAGAGCGGCGCGCACCGCGTGCAGCGCGTCCCCGCCACCGAGACGCAGGGGCGCATTCACACCTCGGCCGCCACCGTCGCCGTGCTTCCCGAGGCGCAGGAGATCGACCTCGTGATCGACGAAGCGGATTTGAAGATCGACACGATGCGGTCGAGCGGGGCCGGCGGACAGCACGTCAACAAGACGGAATCGGCGATCCGCATCACCCATCTGCCGACCGGGGTGGTCGTCGCCATGCAGGAGGAGCGCTCGCAACACCGCAACCGCGCCAAGGCGATGGCGCTTCTGCGTTCGCGCATTCTCGACGCCCAGACCCGGCGGGCGAACGACGAACGCGCGCAAGAGCGGCGCGCCCAGGTCGGCTCCGGCGATCGCTCGCAACGCATTCGGACCTACAATTTTCCCCAGGGCCGCGTTACCGACCACCGCATCAACCTGACGCTGTACACGCTTGAGCGAGTGATGGCCGGGGAAGGACTCGACGAAATCATCGATGCGCTGACCGCCGAACGCCAAGCGCAGTTGCTCGCCGCGCAGGCGACGCGATGATCGTGCGCTTGCCGCCCTTTGCGCCGGGACAGACGATCGGCCTGCTCGGCGGGTCCTTCAACCCGCCGCACGACGGGCATCGTCTGATCTCCGAACTGGCGCTGCGGCGGCTGCGCCTCGATCGCCTATGGTGGCTGGCGACGCCCGGCAACCCGCTGAAATCCTCGGCGGGGCTCGCCGAAATGCGCGCGCGCATCGCGGCAGCGCAGCGGCTGACGCGCGATCGGCGCATCGCCGTCACCGGCTTCGAGGCGGAGATCGGGGCGCGCTACACCTACGAGACCGTCCTTTGGCTGAAGCGCCGGGCGCCGGGGGCCCGCTTCGTCTGGATCATGGGCGCGGACAATCTGGCCCAATTTCACCTCTGGCGGCGCTGGAGCGCGATCGCCAACCTCGTGCCGATCCTCGTCGTCGACCGTCCGGGATCGACGTTGCGGGCGCTGGCCGGGCGCGCCGGCGCCGTTTTGGCCCGCGTGCGCCGACCCGAATCTGAAGCGGCGCGGTTTGCTCGCCTCCCGCCGCCCGCGTTCCTGTTCCTACACGGACCGCGCTCCAGCCTTTCCTCGACGGCGTTGCGGCGCGCCGCTCGTCCGGAATTCAGCGACTGTCTTGAAATGTTAACAGGTACGGATCATCTTTTAGCCATCGGCCGGGACGAATCAGCCGGCCGACCCGAAAGGATCGCGACACTGACCCTGACGTCCGAGAAATCCGCGGCGCCGCGTCGCCGCAAATCCGTCGTCCCCCGCGCCCCGACCCGGGACGAACTCCTCCCCCGAACGATCCTCGCCAGTTTGGAGAATTCCAAGGCCGAGGATGTCGTGGCCATCGACCTCGAAGGCAAAACGACCCTCGCCGACATCATGATCATCGCCAGCGGGCGCTCGAACGTGCATGTCGGCGCGATCGCCGACCATGTCGTCAAGGCCTGCAAGGCGGCCGGCTATCCGGCGCCGCGGATCGAGGGAATCCCCAATTGCGAATGGGTTCTGCTCGATGTCGGCGACGCCATCGTCCACGTCTTCAAGCCCGAAATGCGCCAATTCTACAATCTCGAGAAGATGTGGAGCGCCGATCGGCCGGGCGAGGCGCGCCCGGTCAGGGCCGGATAATCGCGGGTGCGTCTGGCGCTGATCGGCGTCGGCCGATTGAAGTCCGGCCCGGAGCGGGAATTGTTCGACCGCTATTTCAAGCGGCTCGGCGATCTCGCGCGTTCGCAGGGCATATCCGAAGTCGAATTGCGCGAAGTCGATGAAGGCCGCTCGCGGCGCGCCGAGGATCGTCAGGCCGAGGAGGCGCGCGCCATTCGCGCCGCCGCGCCGCGGGGCGCTTGGCTCACCGCGTTGGACGAGCGCGGCGCGGCGATGTCCAGCGCCCAATGGGCCGCCGAGATCGGCAAGGCCCGTGACGGAGCCGCGCCCGCCTACGCCGTCGTGATCGGCGGGCCGGACGGGCTCGATCCGGCCTTGCGGGCCGAGGCCCGCACGGTCATCAGTTTCGGCGCGCTGACTTGGCCGCATCAGCTCGTTCGCGTGATGGCCGGCGAGCAGCTTTATCGCGCGCTTTCCATTCTCGGCGGTCACCCCTATCATCGCGCCTGATCGCGCGGGAGATTCGGCCGGTTCATGCGATGCCTTTGTCGGCCATGGCGATGCGAAATCGAGCCGGCATGAAGAGGGCGGCGGCGGGCCTGCGGGCGCTGACGATCGGCGCTGCGCTGTTGGCGGCCGGCGCGGGCGCTCGCGCCGACCCCGACGGCGTCCCTTCGAAGGCCGATGAGAAGGCGGCTCAAGAACTCCGGCTGCACGGGGTCGAAGACACGATGCGCGCCTCGGAGGAACAGCGCCGGCGCATCGAGGCCGACATCGAGACGTTTCGCGCCGACCGGGCGCGGCTCAGCGCCGCCCTGATCGACACGACCGCGAAGGTGCAGGAGGCCGAAGGGCAAATCGTTGCGGCCAACGACCGCCTCGCCGCGCTCAACGCCAATGCCGACGCCCTGAGCCGATCGATGGAGAATCGGCGAAGCGTCATCGCCGACGTTCTGGCCGTGCTGCAACGCATGGGGCGCGACCCGCCGCCGGCGATCCTCGTCCGCCCGCACGACATGGCCGAGGCGATCCGCGCCGCCATGCTGCTCAGCTCGACAGTTTCCGAGCTTAAGAGCGAGACGGAAGCGTTGCGCCAGGATCTCGACCAGTTGGCGGACCTTCGCGCCGCGATCGCCAAGCAGCGCGACGACGTCGCCCGGCGCTCCGCCGATCTGGCGCTTGACAAGTCCCGCCTGACCACGCTCATCGAGGCGCGCCAGCAATCCTTGTCCGCCGCCCAGCAGGCGCTGACGGCCGAGCGCGAACGCGACGCGCAACTCGCCGACCAGGCGGCCAATCTCAAAGATTTGATCGCGCGGCTGGAGAGCGAAATCGGCGCGGCGAGATCGGCCGATCAGGCGATGGCGGCCGACGTCGCCGCCAAAGCGGCCGCGGCGCACGGGGCGGACCTCGCGCGCCTGAAGCCGGCGATCGCCTTCGCCGACGCCAAGGGCTTGGTTTCCCTGCCCGTCGCGGGCGCCATCCTCAAGGGGTTCGGCTCGGTCGACGCGTTCGGCGGAGCGGAAAAAGGGGTGTCCATCGCCACGCCGGCCGCAGCGACCGTGTCGTCGCCGGTCGACGGCTCGGTGGTTTTTTCCGGGCCCTATCGAACCTACGGACAACTCTTGATCGTCGACGCCGGCGGGGGCTACTATATCGTGCTGGCCGGCATGGATCGAATCAACGTCGCGGTCGGACAATTCGTCCTGGCGGGAGAGCCTGTGGCGGTCATGGGCGACGGTTCGGCGAGAACGGCCGCAGCCGCGGCTATTGGCGCCACGCAGCCGGTTCTCTATATCGAGTTGAGAAAAGACGGAGCGGCGATCGATCCGGGGCCGTGGTGGGCGAAGTCAGACATCGAAAAGGCGCGCGGATGATACGCAAGGTTTCGTATTTGGCGTTAGGGATCGCAATCGGCGCCGTCTGCGCCGGTGTGGCGCCGCAAGCGCTTTCGACGTTCGGCCAAAGCGCCTACGCCGCCGCGGCCGACACCTATCGCGAGCTCAACCTCTTCGGCGACGTGTTCGAGAAGATCCGCAACGATTATGTGGAAAAGCCCGACGAGTCCAAGCTGATCGAGGCGGCGATCAACGGCATGTTGAGTTCGCTCGATCCTCATTCGAGCTACATGGACGCCAAGTCCTACCGCGAAATGCAGGTGCAGACCAAGGGCGAATTCGGCGGTCTGGGAATCGAGGTCACCGAGGAGGACGGCCAAATCAAGGTCGTCAGCCCGATCGACGACACGCCGGCGGCCAAGGCCGGCATCATGTCCGGCGACATCATCGTCGGGATCGATGACGACTCGGCGCAAGGCCTGACGCTCGATCAGGCGGTCGACAAGATGCGCGGCGCGGTGAATTCCGCGGTTCGGCTCAAGATTTCAGCGCGGCGCCGCCAAGGAGATCAAAGAGTTCAAGATCGTCCGCGACGTCATCAAGGTTCAGTCGGTGCGCTCGCATGTCGAGGCCGACGACATCGGCTATGTCCGCATCACCCAGTTCACCGAGCAGACCGCCGACGGCCTCAAGAGCGCGATGGAGAAGTTGCGCGCCGACATCCCCGCCGACAAGTTCAAGGGCTACATCCTGGATCTGCGCAACAATCCCGGCGGCCTCTTGGATCAGTCGATCGAAGTCGTCAACGCGTTCGTCGACAGGGGCGAGATCGTCTCGACGCGCGGGCGCAATCCCGACGACGCGCAGCGGTTCAACGCGCGCCCCGGCGGCGACCTCTCCGGCGGCAAGCCGCTGGTCGTGCTCATCAACGGCGGCTCGGCTTCGGCTTCGGAGATCGTCGCGGGCGCCCTGCAGGACCACAAGCGCGCGACGCTGATCGGCACGCGCTCGTTCGGCAAGGGATCGGTGCAGACCATCATGCCGCTCGGGCAGGACGGCGCCCTTCGCTTGACCACCGCGCGCTACTACACGCCCTCCGGCCGCTCGATCCAAGCCAAGGGCATCGAGCCCGACATCGAGATCCTGGAAGACGTTCCCGCCGATCTGAAGGGCAAGGACGACACCAAGGGGGAGGCCTCGCTCAAGGGCCATCTCACCAACGGGACCGATGAAAAGACCGGCTCGCAAGCCTATGTGCCGGCCGATCCGAAGGACGACAAGCAATTGATCGCCGCCGTCGACTTGCTGCACGGCGTCAAGCACGCCGCGGTCATTCCGACGCCCGCGAGCGATGCGACCCCCGCGTCGGCGCCGACGCCGTCCGACGCGGCCAAGGACGCGCCGGCGGCGCTTCCCGACGCCGGCAAGCCGGGCGCGGCGCCGAACTGATTGCGACAAAGGACACCGCCGGAATGGCGCGCGGCATTTCCTATCTGACGTTCGGCGCCGCCTTCGGCGCGGCGATCGTTTCCTACGCCGCGGGCGGCGCGCCGCCCAGCGCGACCGCGGGGGTCGATCAACTCGGGCTGTTTGCCCGCGTTTTCGAAAAGGTGAGGGAATCCTACGTCGACAAGCCCGACGACGACAAAATGGTCGTGGCGGCGATCAACGGCATGCTCGCCTCGCTCGATCCGCACTCGAGCTACCTCGACGCCAAGGCTCTCAACGACTTTCAAACGTCGATGAAGGGCGAGGAATTCGGCGGCCTCGGCCTCGAAGTCATGGAGGAGGGCGGGCTGGTGCGCGTGGTCAGCCCGATCGACGATACGCCCGCCGCCCGCGCCGGCATGATGTCGGGCGACGTCATCACCGCGATCGACGATGCGCCCGTGCAGGGCATGTCGCTCAAGGAGGCGGTCGATAAGATGCGCGGGCCGGCGAAGACGTCGGTCCGCCTGAAAGTGAGCCGCGGCGCGAACAAAGAGGCTCGCGAATTCACCATCGTTCGCGAGATCATCAGGGTCCTGCCGGTGCGCTCGCGGGTCGAAGGCGGCGACATCGGCTATATCCGCATCACCCAGTTCAACCAGCAGACCTACGACGGGCTGCAGAAGGCGATCGCCAAGTTCCGCGACGAACCGGGCGCGGACAAATTGAAGGGCTACGTCCTCGACCTGCGCAACAATCCCGGGGGATTGCTCACCCAGTCGATCGAAGTCGTCAACGCCTTCGTCGACCACGGCGAGATCGTGTCGACGCGCGGGCGCGCCCTCGATCAGGAGCAGGATTACACCGCCCGGGCCGGCGCCGACCTCTCTCAGGGCAAGCCCTTGGTGGTGCTGATCAACGGCGGATCGGCCTCGGCCTCCGAGATCGTCTCGGGGGCGCTTCAGGATCTCAAGCGCGCCACATTGATCGGCACGCGCTCGTTCGGCAAAGGCTCGGTCCAGACGGTGCTGTCGCTGGGCGACAACGGCGCGTTGAAACTGACCACCGCGCGCTATTACACGCCGTCCGGCCGCTCGATCCAGGCCAAGGGCATCGAACCGGACATCAAGGTCAAAGAGAACATTCCCGAGGATCTCAAGGGCAAGGTCGACAGCCGGGGCGAGGCCTCTTTGACCGGGCACTTGAAAAACGGCGATGACGAAAAGACCGGTTCCGAAGCCTATGTTCCCCCCGATCCGGCCAAGGACACGCAGTTGATCGCGGCGGTCGATTTCCTGCACGGCCGCTCGCCGACCGCGACCGCCAAGGACCCGACGCGCGGCGACAATTGACGGCGCCTCGACATGGGGCGGCGCAGAACGCCGTAACGCCCCGCAACGCCGTCAGACCGGCGACAGAACATGAATGGCGCGGCTGGCGATCATGTCCTTCGTCTTGGCGGAGTAGGCCGCCATGTGCGGGGCGGCGGCATGGGCTTGCAGCGCCTGCGCGCTCTCCCAGCTCTCGAGCACGACGAAGACGTCGGAACCCATTTTCGTCTGGAAGGGCCCGAACCCTTCCGCATCGACGGCGGGCCCGTATAGCAATACGCAACCGAACCAAAGGCGCCAACATAACAC
>CAVWKL010000254.1:0-14777 GCA_963755075.1 uncultured Alphaproteobacteria bacterium
TATCGGCCAGAATCCGATTTCCGCCGCCCGAGATTTCCAGCGCTGGCGTCCCTGGCGACTGTTGCGAGCGGGGCGGATAAAACTCGGCAAGATCGCGCCCGACCATCAGCCTGACGATTTGATCGGTCGGCAAATCGGCGGCCGGCGCGGTCGCAACCTTGCGCCCATCCTTCATCACGCTGATGCGGTCGGCGATCGCGGCAAGCTCGGACAGGCGATGCGAGATATAGACGACGGCGACTCCCTCTTGGCGCAGTTTGCGCACGAGGTCGAGCAGACGCTGCGCGTCGACCTTGTCGAGCGCGGCGGTCGGTTCGTCCATCACGAGAATACGCGCGTCAACCGCCAGCGCCTTGGCGATTTCGATGATCTGTTGTTCGGCGACGGAGAGCTCGCCGGCCGTGACTTCAGGATCGATCGTCGAAGACAGGCGCTTCAGCAACCGCGCTGTTCCCGCTCGCATGGCCGTGCGGTCGAGGGCGCCCAGGCGCGTCGGCTCCATGCCGAGAAAAACGTTCTGCGCGACGGATCGATGCGCCAGAAGGCTCAGCTCCTGATGGATGATGCTGATGCCGGCGCGACGCGCCGCGACCGGATGGGCGAAGGCCGCCTCTCGGCCGTTCACCCAGATCGTCCCGGAATCTGGCCTGTAAATGCCCCCCAAGATCTTGATGAGCGTTGATTTGCCGGCGCCGTTCTCGCCACAGATCGCATGCACCTCGCCCGCCGCGCAATCGAAGCTCACGCCCTCGAGCGCGCGCACGCCGGGAAACGACTTCGAAATGTCGCGCATTTCGAGCATCAGATTGTCCGAGCCCAAGACGTTCCTCCGTGTCGCGCCGTCAGTTTGCAGCAATCTGATTCTTTGAAGTCGATGACCCCGACGGGACCGCCGCGCCATCCACTAAACCGAGCTAAGGCGAGTGTTCCGGCGCAGATCCCGCCGATCGGCTGGAGAGCTCCGGCGATCGTGGAGCACGGATGGGTTGCATTCCGGCGACTCGGGGGCGCGTTGTGCCGAGACCTTCCGCGGCCGCCGCCGCCAGCCGGTCGCCGGCTGCCTCCCACTCGTGTCGGATAAAGGCGATGCTTCGCGCAAAAAGCGCATCGGGATCGTCGAAAAGATCACGCCAGACGCGTGTCGCCCCAGCCAGTTCCGGCAGGGATCGGCCAAAGGATTCCACCGTCAACCAGCCATCGTAGCCGCATCGCCGCAGGGCGTCGAAGTGAGCCGCAAAGGGCACATGGCCCGTCCCCGGAATGCCCCGGTCGTTTTCCGAGATATGATAGTGATTGATTTCCTTGTGGTAGCGTTCGTAAGTGGTCGGAGGATCTTTCTCTTCGATATTCGCGTGGAAGGTGTCGAACAAGTATCCATAGTTCGGACGGTCCACTTGCCCGCAGATTTCGGAAGCTTCTGCAATCGTGGACATGACGTAGCATTCGAAGCGATTGACCGCCTCAGCGGCGATCTTCACCCCGGCCGGCTCGGCATAATCCGCCAGAGCCCGCATGGCGTCGACGCAATGGGCGCGTTCCTCGTCGGTAGGTCCGAATCCGGTGAACACGCCGACCGGCGAATGCACGGGTCCGGCGATGATCTCGCCTCCCATGGCGTGCGTGCAGTCGACGAGCCAGCGATGATGATCGCGAGCCTTGGCGCGAATGGCGGGATCGGCGCTGATGGGATTGGCATGCTCCGGCACCGTGCCGGCGGTGGCGGCGGCGAGGCCGATGTCCCGCAGCATGGCTCCGAGCGTGTTGTAACGCTCGATTGCGCCTGAGAAGATCGGCACTTCGACTCCGTCGTAGCCCAGGGCCTTCAATCGCTCAAGCTGCGGCGCGTGGTCGACGGTAATTTCCGCCCCGAGAGCGAGCAGATTGAATCCGACCTTCAAAGCTTCATCCTCCGCCGCATCGCCCGGGGGAATGGCGATCTGTCCACCGCCCCTTCGCTCCCCAGTGGCGCCCATGTTCTTGGGCCGGAACTCTGTCAGATGTCGAAAGATATTGCTTGCGTTATCCGACACCGGTAAATCTCTAAAGTTGGGTTGAGCGGTCAGGGGCGCGGGAAATGAACGAGAACGCGGCCGTCAAGGTTCACGGCGAGTCGAGGCCTTCCGTTTTCCGGCAGCCGGGCTCGATGATGTATGCCGACAATTGCCGCGAACTCCAGGCGGCGGCGGAGCGTGGCGAAGTCGAATTGCACGCATGGACGCGCGGCAGTTATCCCGGCATTTCGCTCGGGGACCGTTTGCAGGGGATCTGCACGGCCGGCTTCTGGGACGCCAAGTTCTCGCAAAGCTGGGGATTGAAGCGCCATTGCAACGAGGGCTTCAAGATCGCCTATCTCTCCCGCGGCAGTCTGCAACTTGTCGTCGACGAGCAGACCTATGTGCTCGAACAAGGGCAGTTCCTGGTGGTTCGTCCATGGCAGCTGCATTCGATCGGCGACCCGGCGGTCGGCCCAAGCCGGCTACTGTGGCTCATTCTCGACGCCGGACTGCGGCGGCCGAGCGAGGCGTGCCATTGGCCGGACTGGATGGTCTTTTCGTCAGTCGAAGCCAAAACCCTCGCCCTGTTGCTGACGCAGAACAATCAGCCGGTCTGGGACGGGGGCGGCGAATTGGCTGCCGCCTTCGAGGCCATGCCGGCAATTCTCACCAGCAGGACGCCGGAAAGCGGCGAGACGCGACTGAAGGTCGCCCTCAACACGATCATGCTGAGCCTATTGGACCGCATGACCGATCAGGCGCCGAAACTCGACCCCGATTGGCGACATCGCACCGCACCGTGGCGATTTTCTTGCGACGCCTGCCGTCGAGCGCGGCCAAGAACTGGACACTGGACGCAATGGCCAGCGAATGCGGCTTGTCGCGAACGCGATTTGCCGATCATTGCAAGAAATTGACCAACATGAGCCCCGCCCAATACCTGCGCCATCTGCGTCTCGATCAGGCGGCGGAAAAGCTTCGGGCTCCCAATCGCGACAGTGTGACGGACATCGCGTTTTCCTGCGGCTTCAATTCAAGCCAGTATTTTTCCTATGCCTTCCGCAAACGTTACGGCTATCCGCCCCGTCTGGCGGCGCAGTAAGCGACCGACCGGATATTCAGGCGACGTCGCCGGGTTTCGCGGGACTCCTGCCGTTAGCGGCGTCCGGCTTGGCGCGCCGGGCCTCGCCTCGCTTGGCGGCGGCGCGACGCGGCGGCTCCGGTTCGAGGCGCAGCGTCCCCGTCGCGCCGAGGCGAACGCGCGCGCCCGCGAGGTTGGCGCCGAACGCGCCGCCCGCTGCGCAGGCGCTTCGCAGAGCCGAGGCGAGCGTTTCGATCTTCTCCAGGCCGACGCGGCTCGGCTCCTTGCCGCCGACCTTGGCGATCGCCGCGGTCAGCAGCCGTTGAACGATCTCCAGCGGTTCGGCGAATAAGGCGCGCGCGTCGCAAGTCGCCTCCGCGACGAGCCGCAATCGGGTTTCGGCCGCCTCGGTCTGTCGGGTCAACGCCTCGTCGACTTGGGCCGCCCGGCGCGCGAGCCGCGCCAGCGCCGGCGCGTCGAGCCCTTCGGCGGCGAGCGCCTCGCTCAGCGCGCGCAAGCGCGTGCGCGCATAGCGCGGGTCGTCGTTCGAGGGGTCGTGCGCGAAGGGGACGCCGGCGGCTTGGCAATAGGCGATCAGCTCGCGCTTGGCGAGGCCGAGCAGCGGCCGCGCGATCGTGGCGCCCTGGCGCGCCGCGCGCGCCGCCATGGCGCGCAAGCCGCTGATCCCCGAGCCGCGCAGCAAGCGGAAGAGCGCCGTCTCCGCCTGATCGTCGAGATGATGAGCGGTGACGATGCAATCCGCGCCGACGAGCGCGGCAGCCTCGGCCAGCAACGCATAGCGCGCTTCGCGAGCGCGCTCCTGGACGCGGCTTCTCGGCTTCGCGCCGCGCCAGGCGAGAATGCGGTGCGGAACGCCGAGCCTCGCGCAGAGTTCGGCCACGGCGCGCGCCTCCTCGGCGCTCTCGGGTCGCAATCCGTGCTCGACGGTCGCCGCCGCAAGCCGCGGGCGCCCCTCGCGCCGTCGCGCCCAAGCGGCGGCCATCAGCAAGAGCGCGGTCGAATCCGGCCCGCCGGAGACAGCCAGGAGAAGGGCGCTCGCGCCGGCGAGCGGCGCGAAAAGGGCGTCGATCGCCGCGTCCGACAACGTCGCCGGCGGACCCGCGCCGCGCTTCAACAATGGCCCTTGAGCATTTCGCGCTCCGCCGACTTCTTCACCGCCGGCGAGGCGGTCGGATAGCGCTTGCCGACCTCGGCGAAGGTCGCGCAAGCTTGGTCGCTGCTGCCGAGCGCGGCGAGCGCCTGGCCGAGCCGCAACATGCCCTCGGGGGCGCGCGCCGATTTGGCGAAATCGGTCGATAGTTTCAGGTATTGTTCGGCGGCCTCGCGCGGTCGCGAGCGTTGAAAATAAGTCTCGCCGAGATAGAAGATCGCGTCCGGCGCGAGGCGGTTGCCGCCGTTGGCGGCGAGGAAGGCCTTCAACTGCTCCTCGGCCTGCGCGTATTGGCCGTTGCGATAGGCCTCGATCGCCGCATTGTATTGGTCGCGCGGCCCGTCGGTGAAGCCGACGCCGACCCCGGGGATGACCGTCGGTCCGGTGTCGGCGACGAGCGGTCCGGTCGGCGTCGGCGGCGGATTGGGACGGCCGGAAAGGTCGAGCGGCGGGCCGGCCGGCAAAGGCGGATTGGCGAGCGGGGCGCTCGGAGGCGTCGTTCCCAGCGGTCGGGGGGAGCCGATCGCGCCGGGATCGGCCGTCGGATCGAAGGCGTCGCTCTTGCGCGCGATCTTTGGGACCGGCGAAGCGTCCGGCGGCGGAGCGGGCGGGACGACCGCAGCGGCGGGAGGAGTGGCGCCGGCCCCGCCGAGGCGGAACTCGACGTCCTGCTGGAAGCGCTTGAGTTGATCCACCAGCCGGCGCTGCTGGTTCTCCAATTCCTCGATGCGCCCGTTGGCCTGCCGCAGCGCGTCCTCCAATCGGTCGATGCGCACGTCGAGCGCGCCGGCGTCGTTGGCGTCGTCGACGCCCGGGATGGCGGCGGGGGGCAACGTCGATTGCGCGGTCTGTTGCGGGGCGTCGCTGTGGAACGGGTTGAGATCGAACGCGCGCGCGCCCGTCGCGCCGAAAAGACCGAGACAGACGACAACCGCGCTGGCGCGGCGAAGGCGAAATAGCGGCGTCAAGACCTCAACCCCCTATCGGCGGCGCCCCGGCGGTCGCCGGTTCGGCGCGCGGCTTCCGATAGCATAGGGAACGGACGGCCAAAAGTGAGGCGAAGATTTGGCCGCCCGGCGGCAGGCTCGCGCCTCCCCGTCAGCTTCCCACGGCGCCGGCGAGCACCGTGACGGCGCGGCGGTTTTGCGACCAGCAGGAGATGTCGTTGCAGACGGCCACCGGACGCTCCTTGCCGTAGCTGATCGTCTTCATGCGCTCAGCCGAGACGCCCTTGGCGATGAGGTAGTTCTTGGCCGCCTCGGCGCGTCGCGCGCCCAGGGCGAAGTTGTATTCGCGCGTGCCGCGCTCGTCGGCGTGACCCTCGATGGTGAAGCTGTAGCGGGGGTACTGGTTGAGCCAGGCGGCCTGCTTCTCCAGCGTGGCCTGCGCCGTCGCACTGAGTTCGGTGGAGTCGGTGTCGAAGAAGACGCGATCGCCGACGCTCGAGGCAAATTCCTGGACGCTGCCCGGCGCGCCCGCCGCGGGGACGGCGCCGTACAACGCGTCCTCGGCGTTGTTTTTGGCGCAAGCGCCGAGCGCGAGGCCGACGGCCAACGCCGCCAAGAGAGCAAAAGTGCGCGGAAGGGTCGCAGCAAACATCGCAAACTCCAAATCCTGCCCGGCGGCCGAGCGCCGCTTCGATCGAGCCTTAGGGTTCAGTTTATTAATGAAAGGTTGAATCAACCTTACCGAGTCGTTGCCGCGTCGTCTGGCCTTGTCGCAAACGCGCGCGAGGGTTAACCAACGCTTAATGGCCACAATGGGGCGAAACGCGCGCGCCGCGCAAGCGCGAACGGCCACTGCGGGCGTCGCGGCGACGAAAGCGATTTCATTTCCGCGCGTTGGCGCATCCGAAAGGAAAGATGTCGATGATCCCTCCGTCGCGGCTGCCGATCGTCCAGGCGCCGATGGCTGGCGCGCAAGGCGCGGCGCTGGCGATCGCTGTCTGCGAGGCGGGCGGGCTCGGCTCGCTGCCGGGCGCGATGCTGACGCCGGTCGAGCTGCGCGCCCAAATTGCGGAAGTCCGTTCGCGCACGGCGGCGCCGTTCGCGGTCAATTTCTTCTGTCACGCGCCTCCCGTCGCCGACCCGCCGACGCAGGCGCGCTGGGTTGCCGCGCTCGAACCCTACTACGTCGAGATGGGGCTCGATCCCGCCTCAGCCGCGTCCGGTCCCGGCAGGCGCCCGTTTGACGCGGCGATGTGCGCGGTCGTCGAAGAGGCGAGGCCGGCCGTCGTCAGCTTCCATTTCGGCTTGCCGGAGGAGGCGCTGCTGGAGCGCGTCAGGCGGGCGGGCGGGCTGATTCTCTCCAGCGCCACCACGGTCGCCGAGGCGCGTTGGTTGGAGGCGCGCGGCGTCGACGCGATCGTGGCGCAAGGACGCGAGGCGGGCGGGCATCGTGGGATGTTCCTGTCGACCGACGTCGACGCCCAGCCCGGTCTCTTCGCCCTGCTGCCGCAAGTCGTCGACGCGGTCGGCAAGCCGGTGATCGCGGCGGGCGCCATCGCCGACGGCCGGGGGATCGCCGCCGCTTTCGCGCTTGGCGCGGCGGCGGTCCAAATCGGCACCGCGTATCTGCGCTCGCCCCAGGCGACGATATCCGGCCCACATCGCGCCGCGCTGGCGCGGGCGGCCGACAATTCCACGCGCCTGACGAATCTCTACACCGGCCGGCCGGCGCGCGGGCTGATGACGCGGCTGATGCGGGAACTCGGGCCGATGAGCCCGCTTGCGCCGCCTTTCCCGCTGGCGGCGGGAGCGGTCGCCCCCTTGCGCGCCGCGCAGGAGAAGGCGGGAGGCGGCGACTTCTCGCCGCTGTGGTCGGGCGAGGCGGGGGCGTTGGCGCGCGAAGCGGACGCCGGCGCGCTGACGCGCCGCCTGTGGTCGGAGGCGCAGGCGATCGCCGCGGCGCTCCGACTTCACGAAGGGTCGGACGAGGATCCCAATCTTTGAAATGGCCGGCGTGGCGGCTGCGCCGTCGGCCGAGGCGTCCGCAAACGAATCGAGTTCCCCCGTCGCAAGGGCGCCGAAGCCGTCCTCGGAGGCTGTCGCGAGCCGACTTCGCCGGCCTGCTAGGGACCCGCCGCGGGAAGAACCATGCGCACCAGCGGCGTCGCGCCGAGTTCGGCGATGAGGGCCGAAATTTGGTCTTTCGTCAGGCTCTTGTCGCTGACGCGCACGCGGTAGAGGCCGCCGCGCGGCCCTTCGACGATGGTGGCGTGATGCTCCTGCAGCCAGGCGCCGACCTGATCGAGGCGCGCTTCCGGCGCGAAGGAGACAAACACATTGGCGCCGCCGACCGCCGCAGCGACTTCGGACGCGGTGCGATAGCCCGGTTCCTTGGCGGCAGGCAGCAGGGCGAGGATCGCCGCCGCCTGCAAGACGATGACGAGCGCCGCCGCCGCGCCGGCCCAGGCCAGACGCGTCGGCTTGGGCTCGGCCCCGAGGCCGACGAGCCCCGCCAAGCGCGCCATGAGACCGGACCGGCGCGGCTCCGCCTGAGCCGCCGCCAGCACCCGCGCCCAGGCGGTGGGACTGGGCGCCCCGAGGGATTCGTTGAGCCCGATCGTCTCGTCGCGATCCTGACCAACGAGGTCGAGACTGGCCTGCAGGTCCGGGCGGCGCGCCAGCGCCTCCTCAACGCGTTTGGCGCTTTGAGCGTCCAGCGTCCCCGCCGCGTACCACGGCAGCAACGCCTCGATCGCATCGACGTCTTCGCCTCTGTCCGTCGTCATGGCCATCCCCTGTCAACGCCGGCGGCTTTCGCCAGCTCCGAGAGCCGCTTTCGCGCATGGAACATCCGCGTCTTCACCGTGCCTTCGGGCGCGCCGACGATCAGCGCCACCTCCTCGATCGACTTGTCGTGGTAATAGACGAGATCGATGACCTCGCGGTGCCGAGGGCTCAGCGCCGCAAGGCAGGCGCGCAGCAGCTCGCCCTTGGACTTTTTCTGTAAGGTCACCTCGGGACCGTCGGCCTGGTCCTCGATCGCCGCCGCCGATTCCTCGTCGAGTTCGTCGTCTTTCCTGCGGCGCAGAATCGAAAAGGCCTTGTTGCGTGCGATCGCCAGCAACCAGGTCGAGGCTTCCGATCGCCCCTCGAAATGGGCCCCATTGCGCCACACGTCGATGAAAACCTCACTCACGACATCCTCCGCCGACGGCTCGTTGCGCAGGAGGCGCAGGGCGAACCGGAAAACCTTGACGTGGTGGCGCCCGTACAGCGTTTGCAACGCGAGTTGATCGCCGGCGCGGATGCGCGCGATGAGATCGCTGTCCGACTGCGCCGCCATGGTCGAAATCGAACCTCGCTGGTTGGTCGCGCCGGCAGCCTGAGAGGTTCAACGCTCGCGCGCAAGCCCCCTCTCGGCGACCGCCAGGCGCGAGCGGGACGGCGAGATCGGCCGAACCAAAATATTTCGCCCGCTTCGTGAACCTCCCGGCGTCTCGAGGCGACGAACGCATGTGAGGTCGGCGCAACCTTCACCGCGCCGATCGAGCAAAGCGACGCGCCATCCCGGCCCGCCGACAACCCATGAAGGAGAATTTCCATGCGTGCATCGCTCAAGACGTCGATCGTTCTCTCCCTGGCCGCGCTCACGCTCGGCATCGGCCTCGCCGCCTCGGCGACCCCGGCCTCGGCCAAGATGATCTGGCCGCATCCGTTCCATCATCACGGCTTTGGCCCGGGCTTCGGCGTCGGCCTCGGCCTGGGCCTGCTAGGGGCCGCCGCCTCGGAATACGACGGCGACTCGTGCGTCGCGTTTCGTCCGGCCTACGACCGCTGGGGCAATTACCTCGGGCGGCGCGCGATCAACGTCTGCGACTGACGGATGAAGAGCTTTTCTCGCCCCGCCGGCGGCGCGCCTTTTTCGCCGCCGGCGCTCCCAGCTCACGATTGCCGATAAGGAGCCTCCGTTTCGGCGGGGGCTTTTGACGTTTGCATTGCGGCGAGCCTCGCGCGGCTGGGTCGGGGCGTCACGAGGCATCCTCGAGGGCTGCGGCCAAGATATAATCGCAGCACGCCTTGATGGTGAAATGCGCCGCCGCGTAGGCGCGCGCGGAACACGCCATTCGCTTCAATCGCTGCTTGTCCGCCAAGGCGCGGAGGATCGTTTGCGTGAGTCCGCCGGGCTCAGGCGGGTAATAGAACGCGTGCATCCCCTCCTCGAGCGGCGTGGCGCGCACTATGGTCGGATAGTTGATCACCGGGACGCTATGGAGGAGACAAGCTTCGGCGTGCCGAAAACATTGCCACCCGAGTCCTTCGGGCGACCACGTGAGCCAAGCGTGCGACATCCGGGCGCAAAACTCTCGAAACGGCAGCCGCTGATCCGGACAGTCGATGGCGAGGCCGAGATCGCGCATCCGCTCCAACTCGGCGCGGCCGTCGACGCGCAAAGTCGAATTGAGGGCGACGGCGCCGGCGAAGAAAACGTCGGTTGTCTTGTCTGGAAATGCGTTCGAGGCGAACTCCTCCTCCGCATAACGGATCGGCAAGTTGATCGGGCGGATCTGGCGAGCCGACGCGCCCATGTGGCGCTGTGGCGAACTCTCGGCGTTGGCAGGTAGGCATGAGCGACGCCGGACAGCAAGCGCCATCGGTCGGTCGGCAACTCGCGCTTGAATGCGAGCTTGGCGCGGTCCAGCAGCGCCGCCATTGGCGAGCCTATGCTCGGCCCGTCTTCAAAATCGACGACGACCAACGGCGTCGCGGACGATCCAAAACGCAGATACGACGTTCCCCAGCCGCGCGTCAGCGCCGACCATGGACGCCAAGGTCGATAAAAAAAGGACCGACCCCATTGGCGAGGGTGGGCCGGCGAGTAAAGCGGCGGATAGGCGACCACTACGTCGTAGCGCCCCGCGTTGAGGTCGCGCAGAACCCGCAGCATGACTTCGGGCGTCGCCGTCGCGTCGGCCATCGAACTGGGCGGGCGACCGCCCGCCCAAATCAACTCCGTCTGATTGGGGTAAGTCGATTTGAACAGGACGTTGCCGCCGACTTCGAGGATGCTGAGCTTTTCGATCGTGTCCGCAGCGAGCGCCGGCGCCGGACCGTCGCGCTGGCAGCAAGGATCGATCGTCCGGCCGCTCTCGAGATCGCTTGTCTCCTCGGCGTTTGGCATTGACGTCTCTTTTCGGCGGCCGGTCGGGCGCTGGGATGGGAGCAAGCAGGACGGGAGGTCGAAGGCGTATCCGTTCGGCTTGTGACGCTCGCGGCTTTAGCGCGCCCGAAGCGATTTCGCCAGGAACTGCCGCCGCAGCGATGGGAAAGGCATCGCGCAACCCCGCGGTCGGGCGCCGCTTTTTGCCGCGACCGTGGGCTGCGATGTCGTGTCGCAGCCGCCTTCGGCCGGCGGGCGGCGCGGCGGACGCTGACATCGAGGCTGGGGCGGGTCGGAAAATACCGACGCTCGCGCGCCGACCTCATTTTGAGCCTGGCAAAAGGGAGGGGCGGGGCGAGGTCGTGATTGACTTGGCGATTCCGTATCGAGTATCCGCAGGTCGAGGGCCAACGTCGCGCCGACGCTCGCCAAAGCTTGCGTTGAACCCGTCGCCGAAAGGAAGAGCGATCGTGCGCGTCGCCAATCTCGATTCGCTGCTGACCGCGGATCTCGATCCGATCTTCTGGACGCCGGAACGATTGGGTAAGCCGAGCGCGTGGTGGGGCCACGTTCCCTTCGCCTTTTGGCTCATTGCCGCGTGCAAGCCCCGACTGTTCGTCGAACTGGGCGTCCATTACGGCGTCTCCTACGCCGCGTTTTGTGAAGCGGTGGCGCGATTGCGGCTCGAGACCCGCTGCTACGGCGTGGACACTTGGGTGGGCGACGCCCAGGCGGGATTCTACGGCGACGAAATCTACAACGAACTGAAAGACTTTCACGACCACCGCTATGCCTCGTTCTCCGAACTGTTGCGAAAGAGTTTCGACGAGGCGCTGGGTTCCTTCGCCGACGGAACGATCGACCTGCTGCATATCGACGGCTGCCACGCCTATGAGGCGGTGCGTCATGATTTCGAGACTTGGCGGCCGAAGCTCTCGGAACGCGCCGTCGCGTTGTTCCACGACACGAACGTTCGTCGCGACGATTTCGGCGTCTGGCGATTCTTCGGCGAATTGAAGCGGGAGCTGCCCAACTTCGAATTCCTGCATTGCCATGGTCTCGGCGTCGTCGCCGTCGGCGCCGAAGCGCCCGCCGCGGTGACGGAGCTTTGCGCGCTGACGCGCGAGATGGACGTCGCGGCGGCGCGCGAGCGGTTTTCCTATTTCGGCGCGCGCTGGATGACGGCGGCCGGCGAAAGCGTCAGAAACTTCGAACTCGCCGCTCGCCTGCGGCAAGTCGAAGACGAGGTCGCCCGTGGGGAGGCCCAAATCGCGCAAGGGGAGGCGGATCGCGCCCAGGCGAAGGAAAACGTCGAGGCGCTGGCGGCGCGCCTGCGGCAGGGCGAAGGCTCGCTGGCCGAGAAAGATGCCCGCATTGCCCAATTGCAGGGCGACCTTTCGCAGACGAAAGCGACCGCGGACGCCCTTGCCGCGCGTCTGCGGCTGGCCGAGGTTTCGCGCGCCGAGAAGGATGGGCGGATCGGGCAATTGGAGGGCGACCTTTCGCAGGCGAAAGCGAACTTGGACGGGCTCGCTGCGGGTCTGCGGCTGGCCGAGGCTTTGCTGGCGGAAAAGGATGGGCGGATCGCGCGGCTGGAGGGGGATCGGAGGCAAGCAGAAGAGAACGCCGACGCGCTCGCCGCGCGCTTGCGGCTGGCCGAAGCTTCGCTCGCCGAGAAGGACGCGCAGGGCGTGCAATTGGAGGGCGACCGGACGCAAACGAAAGAGGACGCCGACGCGCTCGCTGCGCGCCTGCGCCTGGCCGAGGCGTCGCTCGCCGAGAAGAACGCAGAGATCGCGCAGGCCGGCAAGACGATCGCCGGTCTGTCGGACCGTTACGCTTCATTGAAGCGCGGCGAGCCGAAGCGAGGGTTTCTGCGGTTTCGCAAGGCCAGAGCGCGCCCTCGTTTGCCGGCTTCGGCCGTGCCGGAGGCTTACGAGGCCATCCGCGCCTCCGCCTTTTTCGACTCCGATTTCTATCTCGAGGCCAACCCCGACGTGGCGGCGGCGGGCATGGCGCCCGCCCTCCACTACCTCTTGCACGGCGGTTCTGAGGGCCGCAATCCCGGCCCGTTCTTCTCGACGCGGGGCTATCTCGACCAAAACCCCGACGTCGCCGCCGCCGGCATGAACGCGCTGGTTCATTACGAGCTGCACGGACGCGGCGAGGGAAGAGCGCTCCCCCCCGCGCCGGAGGGGATCGATCGGGAGGTCGACCATTCCGGCAAGAATCCAGGGCCGCGCCTGCGACGGTCTGGCGGCTTCGAACGCTGGTCGCTCGGCATGCTCAACGCCTTCGGGCCGCGAGGCGCGAGCAAACGGACGCCGCGCTATTGGTACTACATCGGCGACACGCTTGGCTGGCTCGAGGCGCATTCGCAGCTGACCGGCGTCGGCAGGGTTTCGACCGAGCTGTTCTTCGCGTCGCGGCGGCGCCCGGGAGAAACACCGGTTCTGCCCTGTATCCTTGGCCGGAGTTCCTCCGGTCTCGTCGCAATGTCCGACGCCGGAAGGATGAAATTTCTCGCCGAAAAGACCGGGCGCTCGATCGACGAGGCGACGGCCGACGCCGGAGTTCCGCCTTCTGCCGATGCGGGCTCGCCCCAATCCGGCGACCATGTCTTCTTCACGGGCCTGGTCTGGACGCCCACCTTCGTCGACCTCTTCCAACGCCTCGCCGATCGGAACATCGAGTTCAGCGTTCTCGTCTTTGACATAATCCCCCTCGAAAACGTAGAGCTGGTCGGGGAGGCGAACTCCAAGTTATTTTCTGCTTGGCTCGCGACGACGCTCAACACCGCGAAATTTGTCTATGTCTCGAATACGATCGTCAAAGAACAGATCATTCGATGGGCGTTCCTGTCGGGGCAGGTCGTCAAAGCGCAGATCATTGTTATAGCGTACGGTCATCGCGCAACGGAGGGGGCCCTCTCCCGGTCCGATATCGCCAATTGCGCCCAGACCGCCGCGGTCGATGTCGATGCTTTCGTTCTGTCGGTCGGCACGATCGACGCGCGAAAAAACCAAACGCTCCTGTGCCGCATTTGGAAAGAATTGACCCAGCGCGTTGGATTGGATCGCCTCCCCCAGTTGGTCCTCGCCGGCCGTGACGATATCGGCCTCGCCGAGGCCGATCCGGCCCTATCCGCTCTCTTCGCCAACAGGAAGATCATCATTCTGCAAGGTCTTTCCGACGCGCATGTGGCCGGCCTCTATAAGGCCTCTCTTTTCACCGCTTTTCCGTCGGTCAGCGAAGGCTATGGCCTGCCCGTCGCCGAGAGCCTGCAATACGGCAAGCTCTGCCTATCGTCGAACTTGCCGGTCGTTCGCGAACATGCGGGCGATTTGATCTGGTATTTCGATCCGAACCGCTTCGACGAGGCGGTCGGTCTCTTCCTTCGCGCGATCGAACGGCCCGAAGAACGCGAGCAAGCCGAGGCGCGCATTGCGCGGGAATTCCAACCGCGAAAATGGGCCGATACGTTCCAGACCATGATCGACGCCGCTAGTATGGCCGAGGGCACGTCTGTCGTAACGAAGAAGGGAAGGGGCCCGCCAAGTTTTCCCGGCGCCAACGCCATTGAGCCAACACAGGCCTTGGCGAACGCCAACCGCTGGTGCTCCTCGGACGACCCAGACGTGTCCATTTTGGTTGTGAACTGGAACGCCGCCGCCATGACCCGGGAGTGCATTCGTCAAATCTGGGCGAACACCGAGGGTCACAAATATGAAATCGTGGTCGTGGACAATGGCAGCTCGCGCGACGATATCGCAAAATTGTCCAATCTCGGCCCCGGGGTCCGGTTGCTCGATTTGGGATGCAACCGTTTTTTCGGCGAGGCGAACAACATCGGGGCTGAAGCGTCGCGCGGACGCTATCTCTGCATGCTGAACAATGACGCCTTTGTTCAGCCGGGATGGCTCGCGGCGCTGGTCGCCCCGCTCGCAGCGGACCGGCGGATCGGCGCAACGGGTCCGCTCTTCTTCTTTCCCGACGGGACCGTTCAGGAAGCGGGCGGCATGATCGACCGGGGGGGCTATCCCATTCGATTGGGCCGCGGCGACGAGCAGCCTTCCGCGGAAGCCTCGAGGCCAAAATTCGTTGATTATATTTCAGCCGCGGCGCTGTTGGTTCGCCGCGACGTGTTCAACGAGGCCGGCGGGTTCGACCTCGCCTACGAGCCGGACTATTACGAGGACACGGACCTTTGTCTCAAGATTCAAGCATTCGGCCGCAGGATTCTGTTTTGCCCGGAATCGCGGGTCGTCCACATCGAAGGATCCTCGGCGAACTGCGACCCGGTCGCGGAAGCGCGGCGCAAAGCGCTCGGAGATCTGAACCGCGACAAGTTCGTCGCCCGCTGGGGACAATACCTGAAATCGCGGAACGCCGACGACCTCGCCGCATTGCGCGCGCGCTTCGCGCC
>CAVWKL010000255.1:0-13399 GCA_963755075.1 uncultured Alphaproteobacteria bacterium
CCGACATAACCTCGGCCGCGCAACGCGGCCAAGCGCGTCGTCGCCGGCGGCGGCCGCGCCGCGGCAGCGAGCGACGACAACTGGAACGAGTTTTAGGCGGGTTGTCTATGAGAAGGGAGGCAGTGGGCAGTAGGCAGTAGGCCGTAGGAAGTGCGCTTAGAGGGGCAGGTCCGCCCTGTCCAGCGCGACGCGCAGGCCTCATCCCTATGGCCATCCTACTGCCTACTGCCGATCACACCTCCACCACCAGCACATGCACCGTCGGCTTCTTGCCCCAGACGTCGTTGACGGCGGCGCGGACGGAACGTTCAACCGCCCCGG
The DNA here is from genome assembly GCA_963755075.1 of uncultured Alphaproteobacteria bacterium. Lineage (GTDB taxonomy): Bacteria > Pseudomonadota > Alphaproteobacteria > Rhizobiales > Beijerinckiaceae > Roseiarcus. Next base: position 322 of record CAVWKL010000255.1, read on the forward strand.
AGACGAAATCGGGATCGCGCCGTTTTGCCGCGGCAGGCTCTCAAATGTCTCGAAAATCGCCGCGTCGATCAACGCGTCGACGCCCGCGCCCTCGCGGGTCGCCTGCGGCAGACCGGCGAACAGCACGTCGGGATCGCCCGCCAACTCGCCCTTCGCAGTGATCGCGATGGCGATCGAGACCACGCCGGCGAACCCCAGCTTGCGCCGCTCGGCAATACAGGTTTCTTCGCTGTCGATAAGGATCGCGCCGTCGAGGTAGCGCCGGCCATGCGCGAGCTCGCCGATGATGTGCGCGTCGCCCTCCGCGAGCTTGACGATTTCGCCGTTGAACGCGCGCACCACCTCCTTGACCGCGGCGACCGCGCCGGCGGGAACGCCGACGAGAACCGCGAACATCATCGCGCAGACCGACAACTCGATCGTCGCGGGGAACAGGGTGAGAAATTCGGTGAGCACCTTCTGTTGCGTCGCCAGAGACACGCCGAAATCGCCATGGAGGATCCGCCAGGCGTAATCGAGAAACTGCCGCCAGACCGGCAGATCAAGTCCCAATTCGTGACGGAAATAGGCGAGCCGCTCAGGCGAAATGCCGTGCTCGCCCACCCGCACTTCCACGGGATCGCCCGGCACCAGGCGGATCGCGACGAAGGTCACGAACATCAACGCGAAGAACGTCGGGATGGTTAGCGCGAGGCGACGGAGAAAATAATTCAGCATGGGCCGTCCAAAAAAAATGCGGGCCTCGCGTCTTTGCGCGCGAGGCCCGGCCCCAGCTTACTTGATGTCGACGCCTTGGAACATGTGCGTGCCGAGCGGGCTTTGCAGGTAGCCCGTCACGTTGGCGCGCATCGCCTCGAACACAGTGGAATGCGCAAGGAGCAACTCTGGTTCTTCGTCGTGCTCGATCTCCTGCATACGCGTGTAGAGTTTCGCGCGCGCGACCTGATCCGGAATCACCCGCGCTTTGACGAGCAGGTCGTTGAACTCGGCGTTGCACCACTTCGGGATGTTGTTGCCGGCCGGCACGCCGTCCTGGCAGCCCAGCAGGAAGAAGAAGTTGTCGGGGTCGCCATTGTCGCCCGTCCAGCCCATCTGCCCCGTCATGTCCTCGGCGTTCTGCAGGCGCTTGCGATATTCGCCCCATTCGAACGTGACGAGTTTGGCGTTGACGCCGATCTTGGCGAGGTCGGCCTGCATCATCTCGCCGATGCGTTTGCCGTTGGGATTATAGGGGCGCTGCACCGGTTGGTACCACAGATCGATGTCGAGCGGCGTCGTCACCCCGGCGGCCGCCAGCATCGCCTTGGCCTTCTCGGGATCGTAGGGGTAGTCGACGATGGCGTCGTCGTAGGACCACATGGTCCGCGGGATCAGCGTCTTGGCCTTCTCGCCGGCGCCGAGATAGACGTCCTTGATGATCGCGTCGCGGTCGATCGCCATGCTGAGCGCCTGGCGCACTTCCTTCTTGTCGAGCGGCGGCTTGGTGACGTTGAACGCCCAATACGCGACATTGAGGCCGGAGGCGCTAATGACCTTGAGCGAGGGATCCTTCTGCATTTCCGGGAGGTCGGCCGGGCGCGGATAGGCGTTGACGTGGCATTCGCCCGCCTTCAACTTGGCGTAGCGCGCCGTCGCGTCGGGCGTGATGGCGAAGATGAGGTCGTCGACCAGCGCCTTCTCGCCGTAATAATCCGGGTTGGCCTTGTAACGGATAACCGAATCCTTCTGGTAGGCGACGAACGAGAACGGCCCGGTGCCGACGGGAACCTGGTCGAATTGCTCCGGCGTTCCCTTTTTCAAGAGAAAATCGGCGTATTCGGCCGAGGCGATCGAGGCGAAGTCCATTGCCAGATTGGCGAGAATGGCGACGTTCGGCGTTTTCAGCTTGAAGACGACGGTGTAATCGTCCTTCTTTTCGATCGTATCGAGCAGCGAGGGCATGTCCATATCGTTGAAATAGTCGTACTTGCCGCCCGAAATTTTCGCGTAGGGATTGTCGGACTTCCATTGGCGGTCAAACGAGAACAGCACGTCGTCGGCGTCGAAGTCACGCGTCGGCTTGAAGTCTTTCACCGAATGAAATTTCACGCCCTTGCGCAGATGGAAGGTGATGGTCTTGCCGCCGTCGGCGATGTCCCAGCTTTCCGCCAGGCCGGGCACCACCTCGGTCGTGCCGCGCTTGAATTCGGTGAGGCGATTGTACACCGGCCGCGCTGCGTCGAAGCTCGTGCCGGTGGTGTTGAGCGCAGGTTGGAAATTCTCCGGGCTGCCTTCGGAACAATAGACGAGCGTCTTGGCCGACGCAGCGGTCGAACCCAAGAGCAAAGCGGCCAACCCAAGGCTGGCGAAGGCGATGGCTTTCATTCAAACTCCCCCTGACAAGCGCTCACTTCAGGCGCGCGTGACGACCGCGTCGCGCGATCCGCCGCCGCCCTCCGTTTAGCGTGCCCCATCGAAGCGCGTTTTTGTCTTGGGCGCAATGCCCGGCGATGGACGGACTAGAGGCGATCGATATGGCCGCGCGCCTCCAACTCGGCGACGACGCGGGCGGCAAGCGCCTCGGGGGCGGAATCGGCGGTGTGGAGCACGATTTCGGCCGCCTCCGGCGCTTCGTAGGGCTGATCGACGCCGGTAAAGTTTTTGATTTGCCCGGCCAGCGCGCGTTTATAGAGGCCTTTTGGGTCGCGCGCGATCACCGTCTCCAGCGGCGCATCGACGAAGACTTCCATGAACTCGCCGGGTGCGGCAATTTCGCGCGCGAGCCGCCGCTCGGCGCGAAACGGCGAAATGAACGAGGCAAGGACGATCAGCCCGGCGTCGGTCATCAGCCGCGCGACTTCGGCGATGCGGCGGATGTTCTCGACGCGGTCGGCGGCGGTGAAGCCGAGATCCTTGTTGAGGCCATGGCGGACGTTGTCGCCGTCGAGCAGGGCGGTGTGGACGCCGCGCGCGATCAGCGTCGACTCGACGAGATTGGCGATGGTCGATTTGCCGGCGCCGGAAAGGCCGGTGAACCAGAGGATCGCCGGGCGCTGGTGCTTGAGCGCGGCATGGGCCTCGCGCGTCACTGTCAGGCCCTGGCGGTGAACGTTGGTGGCGCGCCGAAGGCCGTGCGCGATCATGCCCGCCGCCGCGGTTTCGTTGGTCAGGCGGTCGATGAGGATGAAGGCGCCGGTGTCGCGGTTCTCCGCATAGGGGTCGTAGGCGACCGGCATGGTGGTCGCGATATTGGCGAGGCCGACTTCATTTAGGGCCAGCGTCTTGGAGGCGAGCTTGTCGAGGTTGTCGACGTCGACGCGGTGCTTGAGTTCGGTCACCGCGGCGGGCGTCGTCCGGGCGCCGATTTTCAACAGGTAGGAGCGGCCGGGCAGCAGCGGGTCGTGGCTCATCCAGATGAGATGCGCGGTGAACTGATCGGCGACCTCGGGGCGGGCGTCGGGGTGCGCCAGCACGTCGCCGCGCGCGATGTCGATTTCGTCGGCGAGCGTCAGCGTGACGGCCTCGCCCGCCGCCGCCGCCTCGGCCTCGCGACCGGCGATCAGAATTTTCGTCACCGCGCTCTGCCGACCGGAGGCGGCCACGACCACGGCGTCGCCGCGACGGATGACGCCGCTGACGATCGTTCCGGCGAAACCGCGAAAATCCAAGTGCGGCCGATTGACCCATTGCACCGGCATGCGGAATGGAGCTTGCCGGCGGTCCTCCTCGACTTCGACGCGTTCGAGATGTTCAATGAGAACGGGCCCATCGTGCCATGGCGTGCGTGGGGATCTCGGCGGAAATGTTGTCGCCGTAGCGGGCCGAGACGGGAATCGTGACCAGCGAGCGAAAACCGAGCGATTTGGCGAAGTCCGCGAACGCTGCGGCGATGCGCCGGTAGGTTGCTTCGTCGTAGTCGACGAGGTCGATCTTGTTGACCGCCAGCACGACGTGACGAATGCCAAGCAGCGAAGCGATGATCGCGTGGCGATGGGTTTGGCTCAACAGCCCTTTGCGCGCGTCGACCAGCAGAATCGCCAGATCGGCGTTCGAGGCCCCGGTCGCCATATTGCGCGTGTATTGTTCGTGACCGGGCGTATCGGCGACAATGAAGGAACGCCGCGGCGTGGCGAAATAGCGGTAGGCGACGTCGATGGTGATGCCCTGTTCGCGCTCGGCCTCGAGGCCGTCGACAAGCAGCGCGAAATCAATGTCCGCCCCAACCGTTCCGTGCTTTTTCGAATCGCGCTCGAGCGCCGAAAGCTGATCGTCGAGGATCAGCTTCTGTTCATAGAGCAAACGGCCGATCAGCGTGGACTTGCCGTCGTCGACGGAGCCGCAGGTCAACAGACGCAGCGTGGGGGGAGCGTCTTCGCGCAACGGAGCGGTCATCAGAAATACCCCTCGCGTTTCTTCTTTTCCATCGAGGCCGACTCGTCGGAATCGATCAGCCGGCCCTGGCGCTCGGAAGTGGTCGCGGCGCGCATTTCCGCGATGATCGCATCAAGCGTGTCGGCGTCCGACTCGATTGCCCCGGTCAGAGGATAGCAACCGAGCGTGCGGAAGCGCACGCGGCGCATTTGAGGCGCCTCGCCGGGGCGCAACGGCAGACGGCTGTCGTCGATCATGATCAGCGTCCCGTCGCGCTCGACGACGGGGCGCTCTTTGGCGAAATACAGGGGCACGACGGGGATTGCTTCGGCGCGAACGTATTCCCAGACGTCGAGCTCGGTCCAGTTCGACAGCGGAAAGACCCGCATCGATTCGCCCTCGCGAATGCGGGTGTTGTAAAGGCGCCAGAGCTCCGGCCGCTGATTGCGCGGATCCCAGCCGTGCGTCGCCGAGCGATGGGAGAAGACGCGCTCCTTGGCGCGGCTCTTCTCCTCGTCGCGCCGCGCGCCGCCGAAAGCGGCGTCGAAGCCGCCTCGGTCGAGAGCCTGTCGCAGCGCCTCGGTCTTCATCACCTGGGTATGGACCTGGCTGCCCGAGGCGACCGGGGAAACGCCGCGCGCGAGGCCCTCTTCGTTGATATGGACGCGCAGATCGAGCCCGAGACGGCGCGCCGTCTCGTCACGGAACGCGATCATCTCGTGGAACTTCCAGGTCGTGTCGATATGCAGCAGCGGAAAGGGCAGCGGCGCGGGATAGAAGGCCTTCATCGCGACATGCAGCATCGCGCTGGAATCCTTGCCGATCGAATATAGCATAACCGGACGGCTAAATTCAGCGACAACCTCGCGCATTATGTGAATTGCTTCCGCCTCAAGACGCCGGAGGTGCGGGGGCAGCGGGTTGGGCATGAAAAAACGTCTCGGCGGGACCAGTTGGTCCGGTCCATAGAGAGATTGACGCGACTAAGCAAGGCGGGCGCGGACGAGCGACGAATGAAGTCAACTTCGCAAGGCGGTGAAATTCCGCCCTGGATCGCGCTACAATCGTCTCTGAAACCAATGATGGGCGTAGGGATTGTCGTTGAACCGGGCGATCTCCTGGAAGCCGAGCTTGCGGTAAAGCGCGTGGGCTTCCTTGAGCGCCCGGTTTGTGTCGAGGCGCAACGTTTTCATGCCCGCGCCTCGCGCCGTCGCCTCGATCGTCGCGATGATCCGGCGCGCGACGCCGATTCCGCGCGTCGCGGGCGCGGTCCACATGCGCTTGATCTCGCCGGTCGTCGCGTCGATGCGGACCAGCCCGCCGCATCCGACGGGGCGCCCGTCCAACCAGGCGACGAAGAAATGGCCCGTCGGGGGCGCCATGTCCTCCTCGCGCGTCGGCGGACCCTTGGTTGGATCGAAGCCCGCCTCGAAGCGCCGCGCAAGCTCGGCGAAATATTCGCTCAGGCAAAAACGCGCCTCAGGCGAGCCAGGCGCCGCGAGCCGCACTTCGACGGCGACCGCCCGCATCAATCGCTCGATTTCGGCCATGGCCGCCACGAGGCGCTCGCGCTCAGGCCCAGCGAGCGGCGCCAACATCGACTGCGCGAGTTCGTCGGACAGTTGATCGTAGGCCGCAAACTCGGCTTGTCCTCTCTTGGTCAGGCTGACGCGCCGCAGACGGGCGTCTCCAGCCTGCCTGCGGACTTCGATAAGGCCCTGCGCCGTCAGGGACCGCAACATTCGGCTGAGATAACCCGAGTCCAGGCCAAGCGCGGCGCGCAGCGCGCGCACTTCGGCGCCAAAGGCTCCCGTTTCGAAAATGAGCCGCGCTTCGCCAAGCGGCCGGCCGCGACGCAAATAGCTGTCGTCGAGCGCGCCGATGCGCTGGGTGACGAGGCGGTTGAAGCGACGGACTTGCTGAACTTGATTGCGATCCATTCTCTGACTTTAGTCAGATATTCCCGCCGTGCAAGGGCCGCCGATCGTCATGCTATGCGACTCCGGCAATCTACGGCGCGCCGTCGCGATGCAAGGCCGATGGCGAAAGCCCCCATGCGCTCACGGCTTCGGTCTGGGCGAGCGCCCGAGCGGGGCGACGCCCGTCGGGGCGTTGGCGTCGCTCCCCTGCAGGCTGAGGCTGCCGCCCGGCTGCATCTCCAGGCAGGTCAGCAACTCGACGTAACTCAACGTGATGCCGTCGCTGCCCGCGCAGGCCGTTTGCGCGGCGGCCGAATAGTGCGCCCACTTCGCACGCAAGCGATCGAGTGCGGCCTGTTCATCGCGCACGCAGCTGTCGTAGGCCGCCGCTTTGTCCTCGGGAAGCGCAGCCGTTCCCGCGCTTCGGCATATGGATGCGAGATCGACGGCGGGCGGAGCGCCCGCCAAGGCGATCAACAAAACGATCACGCTCATCGTCAACCCTCCCGCGCGCGCTCGTTGTTTCAGGGCGCGCCCTCGACAACGAAGCAATATGCGCCAGCCGATCGTGACGTTCCAGCCCTGTCGGCCGGAATCGCATTGGGCGCCGCGAAATGGTCACAAACCGGCGCCCAAAGCTCTGATAGGACAGCTGCGGATCACGGACGGGCGCGCGCCGCGCCCGAGGGAGTTCCCGCTTGCCTATGGCTCGCCGGCATTTGGTCGCATTCGCTTTTCTTGCTCTCGTCGTCGGGCGCGGCGCGCGCGCCGCCGAGGATGGCGGGGCCCCTTGCCTCTACGGGCTTGCGCCGCCGGCGCGGCTCATGAGCGAGGACACGGTCGAGGATTACCGATCGGTCCTACGAACCTGCCGCGCCGCCGACGGCCGAGAGAGCGTTGCGATACGCGCGATGACCGTCGCCGGGACGCCGATCCTACTCCTCGCCGATCCGCAGACGCTGTCGACCCGGTTGGAGCGCGCCGCCTGCTGGACCTGCGATGAGACGGACGACGGCGCGGTCGCCAATAGCCGAATGTCGCGTGCGTTGGCGCAGTCGGCTGAAGCCCCGGGCCTCATTCATCGCGGATTTTTGCAAAACGCCGGCCTCACCCACGGCGCCGGGCCGGGCGCCTTCGTCACCGGCGATCTTTGTCCCAGCCGACGCCCGCTCGACCGATCGTTTTTCGACAAGCTCGCCGCGCTAGGGCCGCACACTCCGGTGGCGCTGTCGATCTCCGGCCTCTGGCTCATTCATCATTTCGCGGACTATCGCTGGCTCCTCGACCGACAGGCGGCCGGCGCGCTCGACATCCTCTGGGTCGATCACACCTATCATCATCCCTATCGGCGCGGCGAACCCAACGACCGCAATTTCCTGCTCACCGCCGGCGTCGACCCGGACGCCGAAATTCTCGACACCGAACGCCTGCTCATCGCCAACGGTCAGACGCCGTCGCTGTTCTTCCGCTTTCCCGGCCTCGTCTCCAGCGCGCCGCTGATGCAGGCGGTGCGCCGCCATCACCTGATTTCGCTCGGCGCGGACGCCTGGCTGGCGCTCGGTCAACGCCCGGGCGAGGGATCGATCATCCTTGTCCATCCCAACGGCAACGAAGAGGCCGGATTGGCGATGTTCGACCGCGACCTCGCCCACGGGGCGATCGCCCGGCCCCTCGAGCCGCTGCTCGCTGCGCCGAACTGAACCGCACCGCCGATCACCCCCGCCCGACGAAGGGCATCTTGGTCGCCATTAAGGTCATCGACAGAATATTCGAGGAGAGCGGCAGATTCGCCATGTGGACGATCGCGGCGCCGACCTCGGTTGGGTCGATCGTCGGCTCGATGGCGATGCGCCCATCCGCTTGCGGCACTCCCTGCGTCATCGGGCGCGCCATTTCCGTCAGCGCGTTGCCGATGTCGATCTGCCCGCAGGCGATGTCGAAGGCGCGACCGTCGAGCGCGATCGACTTGGTCAGGCCGGTGATCGCGTGCTTGGTGGCGGTGTAGGGGGCGCTGAAGGGGCGCGGCGCATGGGCGGAAATCGAACCGTTGTTGATGATGCGCCCGCCGCGCGGGCTCTGGCGCTTCATCAACCGAATCGCCCCCTGCGCGCAGAGGAACGCGCCGGTCAGGTTGACGTTCACGACCGCTTGCCATTGTTCGTAGGTCAGCTCGTCCAAAGGAATGGCGGGCGCGCCGGTCCCGGCGTTGTTGAACAACAGGTCGAGTTCTGCCAAAACTACGCTCGACGCCGGCGAACAACGCTTTGACGGCGATGGGATCGCCGACGTCGCATGGGTGCGCCGGCGCGCGACGTCCGATCGCCTCGATTTCGCGCGCGGCCGCTGCAAGCGTCTCTGCTTTGCGTCCCGTCAGCGCGACGTGCCACCCCGCCCTGGCGAGCGCCAAGGCCGCCGCGCGTCCGATCCCCCGTCCGGCGCCCGTTACGAGCGCAAATTTGTCAGGCATGTCGCCCCGCCGATTTGATTCCGAGCGATCTTACAGGGGCCAGGACGCGCTCGTCAGCTCCTGCCGTGTCGACGCGCCGCAGATTTCCGGAATCATCCGCCAGATCACCGCGGCGATGACGAAGGCCCCGCCGACCAAAGTGGCGCGGCCCGGGTTCTCGCCGAAAGCGAGAAAGACCCACAGCGGGCCGAGCGCCACGTCGAGCATGCCGATCAAGCCGGCCTCCGCGGACGGCACCGTCTTGGCGCCCTCCATGAACATGACGAAGGCGACGCAAACCGTCGTCAAGCCGAAGACGAACAGAATGGCGATGTCGTAGGGGCTGAGCGGCGGATGGGGCGAGAGGCTATAGCCGAGGGTCGCGGCGACAAACGCGGCCGTCGCGTTGATCGATGTCATCGACATCGAGGGATCGCGCCGCTGCAGCACGACCATCAGCGCGAAAGCGGTGGTCATCGCCAGGGACAAGGTCTGGCCAAGCAGGCGCCCCGAGCCCAAGCCGCACGCCACCATAATGAGGACGCCGACCATCGCGACGCCGGCCGCGACCAAAGTGCGGCGGGAGACGCGCTCGCCGTTGATGACCAGGGCCATGCCTGCGGCGACGAACGGCATGGTGGCGTAGATGACCAGAACGTCGGCCACCGTCGTCGTCATGATCGCCGCGACATAGCATGAGATGGCCGTTGCGGAGAGGGCGACGATCAGCGGCGCCATCGGACCGAAGCCGAAACGGGGCCCCAGACCGCCGCGCCGATGCTCGACAATCGCCCAACATCCGAAACAGAGGGCGCCAAAGCCGGCTCGGCCGTAGAGGACGGTCCAAAGATCGAGATGCGCGATCAGCCGGGCGAAATAGCCGGCTAGGCTCCACAGAACGGTGGCGACGAACAGAAAGACGAGGCCCCGCCGGCGCGCGGCGCGTTCGGCCGGCATGAGTCGTCTCCAAATCTTAGAATGACGCCTTGTTCGAGTTTAGGCGGGACGGCCGACCGCCGCCTCAACAAAATGCCGTCAGCCGCGCAACTTGCCGGCATCGGCCTCGATCGCGTCGCGCGCCGGGGGGACGAGGCGCCGCGCGTCGCTGCCGATTCGCTCGCCGAAGCGCAGGAACGGCAGCAGGCAACTGCGCGTCACGGTGCTGAACGCGCCTCCGGTCGGGCCGATGCCGAAGCGGATGGTCTCGCGGGTCGACTGCGGGATATAGAGCGTGCCGAACGCCCAGTCCCACAGCGCCAGCGCGAAGCCGAGATTCTTGTTCCAGTGCGCGGGATCGTCGGAGTGATGGATCTGATGGTGCGCCGGGCTTTGCAGGATTTTGCCCGCCAAGCCGGTGAAGGCGATCCACATATGGCTGTGGCGCAGGTGGCCGTAGGTGACGAGGAACATCATCAACAGGATGTTGCTGTTGAGCAAGGTGAAAGGCTGCGCCCCGGGCCCGAAGGCGTAGGTCATGAGGCCGAACACCGTGCCGGTGGCGATGGCGATCAGGTTGATGAACGCGAGGATTTCGACCGGGTGCTGACGCAGCTCGGTAAAGGTCGTCATCACCTCCGCCGAGTGATGCACTTTGTGAAACTCCCACAGCGCGGGAATGCGGTGAAAGAGGTAATGGCCGAACCAATAGGCGAGTTCGTAGGCGAGCAATTCAAACAGCGTCGCCGTCGACAACACGGTCCAGGCCGGCCAGAGGGTCGGCTGATGCGGACCGAGCGCGCTGGTCATTGTCGCGACGACCGCGTTCCGACACGCCACGCTGCCGACCGCGAGAAATCCATAGCCGGAGCCGAGCGCCAGCCCGTTGAGGATCCATAGGCGCATATCGACGAGCGAGGAAGGATTCCGGATGATACGCCAGGCAAAAAGCCAACGCGCGAACGCTCTCACGCTCACCGAGCGACCGCGCGTTCGCCGGCGCCGGACGTAATAGCAAAAGGAACACAGCAATGCGCCAAACAACGCCGGCGCGCCATAGGGCGCCGTGACGCCGAAGGTTAGCGCCACGCTGTGCAGCGCCCCGGCCCATAGCCAGGCCACGATGGCCATGACGCGCTCTCCTCATCGCGTGAAGACGACGGAGAAAGCTAGGCGCGCCGGCCTTCAGGAAGAGTTAACTCCGGCAATGACATCGCCGGCGATTGGCTTCAGCGCGTCGCTTTTTCCGCGGCGTAGAGCGCGCGAAAACGGCGCAGCCGCGGGGCGTGGGTCGCCGCGCTCGCGGGGTTGGGAACAAATTGCCGTTGAATCGACGGACGGCCGCAAACCGCGTCCTCGTCGCCGGCGCCCGCCGCCATCATCCCCAGGCGCGCCGCGCCGAACGCCGCGCCCGCTTCCGCGCCGGCGGCGAGGTCGATTGTCAGGCCGGTGACGTCGGCGATCATCTGGCCCCAAAATCCCGAGCGCGCGCCCCCGCCCACCAGCATGGATTGGCGGGGTCCAGCGCCGGCTTCGACGAGCACGTCGACGCCGTCGGCAAAGGCGAAAGCGACGCCTTCGAGCACCGCATAAATCAGCGCGTCCGCGCCATGGTTCGCCCTGAGCCCGGCGAACAGCCCAGTGGCCTCGGCGTCATTGTGCGGCGTGCGTTCGCCGCTGAGATAGGGCAGGAAGACGGGCGCCGCGGCCACGGCGTCCGGCGAGCGGGCGAAGTCCTCCGCGGCGTCGACGCAGCCGGCGATGTCGTCGGCGCGCCCGAGCGCGACCGCAATCCAGGTCAGCGCCGAAGCGGCCGAAAGCATTACCGCCATGGCGTGCCAGCGGTTGGGAAGCGCGTGGCAGAAGGCGTGCAGCGTGCGCTCCGGCAGGCTTACGAAGCGATCGGTCGATGAAAAGATCACGCCCGAAGTGCCGAGGGAAACGAACCCAGCGCCGGGCTGAATCGCGCCGACGCCGATCGCGGAGGCCGCGTTGTCGCCGGCGCCGCCGGCGATCGGGATGCGGCGTCCCGAGAGGCCCCAAGCGCTGGCGACGGCGGGCGAAAGCGTCGCGGAAACCGCCGAGCCCTCGACCAGCCGCGGCATGTGCGAGCGATTGAGACCGCTGGCGGCGAGGAGCTCGTCATCCCAGCGGCGCTCGGCGATGTCGAGCCACAACGTGCCCGAGGCGTCGGACATGTCCGAGACAGCTTCCCCGGACAAATGCAGACGAACGAAATCCTTGGGAAGAAGAACGCGGGCGGTGGCGGCCAAGACGCTGGGCTCATGGGCGGCGACCCACAGAACCTTGGGGGCGGTGAAGCCCGGCATCGCGATATTGCCGGCGCGTCGGCGAAAATCGGGCACGCGGCGTTCGAGCTCCGCACACTCGGCGAAAGCGCGGCCGTCGTTCCACAGGATTGCCGGCCGCAGCGCGGCTCCGCGCTCGTCGACAAACGTCGCGCCGTGCATTTGTCCGGAAAGACCAATGCCGGAAAGCCGGGCGAACGCGTCCGGCGCGTGACGGCGGACCGCGGCGGCGGCGGCCTCCACGCCTTCCACCCAGTCGACAGGATTCTGCTCGCTCCACAGCGGATGCGGCCGTGACAGCGCCAGCGGCGTCGAAACGTCCGCGACCACCCGTTGATCGCCGTCGATCAACAAGGCCTTGACCGACGACGTGCCGATGTCCAGGCCGAGAAACGTCTCGCCGGCGTGCGTCTCGTTCGACATTCTTCGTCCTCAACCCACGGCCTCGACACGCCGCGCGAAAGGCGTCACATTAGGCGAAAGCGCCTGATTTATCGCTAGGGCTGCGCGTCGAATCCGCCCCGCGGGCGGAAGGAACGGTTAGGCGACGCTGAGATTTCCGGCCGAGGATTTTCCCGTGCGCTTGTCGGCGACGATCTCGTAAGAGACTTTCTGGCCTTCGTTGAGTTCGCGCAGACCCGCGCGCTCGACCGCGCTGATGTGGACGAATACATCCTTGCCCCCGTCGTCAGGCTGAATGAAGCCATATCCCTTGGTGGCGTTGAACCACTTCACCGTACCCGTTGCCATCGGAGAGTTCCGTATATGAGAGTGTCGATACGCAGTGGCGCGCCGGCGCCGGCGCGACTATCGATGCAGGGAGGTTCGTCGGCACGCATCGCAAGATACGGGGCCAAGTCGTCGGCCGGTAATCGATGCCTTAGGGAATACCGGAACCCACCGCTCGAAATCAAGGCGGCGCGTGACGACTGCCGCGCTTGCATTGGGCGCCTGCGCCGCAAGTGACGCGCCTGGCGAACTTCTCGGTGCGCGAAAATCTCGGTCTCAAGCCGATGCGCGACCGCGCCCGGGCGGCGGGGCCCGCGTCGCCGCCGCACGGGAGCCGTTTCCGTCCTCACAACGGGTCAGCGACGGAGCCGGGGTCGGCGGGCGGCGGC
>CAVWKL010000256.1:0-11793 GCA_963755075.1 uncultured Alphaproteobacteria bacterium
GCTCGATGACCGCCCCCTCCCAACTCATCTCAGCGCGAATGCGGCCGGCGGCAAGACCTACATTTCCGCGCGGCGGCGAGTGGCGAGGGCCTTTGCGCCTCTACCGTCCGGGATACCAATATTCCGCCTGCGGCTTGGTCCGATCGAGAACGACGAACTGATCGGCGAAGACGCGGTAGGGGTAGCTCCATTCGCCGTCGGGCCATTGCACGCGGATTTCGGCGCGCTCGGCCGTGCCCAGGCCGACGTGGGTCCAACCGGCGTGGCCCGAGGCGTCGCCGCCGCCGACCTGGACGGTGCGGATCAGCGTGCGCGTTCCGATCTTGACCGCGATCTTCGCCCCGACGGCGTCGCGGTTGGGATTGGGCTCGACGAGGCGAATTTCGCTCCAATTGCCCATCGGCCTCACCCCGCCGGCGCCGTCGTCGGCGCCGAGGTTGCGGAACAGGCTCGGCGGCGCGCCGCGGTTGACGGCGAGGATGTCGAGCATCCCGTCGAGATTGAAATCGGCGATCAGCGCCCCGCGCCCCTGCCGGTTGAGCGCGATCCCCGAGAGATCGCCGGCCTCGGCGAACTTGCCGTTCCACTGCCCGAGCAGCAGATTGTCGGGATCGTAGGCGGCGAAGTCGGGCATCTGCGCAAGATTGCCCTTGGAGATAAAGAGGTCGAGCAGGCCGGCGTTGTTGAAATCGGCAAACTCGGAATGCCAGCCGGTCGAGGGGCGCCGGTCGCCGCCCGCGTACGGAATATGCGCGGTCGCGCCGACCTCGCCCGCGATATCGCGATAGACCGGAAATTCCCCTCGGCCGCCTTCGTCGGGGTCGAGCTTCTGCAGTTTGGTGTCGCCCATCGAGGTCAGCGCGTATTCGGGATAGCCCGAGCCGTCGAGATCGCCTTCGGCGATGCCCATGCCGAAGATCGAGACGTGCCGCCAGCCGTCGGCGCGCCCATAGAGATGCGGCGTTTTGCCGGGTTCGATTTTCCACATCTGCTCTTCGCCGCCACGATAGTATTGCCGGTCGTTGGAGACGCGCAGCGACGGCGTGCCCGAGCGGTTCCAGTCGGTGAACAGCATCGACAGCGCGCAGAAGCCCGGCGCGAGCGGCGTGCGCGCCGAATAATCGGGCTTGTCGCCGGGTTGCGGGCGGTAGAGCGAATTCTCTTCGCAAGTGCCCCAGGGCGAGCCCGGCGCGTTGCGATCGACGTAATGGCCGATGGCCAAGGTCGGAAACTTCGCGCCCCTCTCCCACTCGGCGGCGAACGAAGTCGTCCAGCCGGCGTCGCCGTCGAACCCCCACTCCTTGTTGGCGAGGGTGAAGGTGCAGTCAGGCCCGCCTTTCAGCAACAGGTTCATCCCCACTCGCAGCACGAAAAGGTCCATATGGCCGTCGCCGTCGATGTCGATCGGGTAGGCGCCGATCACGTTGTCGAGCAGGGTGGGATCGGCGCCGATGTCGAGCGGCTTCTCCTCGAACTTCAGCGGCCCGCCGGCTTTGGACTTGTTGACGAAGAGCTTGGCGCGGTTCTTGCCGCCGGCGAGAAACACCGAAGGGAAGCCGGAGCCGTCGCAGTCGAACGCCGCGCCGCCGCCGCCAACGAAGAACTCCCAAGGGCCGTCGTAGACGCTGTCGAGCCCCGCGGCGTGCGCCTCCTCGCGAAAGATCGGCACGTCGCCGAGCGGCCTCGGCCGCGCCTCTTCGGCGAAAGCGGGAGCAAGCCCGAAGGAGAGGAAAATGACCAGCGCGAGCGATCGCATCACGGCGCCTCGATGACCAATGAACGTAGGAACGCGACCACGCAGTCGCGCGTCGGTTTATCCAGCGCAAGATAGGCGTCGCGGGCGAAACGCGCCTCGCCGCCATGCGCGGCGATGATTTCCTCCAGCATGCGGAAGTCGCCGCGATGGCCGTAGGGCGCGGTCGAGCCGACCCCCCACAGGCGCGGCGTCAAGAACACGTCGCGCTCGACGAAGCGTTGCGCCTGCAATTCGTTGCCGAGAGCGTTGACTTGCTCGTCGACGATGAGGTGACGCTTGAGGTCGCTGAACAGCGGGACGAGCCATTCGCCCTTGTCGTTCTTGAGCAGACGGCGCGCAAAAGGCTGTTGGGCGAGGTCGATCACGATCGGCGTCTTGACCTCGCCGGCGCGCAGCGTGCCGGCCATGTCGTATGGCGCGGGATCGGTGAAGACCAGCGATTTGAGCGGCAAGGCCGGCACGTGGCAGGACGAGCAGCCTAACGAGTTCGAAAAGCTTGGCGCCCGCTGCAGCGGCGACGCGCCAATCGTCCGGCAGACCGCTCTTCACCGTCGGCGGCGGCAGCGTCGCCTGAAACGCGACCAAGGCAGAGATGTCGCCCTCCGTCACCGCGTCGGGCACGCCGCTCCCATCGAAATCGTGCGAGCCTGTCCAGCGCACGCCGAAACGCTCCATCGCCTCCATGCCGTGGTGGACGTTCATCGCGTTGATGGTGAACTGGCGAAGCGAGGTGAACACGCCCTTGCGGCTGAAAGGCCGCACAATGAGGTCCGCGTCGACGCCCTCGACCGCATCGAGATCCACGATGCCGTCGGGATGGGCGACGAGGAAACCGAAGCGCACGCCCTTGGTCACCAGGTCGGCGCGCACGTCCTGCCCGCTGGCGCGCGCGCGGGCGACGGCGGCTAGGCGAATGTCGCGAAGATCGCTCGTCATTTCGCGCGCGAGCAGCTCTATCAGACCGTCGCCCATCAGTGGCGTCGTATGACGTTCGCTCGAGAACGATGGATCGACGGAATCAAATTGCGCGCTCTCGAACCCCTCGGAAACGAACACGTCGGTCACGAAGTCGCCGCTGCCGCCCTCGATCGGATCGTTGTGACAGCCGAAGCAGGAATTGGAATCCGGGCCGCTGGTGCGGGTGAAGGCGGGATTGACGCCGATCTTGCGTCGGGTGGGGACGATCGCCTGCGTCGCGTTGGGGCGGCCGGCGCCGTCTTCGGTCGTGAATTTGGACTTGAAAAGGACTCGGCCGCGCTCGATCAGCGCGGGCAGGGCGGAAGGGCCGGCGGCGGCGATCGCGTCGAAATCGAGATGCGACGTAAAGACGCGCTCCTCCCAACTGCCGCCGAACGCCGCGCCGACGGCGCAGGCGCAAACCACGGCGCCCAGAACGGCGGATAACCCGAGGCGTCCGTTCATGTCCCGTCCCTTCTCCGATCCCTCCGCGGCGAGGGCGAGCAAGGCCCGTTCGCCAGCGCTTTTTGTTGTTCGCTGCGCCAACCTTGTCACGACCGAGCCCGCCACCGCAAGCGCGATGACGGCGCGAGAGAGGTATTCCCTGCGATTCTGAGTTGCGCACCTCAGAAATGATTGCTACGGTTCCCTCTAATGGAAATGGAAACGCCTTCAGGTCACCTTAAATTGAGGGAAATCGCGCGGGAAGCGGGGGTGAGTCTCGCGACCGTCGACCGCGTCGTGCATGGTCGCGGCGGCGTGCGCGCCGACACCTCGCGCCGGGTCCGAGAGGCGATCGAGAGGCGCGACGTCCGCCCCTCGGCGGCGGCGGCGGACGTTGCGCCCGGGAGGCCGAGCACGTTCGCCTTCGTGATGCCGACGGGCTCCAATATCTTCATGCAGATGATTCTTGGTCAGCTCGGGGAGATGTCGGGTTGGCTCGCGGCGCGGCGCGCCACCGTCGAGACGATCGTCACCGACGTTTTCAATCCCGCGGCCCTCGCCCAAACCCTGGAATCCCTCGTCGGCCGCTATGACGGGGTCGCCGTCGTCGCGCTGGATCACCAGAGCGTGCGCGCCGCCATCGACGATCTGGTCGCCGGCGGCGCCTGGGTGGTGACGCTTGTTTCCGATGTCCCGGGTTCGCGGCGCCATCACTATGTCGGCATCGACAACGTGGCCGCCGGACGCACGGCGGGAACCCTGATCGGCCGGTTCGCCGGCGCGCGTTCGGGCAAGATCGGCGTGGTCGCCGGATCGCTGTCGCTGCGCGATCACGCCGAGCGGATCTTCGGTTTCAACCAAGTCCTGAGTTTGGAATACCCGCGCCTCAGCGCCCTCAATCCTGTTGAGGGGGGAGACCGCGACGACCTCAGCGAAACCGTCGCGGCGAGGCTGATTGCCGATCATTCCGAATTGATCGGCGTCTATAACGTCGGCGCGGGCACGCCCGGCGTGGCCAAGGCGATCATCGAGGCGGGCCGGGAGGAGCGCCTCGTCTTCATCGCCCACGATCTAACGAGTTTCACCCGCCGCCATCTGCTGCGCGGCGTCATGGACGCGGTGATCGCGCAGGATCCTGGCCATGAGGCTCGCTCCGCGATCCGCGTCTTGCTTTCGCTGGTCCGTAACGAGCCGATTCTGGCCGAACAGGAAAAGATCCGCATCGACATCGTCATGCGGGACAACTTGCCGTAAGAGTAAGCGCGGCGGTCGCAGGAGTTCCCGCGCCGCCCCGACATGATCGCCGAACGTTTGGGCGATCCAACGATTTTAACCGGTCCGAGAGGACCTCAATAGGAGGAAAGCTAATGAAACCGACGAAAACCCTCGTATTCGGCGCAGCGCTGCTCGCCTCGACAAGTCTTATGACTTTCGCCGCTATGGCCAAGGACGTCGTCGTCGGCGTGTCATGGTCGAATTTCCAAGAAGAGCGTTGGAAGACCGACGAAGCTGCGATCAAGGCCGCGCTCGCGCCGTCGGGCGCCAAGTACATCTCCGCGGACGCGCAAGGCTCGCCCAGCAAACAGCTCACCGACGTGGAAAGCCTCATTTCGAAGGGCGCGACCGTTCTGATCGTTCTCGCCATGGACTCGGAAGCGATTCTTCCGGCGGTGAAGAAAGCCAACGACGAAGGCATCCCGGTCATCGCCTATGACCGCGAAATCGAAAGCCCGAACGCGCTCTACCTCACTTTCGACAACGTCGGCGTCGGCCGCATGATGGCCAAGGCGATCGAGGCGGCCAAACCGGCCGGCAACTATGCCTTCATCAAGGGCGATAAGGGCGACCCGAACGCCGATTTCCTGTTTTCGGGCATTACCGAAGTCCTGAAGCCCGCAATGGACGCGGGTAAGATCAAGAACGTCGGCGAAAGCTACTCCGACGGCTGGAAGCCGGACAACGCGCAGAAGAACATGGAGCAGATCCTCACCAAGAACAACAACAAGGTCGACGCGGTCGTCTGCGAGAACGACGGCATGGCCGGCGGCGTCGTCGCCGCCCTGAAAGCCCAAGGCCTCGCCGGCGTCGTCCCGGTTTCCGGCCAGGACGGCGATCATGCGGCGATCAACCGCATCGCGCTGGGCACCCAGACCGTCTCGATTTGGAAGGATGCCCGTGATCTCGGCAAACTCGCCGGAGAATCGGCGGTGGCCCTCGGCAACGGCAAGAAGATGACCGACATTCCGGGCGTGAAGCCGTTCTCGGGCGGCGCCAAGCACGTCACGGTCAGCGGCGTTCTGCTGACGCCGCTCGCGGTCACCAAGGACAACCTCAACGTCATCGTCGACAAGGGCTGGATCACCAAGGCGGAAGTCTGCGCCGGCGCGGATCCCGCCGCGACCCCTTATTGCAAGTGAGTTGACTGCGCCGAAAGGCGATGGAACAAGAAAGGTCCGCGTCGCCGCAAGGCGGCGCGGCCCGTCCAGAAGGCCCTGCCGCGATCGCAGCGTCAAGGCGGCGATGGCGGAAGAGCGTAGGGGGGAGCATGTCGTCAACAACCTCGGGCGTAGTGGGCGGAGCGCTGGCTGAATCGCCATTTCGCAGGTTGCTGCGCGCCACCGAGATCGACACCCGCATGATCGGCATGATCGGCGCGCTGGCGCTGATCTGGGTCGGCTTTCACATCTACACGATCATCCTCGACGGCCAAGGCCTGTTCCTGACGCCGCGCAATCTGTGGAACCTTCTCGTCCAGACCTCCTCCGTCGCGGTGATGGCGACGGGCATGGTGCTGATCATCGTGATGCGCCATATCGACCTCTCGGTCGGCGCCATCCTCGGATTCGTCTCCACCATTATCGGCGTGATGCAGGTGCATATCCTGCCCCAGTATCTCGGCCTCGACAACCCGGCGATCTGGATCATCACTCTCCTTCTCGGCTTGGCCGTCGGCGCCGCAATCGGCGCGTTTCACGGATCGCTGGTCGCCTACGTCGGCATCCCCGCTTTCATCGTCACGCTGGGGGGACAATTGTTCTGGCGCGGCGCGGCGTGGTGGGTGACGACCGGACAGACGATCGCCCCGCTCGACGATCGCTTCGCCATGATGGGCGGCGGCCCGCTCGGCTCGATCGGCGCTCTGGCGAGCTGGACTTTGGCCGTGCTCGCCTGCCTCGCCATCATGATCGGCCTCTATGCCGGGCGGCGGCGGCGCATGCGCTATAATTTTCCGCTGCGTCCGATGTGGGCGGAAGTGACGCTCGCGGCGATCGGTTGTTTCGTCGCCCTCGGCGCGACCTGGGTCGTCAACGACTATCCATGGCCCGAACGGGTCGCGGCGAACTACGCCGCCGCACACAATATCACGGTCCCGGAGGGCGGCCTGTTCATCCCGACCGGCTACGCCATCCCGGTGCTGATGGCGCTGGTCGCGGCCGTCGTGATGACTTTCATGTCCAAGCGCACCCGCTTCGGCCGCTACGTCTATGCGATCGGCGGCAATCCCGAAGCGGCGGAGCTCGCCGGCATCAACACCAAGGTGATCACGGTGCTGGTCTTCACTTTGATGGGCATGCTGGCGGCGATTTCGGCCTGCATCGAGTCGGCGCGTCTGGATTCGGCGACCAACGTTCTCGGGCAGTTCGAAGAGCTTTACGTCATCGCCGCCGCGGTCATTGGCGGCACTTCGCTGATGGGCGGCGTCGGCACGATCTACGGCGCGTTGATCGGCGCGCTGGTCATCCAGTCGCTGCAGTCCGGCATGGTGCTGCTCGGCTTCGATTCGGCGTTCCAGCAAATGGTCGTCGGCGTCGTGCTAGTCGGCGCGGTCGGCCTCGACACCTTCTATCGCCGCAGAACCGCCAAAGGTTGAGCCATGGAAGCCAACGCAAAGACGCCGCTCGTCGAGATGAAGGACGTTTCGATCGCCTTCGGCGGCCTCAAGGCGGTCGACCACGCCTCTATCGACCTCTATCCCGGCGAAGTCGTCGGCCTGCTCGGCCACAACGGCGCCGGCAAATCCTGCCTGATCAAGATTCTGTCCGGCGCCTACAAGCGCGACGCCGGGCACATTTTCATCAACGGCGAGGAAGCGACGATCAACAACCCGCGCGACGCCAAGCACTACGGCATCGAGACGATCTACCAGACGCTCGCGCTCGCCGACAACGTCGACGCCGCCTCCAATCTCTATCTCGGCCGCGAGATTCTCACAAAGTGGGGAACGCTCGACAATTCGGCGATGGAATCCGAAGCGCGTAAAGTCATGGGGCGGCTCAACCCGAACTTCCGCCGCTTCAAGGATCCGGTGACCTCGTTGTCGGGCGGTCAGCGGCAATCGGTGGCGATCGCGCGGGCGATCCATTTCAACGCCCGAATTCTGATCATGGACGAGCCGACGGCGGCCCTCGGACCGGCGGAGACCGCCCAGGTCGGCGAGTTGATCATGCAGCTCAAGTCCGAGGGCATCGGCATCTTCCTCATCAGCCATGACATTCACGACGTCTTCGATCTCGCCGACCGCGTCGCGGTGATGAAGAACGGCCAGATCGTCGGCACGGGGCGAGTTAAGGATCTCACCAAGGACGAGGTGCTGGGCATGATTATCCTCGGCAAGTGCCCGCCCGGCGCGACGCCGGGGCCGGGGGCTATCGCGTCGGACTGACGCGCGGGCGCGATTTCGTCCCGAGTTCGGGCTCGCCATCGCCCGCGCCGCACCCGCATCGCATTTCGTGATATGCTCATCGCAATGGTCAATACGCAGGGCGCGCGCCATGATGATCAAGAACGCAAGCGTTCGAAGCGAGACAGTGGTCATCGTCGTTTCGCCGGACGGAACAAGCAAGCAGAAGCTCGCCATAAGAACCGACCTCGCGGCGAAGGCCCCGGAGATGGAGGTGCTCATCGCCGAAATCGAAGGATTTCTTCTGGAGCGCCATGACTTTTGCGGCGCGGAAATCAGTTGCGCGGAAACAGCCGGCTAACGGAAATCGACGCCCGATCGCGCCGAGAGCATCCGAAGGCGCAAAGCGCCGCGCCGCCATCGCCGGCGACGCCGAAACGTCCGCTCCGCAGACGGCGATCCTAAGAACCGGACAGATGACGAGCTCGCCACAGAAAGCGAGGCACGCCCTTGACGGGGCGTCGGCGCTTGAGTAGGTTCGGCGGGCTTTGCCGAATGGAGCGGCCCGTCGTGGCTCGGAAGCTTATCGTATCTTGTGCGCTGGAGGGTGGACGGGCTTAGGACCCGGTTCCGCTGACTGGCGCGTACCCAGGGCCCCTCGCGGGCCTTTTTTATTGCCTTGATTCCGGGTTGGCGCGCTCAAGACCCAGGCGGGATCGGAAAACGAAGAATGGAGAATCGCAATGTCAAAGCACATGACCGGCGCGGAGATGGTCGTCGAAGCGTTGAAGGACCAGGGCGTCGCGTTCGTGTTCGGCTATCCCGGCGGCGCGGTTCTGCCGATCTACGACGCCATTTTCGGCCAGAACGACTTTCGGCACATTCTGGTGCGCCATGAGCAAGGCGCGGCGCACGCGGCCGAGGGCTACGCGCGCTCGACCGGCAAAGTCGGCGTGCTGCTCGTCACCTCGGGGCCGGGCGCCACCAATGCCATCACCGGCCTCACCGACGCGCTGCTCGATTCGATCCCGCTCGTCTGCATCACCGGCCAAGTGCCGACGCATCTGATCGGATCGGACGCCTTTCAGGAATGCGACACGACCGGCATCACCCGCAGTTGCACCAAGCACAATTACCTCGTGCGCCGCATCGAGGATTTGCCCCGCATTCTGCACGAGGCCTTCTATGTCGCCTCGCACGGCCGGCCCGGACCCGTCGTCGTCGACATCCCCAAGGACGTGCAATTCGCCACGGGAACCTACGCGTTCCAGCGCAACATCCAGCACAAGACCTATCAACCGCAGGTCAAAGGCGACATCGAGCGCATCAAGTACGCCATCGACATGATGGCCAAAGCGAAGAGGCCGATTTTCTATACCGGCGGCGGCGTGATCAATTCGGGCCCGAGCGCGTCGACGCTGCTGCGCGAACTGGTGCGCCTGACCGGCTTTCCGATCACCTCGACGCTGATGGGCCTGGGCGCCTATCCCGCCTCCGACAAGCAATGGCTGGGCATGCTTGGCATGCACGGCTCGTTCGAAGCCAACAACGCGATGCACGATTGCGATCTGATGATCTGCGTCGGCGCGCGTTTCGACGACCGCATCACCGGGCGCCTCGACGCCTTCTCGCCGCACAGCAGAAAAATCCACATCGACATCGATCCGTCCTCGATCAACAAGAACGTCAAGGTCGATCTGGGCATCGTCGGCGACTGCGCCCACGTGCTCGAGGACATGGTGCGGCTGTGGCGGGCGGGCGGGCAGCGAGCCGACGCGGCGGCGCTCGCCAAGTGGTGGCAGACGATCGACCATTGGCGCGCGCGCAAGTCGTTCGATTTTCGCAATTCCGATTCGATCATCAAACCGCAGCACGCCGTTCGCCGGCTCTATGAATTGACCAAGGGCCGCGACGTCTACATCACCACCGAAGTCGGCCAGCATCAGATGTGGGCGGCGCAGCACTTCCAATTCGAGGAGCCGAACCGCTGGATGACGTCGGGCGGCCTGGGCACGATGGGCTACGGCCTGCCCGCCGCGATCGGCGTGCAACTCGCCCATCCCAATCGCTGGTCGTCGACATCGCCGGCGAGGCCTCGATCCTGATGAACATGCAGGAAATGTCGACGGCGATCCATACAGCGCCTGCCGGTGAAGGTGTTCATCCTCAACAACCAATACATGGGCATGGTGCGCCAGTGGCAGGAACTGCTGCACGGCGGGCGCTATTCCGAGAGCTACACCGACTTCGCTGCCCGATTTCGTCAAGCTCGCCGAAGCCTATGGCGCGCACGGCATCCGCTGCTCCGACCCCGCCCGTCTCGACGACGCGATCATGGAGATGATCGAGACGCCGAAGGCGGTGATCTTCGATTGCCTCGTCGATCAGAACCGAAAACTGCTTCCCGATGATCCCGTCGGGCAAGGCGCACAACGAAATGCTGCTCGCCGAACTCGGCGATGACGCGGGAGTCGAACTCGGCAGCGTCATCGACGAAAAGGGCAAGATGCTGGTGTGAGGGGAGGCGACGGGAGTCCGACCATGTTCAGCCTCGAGGATCTGCGCGACGCGCAGGCAATTGTTCAGGGCGGCGCTGCGTCCGACGCCGAGCTTCGCCTGGCCGTTGCTCGCGCGCCGGCTCGGCGCGGAGATCGTCGTCAAGCACGAGAATCATCAGCCCACCGGCGCCTTCAAGGTGCGCGGCGGCGTGACCTTCGTCGACAAACTCCGCCGCCGCGCGCCAAACGCGTCGGGGCTGATTTCCGCGACGCGCGGCAATCACGGCCAGAGCCTCGCCTTCGCCGGGCGGCGATTTGGCCTCCCCGTCGCCATCGTCGTCCCAAAGGGAAATTCCGCCGAAAAGAACGCCGCGATGCGCGCTCTCGGCGCGGACATCATCGAGCACGGCGCGGACTTTCAGGCCGCGCGCGAAGAGGCGATGCGGCTCGCCGACGCGCGCGGCGCCGAGATTGTGCCCGCGTTCCATCGCGATCTGGCGCTTGGCGTCGCCACCTACGCGTTGGAATTGTTCGGCGACCGGCCGGATCTCGATGTGCTCTACGTGCCGATCGGCCAGGGCTCGGGGATTTGCGGCTGCATCGCGGCGCGCGACGCGCTTGGCCTGAAGACCGAGATCGTCGGCGTGCAATCGACGGAAGCGCCGTCCTACGCTTTGTCGTTCGCGGCCGGCCAAACGGTGCGCACCAACAGCTGCGAGACGCTCGCCGACGGCGTGGCGACGCGCGTTCCCGACGAGGAAGCGCTGGACATCATTCGGCGCGGCGCGGCGCGCATCGTTCTTGTCAGCGACGCGGACATCGCCGCCGCGATCCGCGTCTATTGGACCGACACCCATAACCTCGCCGAAGGCGCCGGCGCGGCGGGGCTGGCGGGCGCCATGCAGGAGAAGGCGCGGCTCGCCGGCAAACGGGTCGGTCTCATTCTGTCGGGCGGCAATATCGATTTCGAACTGTTCCAGCGCTGGGTCGCTGCGCCTTATCAGGCCGCGGCCGAATGACCGCCCCTTACCCGCGCCGCCGCCGGCGCATCGCCGTGAAGGATTGACTCGATGAACAAAAGCGCCCCTGCCTACCCCCTATCGCCCTATTCCTCCCCCCACGGCAGAACCAATACCGAGAGCCATACGCTCTCGGTGCTGGTCGACAACGAGCCGGGCGTGCTGGCGCGCGTCGTGGGCCTGTTCTCGGGTCGCGGCTTCAACATCGAGAGCCTCACCGTCGCCGAGGTCGCGCACGAAACCCATCTTTCGCGCATCACCATCGTCACTTCGGGCACGCCTGAGTACATCGAACAGATTCGCCATCAGCTCGAGCGGCTCGTGCCGGTCCATTCGGTCACCGATCTCACCCTCGCGGTGCGCGCCATCGAGCGCGAGCTAGCGATGGTCAAGGTGCGCGGGCGGAGCTGGTGGAGCTGGTCGGCGAGCTTGGCCGAGCGTGACGGCTGGGGGGGGGGGGGGGGGGGGGGGGGGGGGGGGGGGGGGGGGGGGGTTCCT
>CAVWKL010000257.1:0-9781 GCA_963755075.1 uncultured Alphaproteobacteria bacterium
CGCTGTTGTCGTGTCTGGCGGCGCACGCCGGCGTTCTTCACCGCGACGGCGTCCTTCGGCGCGCCCTGTCGAGCAAGCGTTCCGGCGTCTATAGGGTTCGGGTCGCGGCGCGCCACGAGCTGGTCGCGGGCTTAGAGGCCGAGTTCCTGGCGCCGCACTCCCGCTACAACGGACTTGACGAGGTCGAACTCGCCGCCAAGGGCTATCGGATCCTCACCCGATCGCCCGAAGCGGGGGTCGATCTGTTCGTCAAGGAAGCGGGCAGCCTCATGGTCTTCATGCAAGGCCATCCCGAATACGACGCCGACACGCTGGCGCGCGAGTACCGGCGCGACATGCTGCGTTTCCTCAACGGCGAGGCGCGGACGGCGCCGTCCTTCCCGGCGCATTATTTTCCGCCGGCGGTGGCGGCGGTCTTGGCCGAATTCGCCGAGCGCGCCGCCGCCGCCCCGAGCGCCGATCTCGCGGCGGCCTTTCCCGCCGAAGCGCTGGCGCTCGACGCGGCGCCTTGGCGGGCGGCGGGCGTCCGGCTCTTCGCCAATTGGCTCGCGCTCATCGCCCGACGCAAGGCGGCGCGAAACGGGTCCTTGTTTGCGATCGCGCGGTGGGGCGGCTAGAAGGACTAGGGAATGGACTGTCTGGAAAGCCTGCAACTCCATGACGAAGCCAAAGGGATGAGCGTCGCGCCGGCTGACGCCGACGGCGCGGCGTTTCGAATGGCCATGCGCGAATTCGCCTCCGGCGTCGCCATAGTGACTTGCGGCGAGGGCGAAGCGCGCTCGGGCTGCACGGTCACCGCGCTGACCTCGCTTTCGCTGAACCCGCCCTCGCTCGTCGTCTGCATTAGCCGCGGCGCGGCGACGCTCGTGCGCCTGCGCGAACGCGGCGCCTTCGTCGTCAACGTGCTCGGCGCCCAGCATCAAGCCTTGGCCGATCGTTTCGCCGGGCGTGGCGGCCTCAAGGGGCCGGCGCGATTCTCCCACGGCGATTGGGGGACGCTCATTACCGGAGCCCCGCTGCTTCGCGATGCGCTCGCCGGCATCGATTGCCGGGTCGAGGACATCGTCGAGCGCCATAGCCACGCGATCGTCATCGGGGCGGTCGTGGGCGTGCGCCGCGGCGGCGACGGCCCCGCGCTCGCTCATTGGCGCAGCCGTTACGAGACGCTGGCGTGAATGCGCTCGCGCCAGCGCGCGCGCCGCGGCGGCACGCCTCGACGCCGGCGCAGGCCTGGCTGCGCGCGCTCGAGACGACGGCCCGCGCGACCCGCGATCTCCAGCGCATTCTGCCGCGCGCGGTGGGCGAATGGGCGCGCTGCTATGGCGAGAGGCCGGCGCTGCTCGGCGAGCGCGAGAGCTTCGATTTTCGCGCTCTCGCCCGTCGCGTCAATCAAGTCTCGCGCTGGGCTTTGGCCGCCGGCGTCGGCAAGGGCGAAACGGTCGCCCTCATGATGGCCAATCGGCCGGAATATTTCGCCATCTGGCTCGGCCTGACGCAAATCGGCGCCGTCGTCGCTCTCGTCAACCCCAACCTCAGCGGCGCGGCGCTCGCCCATTGCCTGAGGGTCGCCGCGGCGCGGCGGGTGATCGTCGGCGCGGAATTGGCGCGAGCCTGCCAAGAAGCGATTGCGGGCGTCGCGCCCGCGCCCGATATCTGGCGCCATGGCGGCGCGGCGGCCGACCCGCTCCGCATCGATGCGGCCATCGACGCGCTCGACGGCGGCGACCTTGGCGAGGGCGAGCGGCGCGCGGTGACCCTCGCCGATCGCGCGCTGCTCATCTACACCTCTGGCACCACCGGGCTGCCCAAGGCCGCCGCGGTCAGCCATCATCGCCTCATCGCCTGGAGCCACTGGTTCGCCGGCCTCGCCGACATGACGCCCGATGACCGCATGTACGATTGCCTGCCGATGCATCACAGCATCGGCGGCGTGGCGGCGATCGGCGCGCCGCTCGTCAACGGCGGCTCGGTCGTCATCGCGGAGCGCTTCTCCGCCAGCGGGTTCTGGGGGGACTTCGCGCGCTGGGACTGCACGATGTTCCAATATATCGGCGAGCTCTGCCGTTATCTCGTCGCCGCGCCGCCCTGCCCCGCCGAGAGAACGCATAGACTTCGCCTCGCCTGCGGCAATGGGCTCAGCGCCGACGTCTGGCGCGCCTTTGCCGCCCGCTTCGGCGCGCCGCAAGTGCTCGAGTTCTACGCCTCGACGGAGGGCAACGTCACGCTCTACAACGTCGAGGGCAAGGTCGGGGCGATCGGGCGCGTGCCGAGCTTTCTCGCGGCGCGCGACGCCATCGCGCTGGCGCGCTTCGATTTCGACGCGGAGGCGCCCTGGCGCGGCCCCGACGGATTTTGCGCCCGCTGCGCGGACGGCGAGATCGGCGAGGCGCTCGGGCGGATCGGCGCCGAGCCCTCGCAGCGCTTCGAGGGTTACACGCATAGCGAGGACACCGAGAAGAAAATCCTGCGCGACGTCTTCGCCCCCGGCGACGCCTGGATGCGCACCGGCGATCTGATGCGCCGCGACGCCGAGGGCTTCTACGACTTCGTCGACCGCGTCGGCGACACGTTTCGCTGGAAGGGCGAGAACGTCGCGACAGCCGAAGTCGCCGCCGCGCTCGCCGCCTGCCCAGGCGTCGACGAGGCGGTCGTCTACGGCGTCGCCGTCCCGGGCGCGGACGGGCGCGCCGGCATGGCGCTCATCGCCGCCGAGAGCGCGCCCGATGTCGCGGCGATCGCCAAGTCCCTCGAGGCCCTGCCGCGCTACGCCCGACCGCTTTTCCTGCGCTTCCGGCGCGCGCTCGAGCTGACCGCCACCTTCAAGCCCAAACGGCGCGAGATCGCCGAGGCGGGCTTCGACCCCGCGCGCGTCGGCGGCGACCCGCTCTACGTCTTCGACGCCGAGCGCGGCGCCTATGTCGCGCTGGACGCGGCGAAGTTTGCGGCGATTGAAAGCGGGGCGATGCGGTTTTAGCGGATGCGCCCCGAGGCGTGGCGCCCGTCGGATGATCGGCATCGACGGTCGACGGGAATTGCCGGCCGCGCGGCTTCGCCAAAACGTCCGCCCTAACCGGCTCCGGCGACCGGCGACGGGCAGGCCTCCTCGAGCAGCGCTCGCATGCCCGCGACAGTTCCGACATCGATCGTCAATGGAGGCTCGTGCGGATTGGCGAGCGCGCCGGACTCCACGATATTCGTCGCCGGACCGTCGAACGCCTCGACGACGATGCGTCCTTGTTTCGACAATTTGCAAAATTGCGCCACCGGAATGACCTGCCGAATGGGGTCGCCGTTTACGGGCTTCAGCAGTTGGTAGTCCGCGCCGCCGGGCGCCAGCGTCAATGTGAAGCCACGCCCGCGCACCTCCGCGTCGGCCGTGGAGAGAGGATCGCGCGTCGCCAAGGTCGTCTCCACGACCCCTCCGCCGCGCCGATAAGCAAATGTCGCCTCGAGCGCGACCGAGCGCCCCGCGACAGGAAGCGCGAAAGTCCAGGAACCCTGCGCAGCCAACACGGCGGTGTGCTCGGACGACGGATCGACGGGGCCCCCGGTCAATCCGTTCGCGCCGATCCCGCCGACGGTCGCCGACGGCGCGTCGATCCAAATCGTTACGAGACGCGAGGCGCGCAATTCCTCCGCGCTCAATCGGTGAATCCCCGCCGCCGGGGTCGCCTCAAGGATCTGCATCAGCGGCGGCCCGACCCCCATCGCTTTCAGGTAAGCCTCGACATCCGAATCGACCTTGGGGTTGGCGGCTTGCCTCGTCGTCGTCTGGGAGCGTTCTTCGCTTGTCAGCGTGCGCGAAATCTCTTCTTTCTTTCCGTCGACGATTCGATAGTGCACCTCATAGCGGCGCGCCAACACCACTTGCGTGACGAGCCGGGTGATTTGATGGACTCCGATGAACGCAACCGGACTGGCGTAGCGCTCGACGCCGCCCGCCAGGATCAACGGACACGCCGAGGCGCACCCGGCGCTGAAGGAAAGCGCGGTTCCGCGCGCGACCCCACATTCGCGCGCAGGCGGCGCGCAGGGGGCCAGAACGGTTCGCGCGACGGCGACCGCCAGCCGCCTGGCGCGGATCAAGCGGCCCATCGCCATGGCGTCGGCCACTGATCCGCCAGGAGAGTCGACGAAGATCGGCAAGCGTCGCCCGCCGAGTTCGCCGATCGCCCGAGCAAAAGCCTGCGCCGTCCCCGGTTCGATCTTTCCCTCCGCCGATATCCATTCCGCGCAGTTCGGCTGGCACGCCGGGTCGCTGCTTTGCACGCGGACGAATTGCATCGGCGGGGCCGCCGTCGGCGAGGATTGCCGCGCGGGGGCGGCGCGCGCGATCTCGAGCGCGCCGGGTCCGCCCGGCAAAATCGCCGCGGCGACGGAGAGGGCGGCCGCGCAAGCGACGAGGCGGGAAAAACTACGGCGACGAGCGCGCATTTCATTTTCGCTTCTTGTGCGAGCCGAAGCTCGATCATAGCTCGCTCCCCGTGTCAGAATCGATACGCGAGGATGCGAGCCATGCCGATCGGAAGCGATTGAAACGGCCAGCTTCGCGGTCCGCTTCCGGCCTACGCTGAGGGGTGAGCGGCAAGATGCGCAAACGCCTGGCGAAGCTCGTCGCCGATGCGCTCCAGCCCGGCTTGGGCGGCGGGAATGACGCCGCCGAGGCCGTAGAAGTGATGGATCAGGCCGGCGTGCATCGTCAGCTCAACGGCGACGCCGGCGCGCGCGAGCGCCGCGGCGTAAAGTTCGCCTTCGTCGCGCAACGGATCGAATTCGGCGACATGGATCAGCGCCGGCGGCAGCCCGGCAAAGTCCGCAGCGCGCAGCGGGGCGACGCGCGGATCGTCGGGCGCAAGCCCCTCGAGGCGGTAGTGCTCCCAATAGAGCGCCATCGTCGCTTCTTCGATCAGATGGCCGCTCGCCAGAGCGGCGCGCGAGGGCGTGCGGCCGAGCGGCTCCATCACCGGGCAGAGAAGCAGCTGCAGGGCGAGCGGCGGCCCGTCGCCGCGCAACGCGCGCAAGGCGACGACCGCGAGATTGGCGCCGGCCGAATCGCCGCCGATCGCCAGCCGACGCGCATCGACGCCGAATCGCGCCGCGTCGGCGCCGACCGCCCGCGCCGCCGTGACGGCGTCCTCGATCGCCGCGGGGAAGCGATGCTCCGGCGCGAGCCGGTAGTCGATCGCGATGACCCGGCAGCCGCCCCGCGCCGCCAGCGTCGCGCAAAGCGCGTCGTGCGTGTCGAGGCCGCCGGAGATCCAGCCGCCGCCGTGCAGATAGAGGAGGCCGGGCAGCGCGCCGCCGGACGCCGCACGGGGCGAGTAGACGCGCAGCCTCAGCGCCCGGCCGGCGAGAATTTCGTCGCGTCGCTCGACCGCGGGCGCCGGACCGGCGAAATCGGCGAGCTGTGCGTTCGCGCGGCGCAAGTCGCCGAGGTCGGGCGGGCGCGCCCGTCCGCGCTCGCTCGCAGCGAGAAGGCCGAGGAAGCGCCGCGCCCGCAGATCGAGGCCCATGTCCCCCCTCTCGGCGAAGGTCGCGAACGTCGCGCTCACGCCCCGCGCAAGCGCGTCACCAGCGCTTCGATAGTTCGGATCGAGCGGAAGTTTTCCGGCGTCAGCTCATCGTCCGGGATTGCGATGTCGCAAGCGGCTTCGATCGCCAGCATCAGCTTCACGCTCGCCATCGACGTCAGGCCGGCGTCGTGCAAATCGGCGTCTTTCGCCATGGCTGCGTCCGGCGGCAGGCCGGGCGCGAAGGCGCGCGCCAAATCGGGAATCGAATCCTTGGCGAGCGCGAAATCGAGCATGGTTCGCTTTCCTGTTGCAAAATGGCGCAACGCGCCGTTTCGCATTTGAATCGAAGTCAAGGCGTTCACTAAGTCGCAATTCTCAATAATCTCTTAACCCGTGCGTTGAAATCGCACTTACGGATTAATTGTCCGTTAAGGTTTAAATATAGAATTTGTAGATTATCTTATAGGCGGAGTGTAGCATTTGGTTATGTCGGTGATTATTGTCGATCCCAGTTGTGGCGCCGAAGCCGCGTGAGCCGCCGTCGGCGCGATTGTCCCCTCCTTATTGCGACTTACTGGAGCTTACGCCATGAACGCCGAAGTCAGCCAGTTTCCGCAACGCAATCTTCGCGCCAGGGCGGCGGACCCTTCCGGCCCGCGTGATTTCATCGCCCGCGCCGAGGCGGTCGCCGCGATCGCCGAGCGCAATGCCGACGCGGTCGATCGCGAAGCGCGCTTTCCCGCCGAGGCCTTCGCGGCGATCCGCGACCATAGGCTCTTGGGCATGCTGATTCCGACCGAACTCGGCGGCGAGGGCGCGCGGGCGGCCGACGTCGCCGACGTTTGCGCGGTGCTCGGCCGCGCCTGCGGCTCGACGGCGATGATCTTCGCCATGCATCAGGTCAAGGTCGCCTGCTTGGTGCGGCACGCGCGCGGCAATCCCTGGCAGCTCGGCCTGCAGCGCCGCATCGCCGAGCGCCAGATGCTGTTGTCGTCCTCGACCACCGAGGGCGCCAACGGCGGCGACATCCGATCGAGCGAAGCGGCAGTGCGCGTCAGCGGCGGACGCATCGCGCTGCAACGCGACGCCTCCTGCATCTCCTATGGGCTCGAGGCCGACGGCCTCGTCACCACGGCGCGTCGTTCGGACGCCGCGACGAACTCCGACCAGGTTCTCGTCGCCTTCCTGCGCGAGGACTACAGCCTCGAGCCGACCCAGAGTTGGGACACGCTCGGCATGCGCGGCACCTGCAGCACAGGGTTCATCGTGCGCGCCGAGGGCGAAGCCGATCAAGTGCTGGCCGAACCCTACGAGCGCATCCACAACCAGACCATGGCGCCCTACGCGCACATCTTCTGGAGTTCGGCGTGGTGCGGCGTCGCCGCCGGCGCGGTCAGGCGCGCACGCGCCTTCGTGCGCAAGGCGGCGCGCGCCTCGGGCGGGCGCATGCCGCCGGCCGCGGCGCAGTTGACCCGCGCGCGGGTCTCGCTCGAGACCCTGCGCGGCGTCATCCAAGCCGGCATCGCCACCTTCGAACGCCACGCCGGCGATCCGGGCGGGCTGACCGCGACGGAAGCGCAGCTCGCGCTGACGCTGCTCAAGGTCGAGGCGTCCGAGCTCGCGGCGGCGACCGTCCTCAGCGCGATGCGCGCCTGCGGCCTCGCCGGCTATCGCAACGACGGCGAATTCTCGATGGGGCGCTATGTCAGGGACATCCTCTCGGCCCCGATCATGATCTCCAACGACCGCATTCTCGCCAACGCCGAAGCCGCGGCTCTGATGAGCGAAGCGCCGCTCGCCTTCAGCCTTTAGCCAAGCAAGGGGATCAGCCATGTCGATCGCGCGCCGACGCCTCGGCAAGCCCGGCGCTTCGCCGGACGAAGTTCTCAACGCCATGTTCCACCCGATGGGCGTCGACGGCGTATACGGACGAACGGGCGCTTATGAAACGATTGTCGAGGCGCTCGGGGCTCTCGTCAGCCGCGAACGCGACGCGAAAGCGGAGGTCCTGCGCTTTCCCCCGGTGGTCAGCCGCGCGCTGATCGAGCGATCCGGCTACCTCAAGAGCTTTCCCCATCTCTTGGGTTGCGTCTGCGCGCTCGGCGGCGGCGAGAAGCGCGTCGGGGCGGCGGTGGCTCGGTTCGAAGCCGGCGAGGCCTGGACCGACGCGCTGGAGACGAGCGAACTCGTGCTGGCGCCGGCGGCCTGCTATCCCGTCTATCCCATGGCCGCCTCGCGCGGCCCGATTCCCGGCCAAGGTTTGCTGTTCGACGTCGCCTGCGACTGTTTTCGCCGCGAGCCGTCGCGCGACATCGACCGCCTGCAATCCTTCCGCATGCGCGAATTCGTTCTGATCGGCGCCGCCGAGCAAACGACCGCCTTCCGCGAAAGCTGGAAAGCGCGCGCCGCCGGCGTCGCCGACCGGCTCGAGCTCCCTCACCGCATCGAGGCGGCAAGCGATCCGTTCTTCGGCCGTGAAGGCGCCATGGTCGGCCGGTTCCAGGTCGAGCAGCGGCTGAAGTTCGAACTCGTGGTCCCCATCCGCTCGGGCGAGCGCCCGACCGCTTGCATGAGTTTCAACTATCATCGCGACCACTTCGGCCAGACCTGGGATATGCGCCTGGAAAACGGCGAGCCGGCGCACACCGCCTGCGTCGCCTTCGGCATGGACCGCCTCGCGGTGGCGCTGTTTGCGACGCATGGAACCGACGCCGCGCAATGGCCGGCCGCGGTCAGAGGCGCGCTGAACCTCTGAGCCGCCCGCTCAGAAAAACGCCTGCAAGCCGGTGATCGCGCGGCCGAGGATCAGCGCGTGGATGTCGTGCGCGCCCTCGTAGGTGTTGACGGTCTCGAGGTTCTGCGCGTGGCGCATGACATGGTATTCCGCCGCGATGCCGTTGCCGCCGTGGATGTCGCGCGCCTGGCGCGCGATGTCGAGCGCCTTGCCGCAATTGTTGCGCTTGACGAGCGAGATCATCTCCGGCGCCTCGCGCCCCTCGTCCATCAGCCGCCCGACTCTAAGCGAGGCCTGCAACCCGAGCGCGATCTCGGTCTGCATGTCGGCGAGCTTCTTCTGTACGAGCTGGGTTGCGGCGAGCGGCCGGCCGAATTGCTTGCGGTCGAGCGCGTACTGACGCGCGCGCCGCCAGCAATCCTCCGCCGCGCCCATCGCGCCCCAGGAGATGCCGTAGCGGGCGCGATTGAGGCAGCCGAACGGACCCTTCAGGCCGGAAACATTGGGCAACAACGCGTCTTCGGCAACGACCACGCCGTCGAGCGCGATCTCGCCGGTGATCGAGGCGCGCAGCGAAAGCTTGCCGGAGATCTTCGGCGCGGAAAGGCCCTTCATGCCCTTCTCCAGCACGAAGCCGCGGATCGCCCCATCGTGCGCGGCCGACTTCGCCCAGACGACGAAGACGTCGGCGATCGGCGCGTTGGAGATCCACATCTTCGAGCCGGTCAGGCGATAGCCGTCGGCCACCTTTTCCGCCCGCGTCTTCATCCCGGCGGGGTCGGAGCCGGCGTCGGGCTCGGTCAGGCCGAAGCAGCCGATCCATTCGCCGCTCGCGAGCTTGGGGAGATAGCGCCGGCGCTGCGCCTCGTCGCCATAGGCGTAGATCGGGTGCATGACGAGCGAGGACTGCACGCTCATCATCGAGCGATAGCCCGAGTCGATGCGTTCGATCTCGCGCGCGACCAGCCCATAGGAAACGTAATTCGTCCCCGCGCCGCCGAAGCCTTCCGGGATCGTCATGCCAAGCAGGCCGAGCGCGCCCATCTCGGCGAAGATCGACGGGTCGGTCTTTTCCTCGAGATAGGCCTGCGTCACCCGAGGCAGCAGCTTGTCCGTCGCGTAGGCGCGCGCCGTGTCGCGGATCAGCCGCTCGTCCTCGCTCAACTGGTCATCGAGAAGAAAGGGATCGTCCCATTGAAAGCGGGATCCCGCCGCGTCGTGTTTCATGGTCGAGCGCGCTCCATCCTTCAGTCAACGCGTTGATAGCGCAACGCGCGGTCGGCGTCTAAGCCGCGACGCGAGGGGTGGCGAAACGCGCGGGCCGCGCGCCGTCAAATCCCGCGTCAAGCCGCTCCGAGTTCGCCCGCGACGTCGTCAAGCGGCGTGAAGCCTTGTCAAGTCATGCCGAGGCTTTCCTTGACACGACTTCGTGCAATTTCGATACGAATGAACTCCCGGCGGCAAGCCGCCGCATCGTCTAAGCCTCCACGGGGCGGGATGGAGACGCCCGGTCCACCTCGACGCGGCGCGACGC
>CAVWKL010000258.1:0-36035 GCA_963755075.1 uncultured Alphaproteobacteria bacterium
CGTGTCGCGCCTCTTCGACGAAGCCGGCCTCCCCCGCAATGTGAGAACCCTTCAGCGCTACTGCGCCGCCGGCCGCCTCGATTGCATCAAGGAAGAGACGGCGACCGGCCTCGCCTATTTCGTCGATCCGATTTCCGTCGAGCGCGCGATCAAACAACTCGCGCAACTTCACGGCCTCACCGACGAAGTGCGACACAGCGCGACATCGGAAGAAATGCCGCACTCTGTCGCTCATGATGCAGAGCCATCGCCAATGCCCGACACACCGCGCCCGAGCGCGGCCGACCGCGACAAGGACGCCGAGATAATTCCGGAGCGACAGAGTGCGCCTGAGCCCGACACGTCGGGCTTAGTCGCAGTGCTCGAACGAGAGAACGTCGGCTTGCGCGAGCAGAACGAATTCTTGCGTCGCCAGGTCGACGTGAAGGATACGCAGATCGATGCGCTGTTGGAGCGCGACAAGGAAACAAATTACATCGTCAGGGGATTGCAGACGATGCTCGCGCCGTTGCTCGGCAGGGGAGCGAGCGCCGATCATCGTGCGGACGGCGACCAGCACGCCGGAGAAGGCCAGTAGCGGATTGATCGTCGCCGACGCAGGAATAGGGGATAAGGCGCACTTGACGGCTCGCGAGGCCGTATAATTCGCGCATGGACTTCTCAACCGATCGGCACATCGGCGACATTCTCAAAGAGCGCAACATCGTCCTCAAAGGGGCCGACGCCGCGACGCGGCAGGGCTTCACGCAAGTTCCGAATTTCATCCTCAAATCGAAGAAGCTCAGCAGCGGCGACAAGATGGCGTTCGCCATGCTTCTCTCCTACGCATGGCAGAACGACTATTGCTTTCCCGGCCAGGAGCGCTTGGCCGAAGACCTCGGCGTCACGGATCGCAGCGTGCGCACCAATCTGAAGGCTTTGGAGGAGCAAGGGCTCTTGGTCATCAAGCGCAGGGGACAGGGCAAGACCAACATCTACGAGCTGAACCTGACGGCGCGATCGTCGACCAAGAATCCAGACCGGAAGAAAACTTCCGGTCTAGAGCGGAAGAAATTGTCCGGTCTAGAGCGGACGCAAACTTCCGGTCACTCTATATAAGAAGACGCATTTAATAGATGAAAAGAAAAAGACTAAGAGAAGGAATGCGATTTATAACGAATACAGGAAATGCGAAATCCAAAATGCACCAAGGAAAGAGGCGACCGCTTGACAGAGCCATTATTTCATGGTCGCACAAGATCAGTTTTGCGACATATAGTCTGGAAAAGTCAATAGTACAGCCATTCTAGGCGAATTCATTTAGTGCGTGCTATATTTCAATGACCTATGGAGTTCGCGTATGACGTAGAGGGGTTTCGTTTGTTGCAAGGCGACGCCCTGAAAATCATGCGCGAGCTGCCGTCCGAATCCTTCGACATGATTTTCGCTGACCCGCCCTACTTTCTATCCAACGGCGGATTCACGGTGCATGCCGGCAAGCGCGCGTCGGTTCATAAGGGCAAATGGGACAAGTCGCGCGGCGTCGACGAGGACATGAGCTTCCACCAGGCATGGGTTGAAGAGACCTATCGCCTCTTGAAGCCTGCCGGCACCATTTGGATCTCCGGCACCTACCACTCGATCTACCAATGCGGCTACGCGCTCCAGTCGACGGGCTTTCACATCCTCAACGACATCGCCTGGTTCAAGCCGAACGCCTCGCCCAATCTTTCCTGCCGCATGTTCACGGCCTCGCACGAGACGCT
Organism: uncultured Alphaproteobacteria bacterium; assembly: GCA_963755075.1. Classification (GTDB taxonomy): domain Bacteria; phylum Pseudomonadota; class Alphaproteobacteria; order Rhizobiales; family Beijerinckiaceae; genus Roseiarcus. The sequence continues at coordinate 1,746 of CAVWKL010000258.1, forward strand.
GATCTGGGCGCGCAAGGACAAGCGAGCGCGGCATTATTTCGACTACAAGGCGATGAAGAATGGCGAATGGCCGGGCGACATGATGAAGAAGCCCGACCTGCAAATGCGATCGGTCTGGGCGATCGGCACGCCGAAGCCGAGCGAAAAGATTCACGGCAAGCACCCGACGCAAAAACCCATTGAGCTCTTGCGTCGCGTCATTCTCGCCTCGACCCCGCCCGGCGCTTCGATCCTCGATCCCTTCGCCGGCAGCAGCACGACCGGCATCGCGGCGACGCTCATCGGCGATCGGCAGTTCACCGGCATCGAGCGCGACAAGAAATATATCGAGCTTTCGATCAAGCGCCATCGCGACGTCGCTGGCGCGCGCAAATCGGCGTGGAGCATCGCCATTCCCCTTGCTGCATGAAATCTGGCGGAATCGGCGGCGGCAATACGCGCACAGGTTTGAATTTCGAGAACGAGCGCGACCTTCTCACTGCGATTTCGCATGCGCCGGGCTACAGTGTCGCCGGCTCCGTCATCTACTACCGAGGCCGCGAAGTCGCCCGCAGCTACAAGAAGCACGCGCTCTACCGGATGCTCGCGGAGCGCGGCATCAACTACCGCGACCACCTTTCAAAGAAGCTGCTCCCCGACGATGCGATCTACGTGATCGTCAACAACACGATGTTCATCATCGAGCTCAAGTTCCAAAAGACCGCCGGATCGGTCGACGAGAAATTGCAGACGTGCGATTTCAAAAAGAAGCAGTACCGGAAACTGCTCGCGCCCCTCAATTTCGAGGTGGAGTACGTCTACATCCTCAACGATTGGTTCCGGCAACCGGAATACAAGGACGTGCTCGACTACGTGATTTCGGTCGGCTGCCAGTATTACTTCCACTATCTCCCGCTGAAGAAGCTGGGCCTGCCTGTGCCGGATGAGGACGACGGCGCGCCCTTGCGGGCGGCGGCGTAGCGAATGCCTACGGGTAGCCCATGGGGCAGCCCTAGGGGTACTGTACCCCTAGCCCGTAGCGGTAGTCTCGCGCGCAAATAAGCGCGCGATTTCCGCCGGTTACAAGAACCCGATCGACCACGTTTGCGCCGTGACCTCCCCCTATTTTCGTCAATAGAGGGAGAGAGAACGTCATCGAGACGGCCGCGCGCATCGTCGGACAAATTGATGAGTGTTTGGACACGGCCGGACGATGGCGGCCGGCGCTATCCCGACTCAAACGAATTCCCAATCGCGCTCTCCGCCACAGTTACCACTACACGCGGCCTCGCCGCTTGAGCGGTATGATTCCGACATGGCGAGAAAGAGCGACACGCGGGGCCGGAGGATCGCTCGAACCGCGGTCACGATCACGGGAGACATCCGCGTTCTCACGACGCAGGAGTTGGCCGAGTTCGTCGACCCGATCGAATCGGCAGGATCGTCGCCGATGCCTCAGAGCTTGCCGAATGCGACGGCGCAACGTTCGTGAGTTGTTGCCCTAACAATTGCCCTTACAAATGCGCTTACGAATGCCCTTACAGTAAGGGCAACTCGTAAGCGCAATCCCGTCGCGAAAGATCTCCGGATTTCAAACGCGTCCGCCTCGCGGGCTTGCGCACTGCGGAGCGCGACTATTCTCTATTTTCTGGTTTGTTTTCTATTTGCGGATACCGCGAGCTGATTCTCAGTCTCGCCAGGACGCCAGAGAGCCGAGGCTACGGAACACCCCGTCGGGGTGTCCGACCCTCTTGCCTCTCTGGCGTCCTTTCCGTCCTACCGGACGGACTTCGCCAGCGATCGAACTCATCGCGCGCCTGGCGACGACGGACAGTTCGGCGGAGACTTCCCTATTCGCCATCGAGGGGGACGACTCGACGCGTTGGATTCCGAGCAGGCCACACTCTCGCGCGGTCATGCCAGCGTCCACACGCTTCGCGACGGCCTACCCACCATCGTGCGACCGATGGACATCGCAATGAGGAAGCCGCCCCCTCCTTCTCCATGAAGGAGGCGGCCCCATCTGATGCGGCTTGCTAGCCGCCGCGCATCCCGCATTCCTGCGCCGGCATACTGGCGTCTTGCGCGCGTCGTCGATGGTGAGCCGGCGCGGCGAGCCGTCAAGGGCCGCGCAGCGTCGACGCCTAGCGCCCGCGTTCCCGTGGGCTTCCTCCCTTGACCGCTCGCCTTATGCGCCAGCTCGACCACGCGACGCGCGCAAGATGCCGACGAGCGCGAGTCGATCACAGCAGTCGCCGCGGAACCGCAAATCCGCCGGGGAGCGTCGGCGGATTTGCGGTGCTATAATTTGAAAACCAAAGACCGCTGACTGACCCCGTTAGGGGTCTTTGGTTTTCATGCGCGTCGTCGACCTGCGCGACGTTCTCAAGTAGGCGAAGCTGTCTCGCGACGCGTTCTTGAAGCTGCTATGATGTCCCGTTTTTCGGCGACGCCGCGTCCGCTTATTTTGACGCAAAAAGTGTAACTCGATTCCGCGTTCGGGCATCGAACCCAGCCCCAAATGCAACTGGGCAAATTGCTGGGTCACAGATGTTTTCTAAACAGAATGTCTTATGTTTTCCAATTAGTTATGGCCGACTAGTGAGTACGGCCAGGGCACCATTCCGGCATAGCGCAGCGCCGCCGCCTGCACGGGCGCTTTGGCGTTCAATGCCCGCTGAACCTTCGCTTTCCCGCCGATGATTTGGATTGTGCAATTGGAGGCGAGGAAGCCGGCGCTGAGCGATGCTTTGCGGAGGAAAGTCTTGTCGGTCGTTCGGCGCTCGCGTCGATCGAGACCCGGCGGATGGATTTTGGCGGCGTCGACGTCCAGCCGACCGAGAGCGCAATCTCGAGGTTGACGAGATCGATCACGCCCGGGATTGGGTTTCCGAGGGCGCTCGCATAGAGACGTGTGATTTGGGTGGACCGGCCATTCTCAGCCGGAGCGTAGGGCGGGGCGAGCGCCGCTTCCGCAGTTGGCGAGGCGTCGCTTCGGCAAACGGCCTTGGACCGGAAACAAGCCGCCGCGTTATGTGTGGGCCCGACATTTATTTTCCGACGGTGTAGCTGCTATTCACATTCAATTTGACTTCCCTTCCTGCGCCTACTGCCCAATCCGTTCGAATGCGGGTGACGCCTTTTTGGATTCCGCGTCGACGACGCCCGTAATCGACGCCCGCCATCGTCGCGCGCTTGTGATCGCGGCCGGCGGCGGGATCGGGCGGACCATCGCGGAAGGCTTTGCGGCTTTCGGCGGCAAGGTCCATGCGATCTAAGGGAGGATGAAGCAATGAAATCTGGAATAGTCGGCGTTGCGCTGGCGTTGGGCCTGTTCGCTGCGCCCGCCTTGGCGCAGGACACGATCAAGATCGGCTACATCGATCCGTTGTCGGGAGGCGGCGCTTCAGTGGGCGAAGGCGGCCTGAAAACCTACAACTTCTTGGCCGGTGAGATCAACGCGGCCGGCGGGGCGAACGGCAAGACGATCGAAATCGTCCCCCTCGACAACAAGGGCAATCCGCAGGAAACCTTGATTCAGGCGCAGAAGGCCGCCGACCTAGGCATCCGCATCGTTGTGCAGGGCAACGGCTCGTCGAACGGCATAGCGCTGTCCGATTGGGTGACCAAGTACAACGACCGCAATCCCGGCAAGGAGATCGTCTATCTCAACTACGGCGCAATCGATCCCGTCATGACCAACGCCAAGTGCTCCTACTGGCACTTTCGCTTTGATTCAAGCGTCGACATGAGAATGGCGGCGCTGACGACCTTCATGAAAGATCGGACGAGCATCAAGAAGATTTACCTGATCAACCAGGATTATTCCTTCGGTCAATCCGTCCGCGACCAAGCCCGCGCGATGCTCGCCCAGAAGCGACCCGATCTTGAGATCGTCGGCGACGAACTGGTTCCATTGCTGAAGGTCACCGATTTCTCCCCCTATATCGCTAAGATCAAGGCGTCTGGCGCGGACTCCGTGATCACCGGCAATTGGGGCCAGGATCTGTCGCTGCTTCTCAAGGCGGCGGCCGACGCCGGGCTGCAAACGGACTGGTACACCTACTATGGCAGCCTCGTCGGCGGCCCGACGGCGATCAAGCAGACCGGGTTGTCGCATCGCGTCTTCGTCGTCGGGGAAGGCTTCGCGAATTCCGCCCCCGAGGCGGCGCAAAAATTCGAGACGGCGTTCCGCGCCAAAGAGGGCATGGGCCTGTGGTACCCGAAGGTTGTCAACGTCGTGCGGACGCTCGCGACGGCGATCACCCTGGCCAAGGCCGACGACGCCAAGTCCATCGCCGCGCAACTCGAGGGCATGAAGGTCGAGGCCTTCGACGGCGGCGAGGCCTGGATGCGCAAAGACGATCATCAGTTCTTCGCGAACCTATACATCGGCAGCTTCGGCCCGCTCGACCCGGGCGCAAAGTTCGACGAAGAAGGGACAGGCTGGGGCTGGACGACCGTCGGCGCCGTCAAAGCGATCGACACGGTCCTTCCGACGACTTGCAAAATGGAGCGTCCTTAGACGGGAAATCGCGGCGGCGGGCGACCCTCCCGCCGCTGTTCCCTGCGTGACGCGGGGGTGAAGCCGCATCGAACCGGCGGCCCAGGAGAAGGCCCGCAAAATATCCGACAAGACAACCAATTCCCGAGGCCAACACGGGGGCCCCGTCAGATGAAAATTGGGACCTCTTGGAAATTGGGACTGATTACGATCGACGGATAGTTTGCGCGCTGCCGAGCGCGAGGTTCCCGGTCGGCGCGCATCCTCCGCCGAGGCTCCAATCGCCGCTTGATAACCATTCGGCGGCCGGTCAGCGCCGGGCGGGCGTTAGGACTGGCCGGCCGAAGACAACAATTGTCGCTTCGTGTACGCGTGTTGTGCCAGGAGCAAAGTTCAAGTCGCCATAGATGCAATCGTCTCAAGTGGAATTAACGGAGCGAAATGATGAGGGTGGCGATTGTCGGCATCGGTTCTCTCGGCACAATTATAGGCGCGCTGATGACGAAGGGTGGAAAGCGCATCGAATTGTTCGATTCCTACAGGGAGAACGTCGACGCGCTGAATCTGTTCGGTGCGACCGTAACCGGCACGATCGATCTAAACGTCTCGGTGACAGCCTACACCCCGGATCAGATGACCGGAGAATACGATCTTGTATTTTTGCTGACGAAGCAGACGAACAATGGCATTGTCCTGCCACGGCTCCGGCCGCATCTTCACGGCGACAGCATCGTCTGCACGCTGCAGAACGGCATCCCCGAGGATTCGGTCGCGTCGATCGTGGGCCGCGAACGCACCATCGGCGGCGCGGTCGGTTTCGGCGCAACTTGGCTGAAACCGGGCGTTTCCTCGCTCACCTCCAGCTACGAAACCGTCGAGAAATTCGCCTTCGAAATCGGGGAGATCGACGGCGTCGTCCGCCCGCGGCTCACCGCGGTCAAAGAATACCTGGAATGTGTTGGCAAGACCGAGATCCGCACTAACCTTATGGGGATCAGATTCGCGAAGGTTCTGATGAACGCCACTTTTAGCGGTATGTCCGCGGCGCTTGGGTGCACCTTCGGCGACGTGCTCGAAAATCCCAAGGCCATGACTTGTTTGGCGTTCGTGGCCAATGAATGCATCGCGGCGGCTCACGCGCGCGGCGTTCGGTTGGAGGAAATGCAGGGCGAGGATCTGGAGTCCTTCGAGTTGAAGGATGCGGCAGACATTCCGTCGAAAATGCCGCTCTATAGGAAAATATGGGGACCGCATAGGAAGCTGAAAGCGAGTATGTTGCAGGATCTTGAGAAGGGTCGCGAATGCGAAATAGCTTATATTAACGGTTTTATCTGCAGGACTGGTCGTGAATGTGGCGTGGAAACGCCATTCAATGACAAAATTGTCGACCTTGTCACAGAGGCGCAGAATCGGCGTGGAGTTAACGATTTCAGTTACCTAAATCGCTTCGATGAGATCCTGGCGCAATACGCGAAGGGGCACACTTTTGCGTTCTAAGCTCTTATCTCACGAATGGGTCGCGGTGAATCACAAGACAAGGGCGGCATTCCGCAACGTAGAGAACAGGTGGTTTCGATGCTCTATCTTGCCGTCTTCGCGACCTCGAACGGCGCGCCCTTCCGGTTCGAGGATCGCGGTCGGCGGCTCAGCCTATAGCGCCCGCCGACGCCGGGACTGGCTCTGCCGCCTGCCGCTGTGCTTCGGTCGCGCCCGGCCGGTTGATTCCGGCGCCGTTTGGGGGAGAGGTCTTGTCGAGGCCGAAGCGCGCGTGTCGAGGGATTCATGGTTTCGGACGCCGCGGTTGGCGAGGCGCCGCATCGGCAAACTTGCGTTGAACCGGGAATACGCGGGTCCGCGATGTATCTACGCCACAGATATTTGCCGAGTGTATAGCTGCTAATTACATTCATTTCGATCGTCCTACCTGCACCTATTGCGCGGCCTATTCGAAAGCAGGGGGACGCGGTCTTGATTTCCGCCTCGACGATGGCCGCAATCGATGCCCGCCATCGTCGCGCGCTTGTGATCGCGGCCGCCGGCGGGGAGATTGGTCGGACCATCGCGGAAGGCTTTGCGGCTTCCGGCGGCAAGGTCCATGCGATCTAAGGGAGGATGAAGCGATGAAATCTGGATTGGCTGGCTGTGCGCTCGCGTTGTGTTTGTCTGCGGCGCCCGCCCTGGCGCTGGACACGATCAAGATCGGCTACATCGATCCTTTGTCGGGAGGCGGCGCCTCTACCGGCGAAGGCGGCCTGAAAACCTACAACTTTCTGGCCGATGAGATCAACGCGGCCGGCGGGTTGAACGGCAAGACGATCGAAATCGTCCCCCTCGACAACAAGGGCAATCCGCAGGAAAGCCTGATTCAGGCGCAGAAGGCCGCCGATCAGGGCATCCACATCATCATCCAGGGCGACGGCTCTTCGGTCGGCATCGCGTTGGAAGACTGGTTGACCAAGTTCAATGACCGCAATCCCGGCAAGGAAATCGTCTACCTCAACTACGGCGCAATCGATCCCGTCATGACCAACGCCAAATGTTCCTACTGGCACTTTCGTTTTGAGGCCAGCGTCGACATGATGATGGCGGCGCTGACGACCTTCATGAAAGATCGAGCGAATATAAAGAAGGTCTACCTGATCAACCAAGACTATTCCTTCGGCCAGTCTCTACGAGTTGCAGCGCGCGCGATGCTCGCTCAGAAGCGTCCCGACCTCGAGATCGTCGGCGACGAACTGGTTCCATTGCTGAAGGTCACCGATTTCTCTCCCTATATCGCCAAGATCAAGGCGTCTGGCGCGGACTCCGTGATCACCGGCAATTGGGGTCAGGACATGACGCTGCTTCTCAAGGCGGCGGCCGACGCGGGGCTGCAAACGGACTGGTACACCTACTACGCGAGCGCCGTCGGCGGCCCGACGGCGATCAAGCCGACCGGGTTGGCGCATCGCGTTTTCGAGGTTCAAGAAGGTTTTCCGAATTCCGCCCCCGAGGCGGCGCAAAAATTCGAGACGGCGTTCCGCGCCAAGGAGGGCATGAGCGTCTGGTACCCGCGCGCCGTCAATGAAATGCATATGCTTGCCGCGGCGATCACCCAGGCCAAGGCCGACGACGCGAAGTCGATCGCCGCGCAACTCGAGGGGATGAAGGTCGAGGCCTTCGACGGCGGCGACGCATGGATACGCAAGGACGACCATCAGCTCTTCACGGACTTGCACATCGCCAGCTTCGGCCCGCTCGACCCGGGCGCCAAGTTCGACGAAGAAGGGACGGGTTGGGGCTGGAAGGACATCGGCGCCGTCAAGGCGATCGACACGGTCCTGCCGACGACGTGTAAGATGGAGCGTCCCTGACGGAAAATCGCGGCGACGGGCGACTGCCCGAAGCCGCTCCGCGCGACCTGGGGCGCCAATGCTGCAGCTTATCACTTTCTCGACCCTGAACGGCGTGCTCTACGGCATGTTGCTGTTCATGATGGCGAGCGGCCTGACGCTGATATTCAGCATGATGGGCGTGCTCAACTTCGCGCATGCGAGCTTCTACATGCTCGGCGCCTACTTCGGCTTCGAGATCAGCCGCCGGATCGGCTTCTGGCCCGGGCTCGTCATCGCGCCGCTCGCCGTCGGCGCAATCGGGGCGTTGGTCGAGCGCTACGGCCTGCGCCGCCTGCACCGACTCGGCCACGTCTCCGAACTGCTGTTCACATTTGGGCTGGCTTTCGTCATCGAAGAACTCGTGCAGATGTTCTGGGGAAAGCTGCCGGTCGATTATCGCGTTCCGCCTTCCCTGGACTTCGTCGCCTTTCGCCTGTTCGACACGACCTATCCGGCCTACCGCATGTTCATGTTGCTGACGGCGGTGGCGATGTTCGCCGCGCTCCTCGTCGGGCTGACGCGCACACGCGTTGGCATTATCATCCAGGCGGCGTTGACCCATCCCGATATGGTGGCGATGCTCGGCCACAACGTGCCGAGAATATTCATGCTGGTGTTCGGCGCGGGCGCCGCGCTCGCCGGGCTTGCCGGCGTCATCGCCGGCCCGGCGCTGGTCACCCAACCTTCCATGGCCGCCTCGCTCGGGCCGATCCTGTTCGTCGTCATCGTCGTCGGGGGTCTGGGTTCGCTCTCCGGCGCATTTGTCGCTTCATTGCTGATTGGCGTGGCGCAGACGTTCGCCGTGGCGATGAATTTTTCGCTTGCGGAGGTATTCGGGCCGGCGGCGCCGCCCTTTCTCGGCGATCTCTGGCAGGTGACCGTCGCGGAGCTCGCGCCGGTCATTCCCTATGTGCTGCTCGTCCTCATGCTCATCGTGCGGCCGACCGGCCTTATGGGAACCCGCGAAACATGATGCCCGCGATGCGTTCCCTCATCCCTTGGCTGGCGATGGCCGCGCTGTTGGCCGCGGCGCCGCATGTCTTCGCCTCGGGCTCGGCGTTGACGATGATGAGCGTCATGGGGACGATGATCATTTTCGCTCTGTCCTACAACATGCTGCTGGGGCAGACCGGCCTGCTGTCGTTCGGGCACGCCGTCTATTTCGGTCTCGGGGGCTTCGTCGCCATCCACGCGATGAACGCCGTCATCCGCGCCAAGCTCGGCGTGCCCGTGCCGATCATTCCGCTCGTGGGCGGCCTGGCCGGGCTCGGCTTCGGTTTCATGTTCGGCCTCGTTTCGACCAAACGGGCCGGAATCGTGTTCTCCATGATTTCGCTGGGCATCGGCGAACTCGTGTCGTCAAGCTCGTTCATCCTGCGCACGTTTTTCGGCGGTGAGGAGGGGATCACGACCAATCGCGCCAAATTGGCGCCCCTCTTCGGGCATAAGTTCGGCGTTCAGATCGAGGTCTATTATCTCGTCGCGGCCTGGTGCTTGCTTTCCATTGTCGCGATGCACGCCCTCACCCGCACGCCATTCGGGCGGATGTGCAACGCCGTGCGCGACAACCCCGAGCGGGTCGAGTTCGTCGGCTATTCCCCACGCGTACTGCGACTGATCGCCTTCTGTTTCGCCGCCTTTTTCGCCGGGATCGCCGGCGGGCTCGCGGCGATCAATTTCGAAATCATGAACTCGGAGCAACTCGGCGCGGAGCAATCGAGCCTCGTGCTGTTGATGGCCTATATCGGAGGGGTCAGTTCATTCACCGGGCCGATCGTCGGCGCCGTGATCGTCACCTTCCTGCAGATCACCCTGTCCGACGTTTCCAGCGTCTGGCAACTCTATTTCGGCCTCATGTTCATCGGCGTCGTTCTCTATGCGCCGGACGGCGTCGTCGGCTGGGTCAAGCTGCATCGGCAGGCGGCGGCGCGGGGGCTGTTGTGGCGGCTCGCGCCCGCCTACGCCCTCGTGGCGCCGGCCCTCGCCGCCGCCTGCGTCGGCGCGATCATGCTGATCGAACTGGCCAATCGGCGTTTCCAACAGGTGCAAAGCACGGGAACGGCGATGCGTCTTTTCGGCGTCGACGTCGACGTTGCGGCCGAACGGCCCTGGATTGTCGCCGTCCTGCTGTTCGGCGCCGGCGTGATCGCGGTTCGGCTGCTTTGGCCGCGTGTCGGCGACGCCTGGGGCGCCGTGCACGCGCGGCTGCATTCGCGGGATTCCGCATGACCTCCGCGCTTTCGCTGCACGACGTGCGCAAGAACTTCGGCGCCACGCAAATCATCCGCGGCGTGTCGCTTCAAATCGAGAGCGGCGAGCGACACGCAATCATCGGTCCGAACGGCGCGGGCAAATCCACGCTGTTTCATCTCGCGAGCGGGCGCATGCGACCGACCTCCGGCGAGGTGCACCTGCACGGCGAGCGCATCACCGGTCTGCACCCATTCGAGATCAATCGTCGCGGTCTGTCGCGGAGCTTCCAGATCACCAACATCTTCACCAAACTGTCGGTTTACGAGAATCTGCGTTGCGCCACCCTGTGGTCGCTTGGCCACAAATACGCGTTTTGGACGTCGATTGATCGGCTGCCCGACGTTCGCGAACGCTCACAATGGCTGATGGAGCAGATCGGCCTGACCGCGCGCCGCGACGTGCCGGCGGGCGTGCTGACCTACGCCGAACAGCGGGCGCTGGAGATCGGCGTGACGATCGGCGGCGGCGCGGACGTCGTCATGCTCGACGAACCCACGGCGGGGATGAACAACAGCGAAACGGAACAGGCCGTGGCGCTGATCCGCAAGGTGACGGAAGGCAAGACGCTGGTGATGGTCGAGCATGATATGAGCGTCGTATTCAACCTGGCGGATCGCATTTCCGTTCTCGTCTACGGCCAGGTCATTGCAACCGATACGCCCGACCGCATCCGAGAGAACGCCGAGGTGCGCGAGGCCTATCTCGGACAGGCGAGCCAATAATGGGCGCTCCGTTGCTCGAAGTGGACGATCTCCACGCCTTTTACGGCAAGAGCCACATCCTCCATGGCGTCACCTTCCACGTCCATGAGGGCGAGATCGTCAGCCTGCTCGGCCGCAACGGCGTCGGGCGCTCGACGACCATCAAGGCGATTATGGGCGCCGTGCCGGCCAAAGGTTCGATCCGCTTTAAGGGCGAGGAGATCGCCGGCCTGAGGCCGCATCAGACGGCGCGCAAAGGGCTCGGCTTCGTGCCGGAGACGCGCGACATCTTTCCGGGCCTGACGGTTCGGCAAAATCTTCAGCTCGGCGAGAGGTCCGGGAAGGCGGGAGGGCGCTGGACGATGCGCGACATGTTCCGGCTGTTCCCGCAACTGGAGGATCGCGCCGAAGCGCCGGGCGGCGTCCTTTCCGGCGGCGAACAGCAGATGTTGACGGTGTGTCGAACGCTGATGGGGGATCCGGACCTCATCATGATCGACGAACCGACCGAGGGACTCTCGCCGAAGATGGTGGAGCATGTCGGCCGGTTTCTCGAGGAAATCGCCGGGCGGGGCGTAGCGATTTTATTGGTGGAGCAAAAGCTCACGATCGCGTTGAGAATCAGCAAGAGACTTTACGTCATGGGGCACGGCAAGATCGTCTACGAAGGAACGCCCCCGGAGCTCGAACGGGCGACGGCGGTTCGCAAGGAATGGCTGGAGATTTGACCGCGGCCGCGTCCGGGGTTCGCGGGGCGAAGGCGGCGTCTTATGTATTTACGCGACAGTTGGCGGCGGAGTTTGTGGGCGCTATTCACATTCATTTTGATCGCCCGCCCTGCGTCTATTGCACCATCGATGCGAGTGCGGGGGACGCCGTTTTGACTTCCAGGTTGTCCATGCTCGAAATCGACGTGCGCAATCTTCGTGTCCTGGTGACCGCGGGCGGCGGCGGGATCGGTCGGACCATTGCGGAAGGCTTCGCCGCTTGCGGGGCCCAGGTCCACGTGACCGATGTGTCCGAACCAACCCTCGCCGCGACGATCGCCGCGGTGCCCGGGCTGACGGGAACGGTCGGCGACGCGGCGTGCGCCGGGGACGTGGATCGAGCGCTTTCGGATGTCTCGGCTCGGCTTGGCGGGCTTGACGTTCTGGTCAACAACGCCGGCGTCGCGGGGCCGACGGGTCGGGTGGACGGGCTGAGCGCCCCCGACGTCGATCGCACGATCGATGTCAATCTCAAGTCGCAATTCTATTTTCTCGAACGCTTCGTGCCGCTTTTGACCGCCTCCCGACGCAATCCGTCGATCATCGCGATGAGTTCGGTCGCCGGGCGATTGGGCTATGCGTATCGCACGCCCTACGCGGCGACCAAATGGGCGATCGTCGGCCTCGTCAAGTCGTTGGCCATCGAGCTTGGGCCTCTGGGCGTTCGGGCGAACGCGATCCTCCCCGGCGCGGTGCACGGCGAGCGGATGAACCGCGTCATCGCCGATCGCGCGGCGGCGACGGGCGTCAGCTTCGAGGCGATGCGCGACGACTACCTCCGCAAGATTTCCCTGCGACGAATGGTCGAGACCAGGGACGTCGCCAACCTGGCCTTGTTCCTCGCCTCCGACCTGGCGCGCAACATCAGCGGCCAAGCCATAAGCGTCGATGGAAACACCGAATACGCCTGATCGCCCCGCCTCGGTCGCCGAGCTGTGGCTACGCGGACAGTTCAATATTCAGATCGGCGGGTCTAAATTCGTCGGGTGGCGGACGCAGGGCCGCTCCAAGCTCACTGCGCATCGAACCGGACCCGTCGGCGGGATAAAGGCCCCGGCGCGCGGAAACTACGCCAGACCCGAGAACGAACCCGCCTCATTTGGCGGCGCGCTATGTAGCGCTCGGCGTAGCGCACGCATTGCCGGGTGAGCTGGCGCAACATGGTCTTGCTCGCGTTGGCGCGCTTTTCGCGTTTCGATTAATTTGTGAGCGCCATCTCGCGCAAGTCCAGCGGCAAGATCAGGGTGGCCTCGGTCGCCTCCCTGACCTGCTCGACGGTGACGCCGGGCGCCAGTTCCTTCAGGACAAGGCCTTGTTCGGTCGGCTCGATGACCGCGAGATCGGTGACCACCAGGCTCACCCGCCGGACCGAGGTCAGCGGCAGCGTGCAATGCTTCAGGATCTTCGGCTTGCCCTTGGCCGTATGGATCATCGCGACGATGACGCGCTTGGCGCCGGTGACGAGATCCATCGCGCCGCCCATGCCGGGAACCATCTTGCCAGGAATCGTCCAGTTGGCGAGCATGCCGCGCTCGTCGACCTCCAGGCCGCCGAGCACGGTGACGTCGACGTGCCCGCCGCGGATCAGGCCGAACGAAAAGGCGCTGTCGAAGGCGCAAGCGCCGGGGACGGCGCCGATGAAGCTGCCGCCCGCGTCGGCCAGATACTCGTCCGCCAGGCCCGGCTCGGGCAGCGGATCCATGCCGATCAGCCCGTTCTCCGATTGAAAGAACACGCTGACGCCGGACGGAAGGTAATTGGCCACCTGGGTGGGCAGCCCGATGCCGAGGTTGACCAGGTTGCCGCTCTTCAGTTCGAGCGCGATGCGCCGCGCGATGAGTTCCTTAGCGTCCATTGACCTTCTCTCTTTCCACTAAGTGGTCCACCAGCACGGCCGGCGTAATCACCTCGTCGGGCGGGATGACGCCGACGGGAACGATTTCCGCCGCTTCCGCAATCACCGTGGCGCCCGCCATGGCGATGATCGGATTGAAATTGCGCGCGGTGAGCGCATAGGCGAGATTGCCGTAATGGTCGGCCCGGTGCGCCGCCACGAGCGCAAAATCGGCCGCAAGCGGCAGCTCGAGCAGGTACGTCTTGCCCTCGATCTCGAACTCCTTCTTCGAGGCCGCGACGGTGGTTCCCACCCCCGTCGGCGTCAGGACGCCGCCCAGTCCATAGCCCGCCGCCCGGATGCGCTCGATGAGCGTCCCCTGCGGGCACAGTTCCACCTCCATCTCGCCGGCGATCAACTGCCGCTGGGTCTCCGGGTTGGTGCCGATGTGCGAGGCCACCAGCCGCTTCACCAACTTGGCGTTCGATCAAGCGGCCGATGCCGAAACCGGGACGCCCCGAGTTGTTGGCGATCACCGTCAAGTCCTTGCGCCCCTGGCGCACCAACTCGTCGATCAGCCGATGGGGCGATCCCACGCCCATGAAGCCCCCGATCATCAACGACGCGCCGTCGGGGATCAATTCGACCGCCGCCGCAAGCCCTATTGCCTTGTGCATGTTCATGCTCTCGTTTTGTTTCCGAGGCCGCGCCCGATCAAGAAAACGCCTCGAGCGCTCCACAGACGCGCCGGACCGATTGGATGCGCGTTGGCGAATTCGTCGCCAATCCGCAGCGGGAATTGGGTCACGAGGAAATTGCTAGTCATCGCGTGTCCGTCTTTGTCGCATTGCACAACTTCCGTTTGCTCTATCACGGCGCCAACCGACCGCGCTCGCCCGGCGCCGAGGCGGTAGAATCCGGATTTCTTGGCCGCTTGCGAAACGGCCGTCCGGTCGCCTAGCGCTCGACGCACATCGCCACGCCCATGCCGCCGCCCACACATAGCGTCGCGAGGCCCTTCTTCGCCTCGCGTCGTCGCATTTCGAACAGCAAAGTCGTCAGCACCCGCGCTCCCGAGGCTCCGATCGGATGGCCAAGCGCAATGGCTCCGCCGTTCACGTTCACCTTTGCCGCGTCCCAGCCGAGAACCTTATTCACCGCGCACGCCTGCGCCGCGAAGGCTTCATTGGCTTCGATCAGGTCGAGGTCGTCGATCCTCCAGCCCGCGCGTTGCAGCGCCTTGCGGCTGGCGGGAATTGGTCCGGCGCCCATCAACGCCGGGTCGACGCCGGCGGCGGCGAAGCCGGCGATGCGCGCCAATGGCCGCAGTCCGCGTCGTTCCGCCTCGGCGGCGCTCATGACGACCAGCGCCGCGGCCCCGTCATTGATGCCGCTGGCATTGCCCGCTGTCACCGTGCCATCCTTGGCAAAGGCCGGGCGTAGCTTGGCCAGCGCCTCGGGGGTGGCGTCGTGGCGGATGTATTCGTCGTTCTCGACGACGGTGTCGCCCTTTCGACTCTTCACCGTCACGGCGACGATCTCGTCTTTGAATCGCCCGTCCTTTTGCGCCGCCGACGCCTTCCGTTGGCTGGCCAGCGCCAGCGCATCCTGCTCCTCGCGGGTGATAAGATGAGCTTTGGCGACGTTTTCCGCGGTGACGCCCATGTGGTAGCCGTTGAAGACGTCCGACAGCCCGTCCTTGATCATGGTGTCGACCAGCGGCAGTTCGCCCATCTTGACGCCGGAGCGGAGATAGGCGGCGTGCTGCGACAGGCTCATGCTCTCCTGCCCGCCAGCGACGACGATGGCGCTCTCGCCTGTGCGGATCTGCTGGGCCGCCAACGCCACCGCGCGCAGCCCGGAACCGCAGACCTGGTTGACGCCGAACGCGATCCTGTCGTCCGGCACCCCGGCGGCGCGGGCCGCCTGTCGCGCCGGGTTCTGGCCCTGACCGGCGTTCAGCACCTGGCCGAGGATCACCTCGTCCACCGCCTCAGGCTCCAGCGTCGCCCGCGCAAGCGCGGCTCGAATCGCGACCTCGCCGAGTTGATGGGCCGCAACCGTGGCAAAGGCGCCGTTGAAGTTGCCTATCGGGGTCCGCGCAGCCGCTACAATCACGATGTCCATGTCGATCTCCTCGTCAAATCTCAAACGCTCTTTTGCGAGCCGATTAGGCGACTTCGAACAGTCCGGCGGCCCCCATGCCGCCTCCGATGCACATCGTCACGACGACATGCCGAACTCCGCGGCGCTTGCCTTCGATCAGAGCATGGCCAACCAATCGCGCGCCGGACATTCCATAGGGATGCCCGATCGCGATGGCCCCGCCATCGACGTTGTAGATGTCAGGATCGATGCCGAGGCGGTCGCGGCAATACAAGGCTTGGCACGCGAACGCCTCGTTCAGTTCCCATAGCCCGATATCGGCGAGCTTCAGGCCCTGCCGCGCCAAGAGCCTCGGCACGGCGTAGACTGGGCCGATCCCCATCTCCTCCGGAGCGCAACCGGCGACGGCGATGCCGCGGTAGATTCCCAAAGGCTGCAATCCCCGCTTCTCAGCAATTTTCGATTCCATAATCACGCACGCCGAAGCGCCATCGGAGAGTTGGCTCGCGTTGCCCGCCGTGACGACGCCGCCGTCAACGACCGGCTTCAGATCTCGCAGAGCCTCGTATGTGGTTTCCGGTCTGTTCCCCTCGTCCATCGCCAGCGTGATTTCTTTGAACGATTTTTCGCTTGTGATCCGGTCGACGACTTCCATGGTCGTGCGAACGGGAACGATTTCGGCGTCGAGCCGGCCCGCTCTTTGCGCCGCTGCCGTGCGTCGCTGGGACTCGAGCGCGTATCGGTCCTGCGCCTCCCGCGTTAGGCCATATTTCTTGGCGACAAACTCCGCGGTCTGCAGCATCGGCATATAGGCATGGGGCGCCTTGGCGATGACGTTCGGGTCGGCCTCCCGCCGCACCCAGTCCATGTAGGCGTTCTGCACCATTGAAATATTGTCGTGCCCGCCGCCGACGGCGACATCCATTCCGTCTTGGCGTCACTTGTTTGGCGGCGGTCGCAATCGCCATCAGACCCGACGAGCACTGGCGGTCAATTGTTTGTCCGGCGACTTCCAGGGGAAGTCCGGCGGCGATGCTGGCGTATCGCGCGATATTGCATCCCTGCGGTGCCAGCTGTCAGCACGCATCCGACAACAACGTCCTCGATCTCGCCGCCGTCGACGCCCGAGCGCGCCACGGCGTTTCTTATCGCGTGGCCCAAAAGCGTTGGAGACTTCGTCGCGTTGAAGGCGCCCTTGAACGCCCGACCGATTGGCGTTCTCGCTGTCGAAACGATGACGGCTTCTCTCATGTTATGCTTTCGCCCATCTGCGGAATGCCGAGGCGTCCCCGTTGCACAGATAGCGGTTGCGAGATTGTCGGGCGTCGTGTCGCGGCCCTCTGGAGCAGGCTCGCGACGTTTCAGCGCTCGGATGGATTTCGGCTCGGCGCTTGACCCGCCAATCAGCGTCCAACATAGACCGGTTCCTTGCTACGCCGGGTCGCCATTCGGAACCCAAACGCGCCGCCGTTTTGGTTGCCGCGGCACATTCCTCGCAATCGATCTTTTCGAAGCCGCATTCGCAACTCGCAAAATTTCACCGACGCACGTTCCGAGCGTCGTCAGCGCGGATCGCAAGAAAGAGTATTCTTACCTGCATTCGAATGCGCGGCTTCGTAGAGCCTAAGGGCAATAAGCGTAGGTCAAGCGATCAAAGTGAATGTCGCTATGGGCCAAAAAATCGCCTAACATATGTATTACAGATACATGAAATGGGGCGGTATATCCGGCTCGACGCAGTCGCGCGAAGGCGGAGGGAGACGGTCGACTCGATCCGTCTTGCTAACTCGGCGAGGAGCGATTTCCTAGCGGTTTGGCGGCGAAAGGCTGGCGCGCCGGAGCCTTCGTCCTGATCCTTGTCGGAGGGTTCGCCGCGATCTTCCCTCGCGACATGCCGGTCCGCATCGACCGCCGAAACGCATAGCGGCCGGCGGCCGCGAGCGGGCGGATTCCGACGAAGCCGGCCAAACCCTGCAACAGGACGTCAGCCGCCGGTCGCGATGCGAGTTCGGCCGGAAATCCGTTGGCGAGCCACCGTTCGGCATTCGCTTCCGTCAATTCGGCAGGGCCGATCGTTCAAGCGGACAGGAATTGCGGACCCGCGAGGGTTGCGGACGGTCGAGCCGAATCGGCGGCGATCGTCGCGGGGCGTGCAAAGCGCGCCCTTGACGAGCCGCGGCGCCGTTCCCTCGTCTTGTCGCCGGGCATGGCTGCAAGGCATTGGTGGTCGATTCGCATACGAAAGAGCGATATTTACGTCGACTTGATACGCCTCGGTGGTCTATGAATGTCGCCTCGCGGCGGATGCTGTCCGGCTTGAGTTCGGTCCCTTCGTCAAGGATCCGGGGCTGCTTCGTGTCAGGCAACGTTCTTCCCATTCTCGCGACCATCCTCGAAAAGATTGCGCTCGGCGCGGACGATTCGGAAATCGCCGAAATGATCGAGATGGTGCGCAACGCGTCGCCGTTGGCTTCGATCGGGCATGACATCGAGCGACTGCATCTTCATCTGAATGCGGTCGCCCAAGTTATCCGCGACCGCGGCGTGAGCGAACGGGGTCTCACCCTGCTCATCGATACGACGCACGATCTCTCCAGCACCCTGGCGCTGCAAGATCTTCTGCGAAAGATCGTCAGCCGCGCACGAAGTCTCGTGGGCGCCAACGCCGCATGGCTGACGACGCTCAACGAGGATGAGAGCATCATGCGAACCGTCGTCGCCGATGGGCATATTTCGCCGGCCACCTGGGAGATGACGGCGAGCATTGGCGTTGGCGCCGTAAGCCTTGTTGTCAGTTCCAAGAGTTTCTTCGACACGCAGGACTATCTCGGCGACCAACGATTCCGGCATTCGGAGGCATTGGATCGCGCTCTCGACGCCGAAGGAATCGTCTCCCTTGCCGGGTTCCCGATTCTTTCGGAAAACAAATTGCAGGGCATCCTGTTCGTTGCGGACCGCTATCATCGCAAGTTGTCCGGACGGGAAATTTCGGTATTGGGGTCCTTCGCTCTTCACGCGGGCGTCGCCATCCGCAACGCGCATGCCTTCACGATGCTGTCGGAATCGCTCGCGGAGGCGGAGCGCAACCGCGTCGCGCTGATCGACCACATCCATCGGGTTGACGTTTCGGCTGCGGCTCATGACGAAATGACGTCGCTTTTGGCCAAGGGCACGGAGTGGCCGCTCTTCGTTCAGCGCATGGCCGACCAAATCGATGGCGCGATTATTCTCTATGACGAATTGTTTTCGGTTCGAGAGCGATTTACCTCGGCAGCCTATCGCGGACACCTGGCCGCGGATCTAAGGGACGGCAAAATCAATTCGTCGGCGCTGATCAGCGCTGTTTCGAAATCGCGCCATAGCGGGCGGTCGGTCGTCATGCTCGATGCCGGCCAGGAGCACTGTCGCGCCATGGCCCTGCATGGCGGCGCGGGACGCGGCGAGAGCCTCGTCATCTGTCACCGCGGAGAACTGGATCCGATCGATATCCGCAATCTGGAGCGCAGCACCGTAGCGCTTTCAATCGCGAAGCTGTGGAGCGAGAAGCGCGAAACGGAGCAGTTGATCGCCTCATCGACCCTGCTGCGACATCTCATTCTCGTCAACCCGCCCGACGCCTCTACGATCTCGGCGATCCGAGACCGTCTGAGGACAAACACGGATCAGCCGGTGATGCTGGCTCTCATCGCGATCTCCGGCCTTGATCGCGCCCTGCAAACGACGATGATCCGCGATGCCGCCGCAAAGATGAATTTGCTGGTCGATCTCGTAAACGATACCTATCTGGCCGTCGGTCCGGAAAGATCGATCCGCGCTTTCCTTCAGGCTCTCCTCCGCCGCCGGAAGGAATGGGAGATCGGTGGAATCGTGTCGAATCCGTTCTCCGATTTGACTCAGGCCGCCGTCCACTACGCCCAAATCGAACAGGCGCTTCGCGTCTTGCGCAAGATGAACCGCCTCAATCGATTTGTCGAACACTCTCAAGTCAATCTTTTTGCTAAGCTATTCGAGGTCGGCGATGCCTCGCGCATTGCGCGATATGTCGAACAGATCCTCTCGCCGATTGAGGAGCGGGATCCGCGTCAGAAGACGCAGCTCAAGAAGACGCTATTATGTTACATCGATAGCCAGCACAATATCGTGCGCACGGCAGAAATCCTTGACGTTCACGTCAACACGGTGCGCCAGAGACTGGACACGCTTCGCGAAATCACCGGCGGTTGGGACGACCCTATTTCCGCGCTCGAATTGCATGTGGCGCTGCGCCTCGACGCTATCACCGCAGCCCCATGATAGTCGCCCGTGAAGAACTCTGAGATCCCCGGATTGTGTGGCTTTGCGGTGGGTTTGAAGTATTCGATTTTGCCGGTTTCGACCGCGTGGTCCCGCATAAACTTGCAAATTGAAACGGCCGTGGAGTCGTGATTCTCTCATCGCGAGGGGTGCGATTGGGAGATTCGCGATGCGGCCGAAGGAGCGACGGGACAGCGGACAGGAGGATCTCTTCTGCGCGCGCCTGGACCAGATCGTCGACATGGGCCACCCGCTGGCCAAGCTCGCCCGGTCGGTCGATTGGGGGTTTCTGGAGAGGCGGTTCGGGACGGTCTATTCGGATAAGCCCGGCCATCCCCCGTTGCCGACGCGGCTCATGGCGGGGCTCGCCATCCTCAAGCACATGCACGATCTCTCGGACGAGGGTTTAAGCGAGCGCTGGGTCGAGAACCCCTATTTCCAGTTGTTCTGCGGCGAGGAGTTCTTCCAGCACAAGCCGCCCTTCGACCGCTCCTCATTGACGCGCTGGCGCCAGCGGATGGGCGAGGAGAAGCTCGTCGCGCTGATCCAGGAGAGCCTGAACGTGGCTACGCGCACCGGCGCGGCCAAGCCGGCGGACTTTTCCAAGGTCATTGTCGACACCACGGTGCAGCCCAAGGCGGTGGCGTTTCCCACCGACGCCAAGCTGATGCATCGGGCGCGCGAACGGCTGGTTCGGCTGGCCAAGAAACACGGCGTCGTCCTGCGCCAATCCTACGAACGGGTCGGCAAATATGCGCTGATCGCCCATCAGCGCTACGCCCACGCCAAGCAGTTCAAGCGGGCCAACCGGGCGCTGAGGACGTTACGCACCTATCTCGGCCGGGTGACGCGCGACATCGTGCGCAAGATCAAGGGCGACGTAGCGCTGAGGCGCGCTTTTGCCGAGCCGCTCTCGCTCGCCTGGCGGGTGCGCGATCAGCGCCAGAACCAGCGCGGGCGGAAGGTCTATTCGCTGCACGCGCCCGAGGTCGAATGCATCGGCAAGGGTAAGGCGCATCGACCCTATGAGTTCGGCGTCAAGGTCTCCGTCGCCACGACGCTTCATCATTCCCGCGGCGGCCAGTTCATCGCCCATGTGAAGGCGCTGCCGGGCAACCCCTATGACGGCCACACGCTCGACGTCGTTGTGCCGGACATGCAGGCCCAGATCGGCGCCAACCTCGAGCGCATCGTCGCCGATCGCGGCTACCGCGGCCACAACGCTCCGCCCGAGCACCGGTTCAAGGTCTACATCGCCGGCCAGAAACGGCGCGTCACCGCGGCGATCAAACGCGAGCTGCACCGCCGCGCCGCCGTCGAGCCGTGCATCGGCCATCTCAAGTCCGAGCACCGAATGGGCAGGAACCACCTCGCCCACGCCGCCGGCGACGCCGCCAACGCGGTCCTGGCCGCCGCCGGCTACAACTTCCGCCGATTGCTGGCCTGGCTGGCGATCTTTTTGCGCGCCTGGCTCGCCGCCCTCGTCGCCCCCGCCCAACCGCCCCTCGATCAGAGCGTTCTCGCGTAATCGGCGTTCTTCACGGACGACATGATAAGCGGGCCGTTCGATCGGAGCGCGATAGCCACGCCGCGTCGATCGGATTGTCGATCGGGGCGCCGTCGTGGGACGAGCGCGAGCGGGCGCGGCGCCGCTGAAACCTCCTCATCAGTCGGACGCTCCTCTGGCCGTCTTGGCCAATCCGGCGAATTTCCAGGTTTGCGCGAGAGCGTCGGCGAGCGGGGAGGAAGCCTCGCAGTTGAAGATCTCGTCCCAGCGGGCGGCGATCGTTTCGGGTGACCGTTCCGCCTCGCTGAGATAGACGCCCGGCGTCTCCTCGATGCGCGTCACGGCGAAGACGCCGGCGCCCGCCCCGACGATGACCCGCGATGGCGCGATATCGCTGGCGAGGAACAGCACTGCGGGCGTCACGGACTCCGGCGAGAGCAACGCGGCGGCGTCCGGGGGCAGCAGCCCATCGGTCATCGCGGTCGCGGCGGTCGGGGCGAGTGTGTTGACGCGAATGTCGTATTTCGCGCCTTCGAGATGCAACACGTTCATCAGCCCGATCATTGCGGCCTTTGCGGCGCCGTAGTTGGCCTGGCCGAAATTGCCGTAAATGCCGGACGCCGAGGAGGTGAAGACGATGCGGCCGTAGTTGCGCTCGCGCATGCCGCTCCAAACTGCCTTCGAGCAATTGGCGGAACCGGTCAGATGCACGCCAACGACGCGATTGAAGTCGCTCATCTCCATCTTGGCGAACGTCTTGTCGCGCAGGATGCCGGCATTGTTGACGAGGATGTCGATCCGGCCCCATTCCCTTTCAGCGCGCGAGACCATCGCCGTAACTTGGTCGAAATTGACGACATCCGCGCCGTCGGCCATCGCGACGCCGCCGGCGGCTCGAATCTCGTCGACGACTTTCAACGCGCTGTCAGAGGCGGCGCCGTCCTTTCCGATGTCATTGACCACGACTTTCGCGCCGCGAGAAGCCAATCCGAGCGCGTGACAGCGTCCGAGCCCGCCGCCCGATCCGGTGACGATCGCGACCCGGCCGTCGAAACGAATGGTCATGTGCCCGGGCTCTCCTTTAGGCGAGGCAAGGGTCTTGGGAACGCGGCCGATCAGAGAACCGGCGCGCGGTTTGCCCGCCGATCAACGAATTGCAGCGTCGAGGATCTTTTCGGCGGTGGCCTCCGATCGCGCGAATTCCGCGGCGATGGCGCCGCCCTTCGCCACAAGAATGCGATCGGAGAGGTCGAGGATCTCTGGCAAGTACGACGAAATCAACACGACGCCAGCGCCACTGTCCGCGAAGGCGCGAATGATCTGGCGGATTTCTGCGATGGCGCCCACGTCCACGCCTCTCGTAGGCTCGTCGAAAATCACGAGCTTCGGTTTCTGCGCCAAGGACTTCGCAAATACCACCTTCTGCTGGTTGCCGCCGGAAAGATATAGCACCGACTGGTCGTCGCCGACGCGACGGATCGACAGACGTTCCTCCCACTCGCGCGCGACCTCGCGCATCTTCGAAAACGGCGCGACAACCGCGTTTCGTCCGAATTTCGCCAGCCATCCGAGTCCGATATTCTCCGACACCGTCATCATGTCGAAGAGTCCGTCGAGTTTGCGGTCCTCGCAAACATACGCAATACCCGCCTCCACCGCCTGAGAGGGGACGCTATAGCGGACCGCACGCCCCTCCAGCCATATCGTGCCGCCGCCAAAGTTGCGCTTGGTGTGTCCCATGATGACTTTGGCGACCTCACTGCGCCCCGAGCCTATCAGTCCAGCGATCCCAGTGATCTCCCCTGAGAAGACCGAAAATGACATATTGTTGACGACGCTCCCCATCCGGATGTTGTCCACCCGAAGCAGGGGAAGCGCGGATCGGGCCGCGCGAACCCGAGTGGACGCCGGCTGACGCGCTGCGAGATCGTCGCCGATCATGTGGTGAATGAGACTGTCGCGATCAAACTCGCTCGCCGGCCCGGTCTTCATCAAGCGGCCGTTTCGGAGCACTGTGATGCGATCAGCATAAATCAGGGCCTCCTCGAGGGCATGCGAGATAAAAATCATCGCCACACCGGCCTTTTGCAGCGACTTCATGAATTCGAACAGATGATCCGCCTCTTCGGGGGTCAGCGCGGCGGTCGGTTCGTCAAGAATGATGATACGAGCGTCATTGAGAACAGCGCGAGCGATCTCGACCATTTGGCGTTTGGCGGCCGACAGCGAGCCAGCCAATTGCGATGGCTCAACATTGAAGTTGAGACGCTGAAGAACTTGTCGCGCCGCGTTTCGCACTCGCCGAACGGAATTAAAGGCGCGCTCCCTCCCGAGAACCATGTTCTGCGCGACGGTCAACTGCGGAACAAGGCTCGTTTCTTGATACACCATCGAAATGCCATAGGGGGTCGCATCTTTGGGCGCCGTCAAACGGACGACCTGCCCGTCGATGTACAGGCGACCCTCCGAGGGCATGATGACGCCCGAGATCACTTTGCAAAGGGTGGACTTCCCAGCGCCGTTCTCCCCGACAAGAGCGTGAATTTCGCCAGGGAATAATTCGAAATCAGCGTTTTCAAGCACTGCTATGCCGCTGTAACGCTTGGTAATACCCTCTAGGCGAACGATCGGGCGACGGCTCATAAGACATGTCCCGGGGAGTCAAGCTTCAGGATCGCGCCGCTGCCGCGACTTACGGCAATCAGGGCCCCGTTCCAGGAGACGACATCGGAAATTGCATGCCGAGTTCCATTCGCACGCGAATGAGCCGAACTCACCGGCATCATGGCGGCGTCCGTTTCGATCACCAACCCATACGAGAAAGATGGAGCCCAAGGCTTGATCTCTCCAAATAGCCGGGTCGCCCCGAGCTCGATGGGAAAGTCATGACTGAACTCCGGGATCACGCGTGGCGATATCCAGTGCCTGGGGTCGATTCTCGCTTTCATCCTGGCCACGAACTCGGGCTCCGTCTTGAGAAACTCGATCAGCGCGTCGCGTCGCGACAAGCACGCAAGCGCATACCCGTTGTCGATCTTGCGTATTCGGCCGAGATAGGCCGGATACCCTGCCTGCAACACCCGACCCGACGCCTCGACGACACGGGCGCGGTCCAACTCGGTCAGCACGAGCGCGCCGTCAGGCCCGACGGCGACGCCCATCGGGCAGTGCAGTCCGGTCGCCATAACCCGCGTTTCGCCGGATCGACCGATTCCGATCAGTTGTCCCCGCGCGACCGGGTCCCACGGCGCGAGCGAGAGAACGGGCTCCTGTGGACCATAACCATGATCGACCACGGCCAGTTCTTCCTCGGACAAGAAGAGGCAATCGGCGATCGAACGCGGGCTGAATCTTGGCGTCCAGCCGGACAGAGGGTCGCCGGACGGATCCCGCACAGCGATCCGTCCTCCCGAAAGCCCGATCGCGACGCGCCCCCCCTTGCTCGCTGCAAGGGCCGACACCGGGGCGTCAAAGCTTCCCCAGAGCTCGGGCGTGTTGCCCCATTGCCGAATCCGAAAGACGCGCGATCCGGACGAAACCAAGAGTTCGCCGGCGCGATCCACGCAGACCGCCTCGGGCTCCGCCATCGGGATCGCGTCGGCTTCGTCAAGGCGATCATTCGGGCCCAATGCGCCTTCCAAGGTCATCGATATCGTTTTTTGCTTATGGCCCCGGAAGAACACTGTTCACGCCTTCGTCCAATAGCTCTTGGGAGCGGTCCATTCGGGGTCGGCCCCATCGAGGATAAGCCGCCCGATCTTGTCGTTCGTGACGCCGCCGAGATAGAGCGCGCCCTTGTGCTCGCACGTCGACGTAATCATATAGAGTGGCCCGTCGGGCCTATCCCAGAACGCATCGCAGATGCGTCCAGCTCCGTCGGCCTTGAGCACGCCCCCGATGTTGAGGTTGCCGAAAAGCCAATTCGTCGGCGGGACGCGTCTGGTCATCCGGCGGCGCACTCCCGGCGCCATCATCGCTTCATCCATCACCGGGTTTCGCATTCCGGCGAGGGCGATCCAGTAACCCCCGTCGGAAGCCCGGTTGACGTTGTCGGGGTAGCCCGGCAATCCGCGAATGAAGACCCTCGGTCCGTCGGCCATGTTCTTGAGATCGAAAATGAGGATCGAACAGGCCCAAGTGCTCGCCACAAGCAGATGATTGCCGTCGTGGGTGAGGCACACGCCATTTGGAAAGACCAGGTAGTCACAGACCGTCCGAGTCTTACGGGACCTTGGGTCGAAGCTCAGCAATCGACCGTTCGGGCGACCCTCCAACAAGTCGAGACCCCAATTGTCGATATCGAAGCGCTTGGTCGCGTCGGTAAAGTAGATTGTTCCATCAGGGGCGATGTCAAGATCGTCCGCCATCCGGATCGCCGTGTCGTCCTGGATCGTGAAGACGCTACGCTCAGTCTGATCCGTCAACAATTCCACTTTGCCGTCCAAAGTCACCCGCAGAAGCCCCATACCCGAAACACAGGCGACAATGCGCTGTTCTGAATCGAGGGCGAGCCCAAGCGGTCGCCCTCCTATTTTGGCGAAAACGGTGACCTCAGTATAGTCAGGCGCCGCGATCCGCATGATGTGTCCATCGCGCGTTCCGCAGTATAGGTTGTCTTCGGCATCGAGAATCACGTCCTCGGGCCCATCGATCTTCCCGACGGCGATCAACTCGGCGCGCGACAGCTTGGGCGCAACGTCGCCCGGCATCAGACCGTCCATGCCTTGAACGGCGTCGGTCTCGAAGACAACCGGATCGAGATACGTCGACGCCAGGAGGCGGTGCCGGTTTTTGCGGAATTTCACGTCGACGCCGAGAATCACGATGATGATCGAACCGAGAACAAACTGGGTGAAATCGCCGCGAAAGCCGGAGTTGATCATCACGTCGCTGAGAAGGTAGACCGTCGCAAATCCCATCAGAACGGAAACAACCGATCCGCGTCCGGGCACGAAGCCGCCAAGGCCAACCACCAATGCGGTCAACGTGAAGAACTCCATGCCAATGCCGGTGTCCGCGCCAATGCTGTCTTCGCGCGCAGCAAACAGAAACCCGGAGAGGCCGACGATCAGACCTGCGATCGTGTACGCGAAGAACACGGTCAGTTTGACGCTGATCCCTCCGTGCCGCGCCGCCTTTCTGTTGCCGCCGACGGCAAGAATATGCCAGCCGAACCGAGACTGCCGGAACATGAAGAAGGTCAGCAAGGCGACGGCGACGAGGACCCAAAAGCCGACGGGCATTCCCACAGGCTTCGCAGCGCCGATCCAATCCCACAGATCGTCGCTCCTCGGGCTGATCGAAATTTGGACCAATTGAGCCTGGGACGCCAGGGTGAACAGCCCGCGCACGGTGATCATCGTGCCAAGGGTGGTCAGCAGCGCTCCGCAGCCCAACAATCCCGCAAGCGCCCCATTGACGGCGCCGATCAGCGCTCCGCACGCGAGGCTAAGGCCGAGAAGCGCCAAAACCGGCAGACCGACAATGTGGAACCCATAGAGCGCGACGAAAGCCGACATCGCGAAGTTGGAGCCCACCGACAAATCGATGCCGCCGACAGCCACAACGATCAGGAGCGCAAGCGTCACAAGCGCGCCGTCAGCGGCGTACTGAGCGAGGTTGCGTAGGTTGGCGGGGGTGACGTATCCCTTCGAGAAGATCAACACGCCCAAAGCCACGGCGATAAAGGCGATGAACGGTATCGCGCCCTCAATCCAGCCTTTCGACAGGACGTCGGACAAGATCCGGCGCGGCGAAATCACAAAGAGCGGCACGCGCTGGCGGGGCAGACGGGCGAAGTCGATCGGGATTGACAAGTTCGATTTCCATCAGCTTGGCGAACACGGGGTCCCCGAGGGGACCCCGCGGCGAAAATTCGGCCGAGTTGGCGGAGCCACCCCCGCCGGCTACAGCTTAAAGCAAAGATTTGGATTGTAGGTCGGACCGAGTTTGATGATCTTCAACGGAGACTCTATCTGCAGCATAGAATGATCCGCGGCTGCTCCGCCCTGGAGAAGAATGTCGACGAGATCGGCGGCGTCGCGTCCCTGACCATCGGCGTCATAGCTCCAGACCCGATCAAGAATTTTGTCTTCGATGGCCTGGCAAGTCTTGTCGTCGCCGCCGCCGGTGGCATAAACGATGACTTTGTCTTCGAGATGGGCGTCCTTGACCGCCTTGCCTGCGCCCATCGTGTGCACGTCCCAATGTCCGAAGATCGCGCAAAGGTTCGGGTGCTGTTGGAGCACCGTCGTGGTGATTTGTCGCGCCTTCTCGGGTTCCCAGTCCGACGCCTGGTTTGAAACCACCTTGATTTCCGGATGCGCTGCGAACACCTTGAACGCGGCTTGGTTCATGATCACGCTGTCGGCCGCCGTCAATTGACCGGGGATGATGGAGACTTCGCCCAACCGGCCGCTGCCGGCGCCGCATTCCTTGACGATATCCTCGGCGATCTCGCGCCCGATCCGTTCCCAATTCGCGCCCGTGAAGGCGGTCGAAGGTTGGTTCGACTGCAGGTTGAGCTGCAGCACCTTGATGCCCTGGGCCTCAGCTTCCTTGATCTGACGCGCCAGAAGCTGAACGGTCGGGTTGTGGACGACGAGCACGTCCGGCTTGTCGCTAATCGCCTTGGCGAGCAACTCCGACATCGCTCCGGTGTTGAACGCCGCGTCGCGGATGTCGAAGCTGTAGCCATACGTCGCCGCGTGCTCCTTCATACGGCGCGCCCAAGCTTCGGTCAAAGTAATGCCCATCGATATCGGCACGAAGATAACCTTCTTGCCGGCGATGTTGCTATCAGCCTGGGCGGCGCCTGTGCCCAACGCAAAAGTCGCGCAAAACGTCATTCCGATTGCGATATTCACCAGCCTATTTTTCACATTTGACAACATGTTTCCCTCCACTGTTACAACTTTTTTTATCAGAGATCGCCGACCGTATCGGTCTCCGTATCCCTGGGGTTAAAGTAATTATCGGTTGCGACCGCGATGATCAGTACAACTCCTTTGAGAAGGTCCTGGGTCTGTGTCGACAGGTCGAAGAGCGTCATGCCATTGCGCAACACGGCGATCAGAGCGACTCCCACGAGGATGTTTCTCATGCCTCCGCGTCCGCCGCGTAGCGGTATTCCTCCGAGCACGACAACGAGAATGACTTCAAAAAGCAGGCTTCCGTTTGTGACGGTCCGGAAATCGACTGTTCCGCTGGACGCCGCGATCACAAGCCCCGCCAGCAGCGCAGTCAACGCGGCGTAGACGTAGATCATCAGTGTTGTTGGTCGCACGCGAAGACCTATCAGCCGGGCCGCCTGAAAGTTGTCTCCCATCGCGTATGTGATGCGCCCGAGCGTGGTGAAGCGCAGCAAAATCCATGTCAGCACGAAGGTCGCGATCATAACGGCCACCGGCGCCGTCAACCCCGGCGCAATGTCTTTCGAAAAGAACACCACCGCCGGATTTGTTTTCGGCAACAGCAGCAAAAACTCGCCTCGAAGCACGGCGAAGCGGAAAAAGCCGGTAATGACCATCGCTGAGGCGAGGGTCGCCAGCATCGCCGGTATTTCGACGTAGGCGATCAGCCATCCGTTGGCGAGGCCGATCGCCCCCACCGTCAGCAGCGTAAGTCCCGCCACCACCGGCTCGGAAAACCCGGCATTGGCGAAGGTCGCAAAACTGGCGGCGCCCGCCACCATTACGGCGATCATGGATAGATCCAGGCCACGCGAAATGATGACCACGCCCATCCCACAACTCAGGATTAGCAGCGCGGCCGAATTCGATGCGATGACCTGTAGATTTCCGAAGGTGGCGAACCCCTGGATGAATGCCGAGAACAGCAAAACGACCGCCAGGGTAACGCCCATGACGATATATTCAAGCAAGCTGCCGCTTCGACGCCCCCTTCGGATTGTTGCGGGAACGCTAGCCACGGAACCCCACCTTGTCCGCGCCCTTGGTCTCGAGGATTTGGCGCGCCTCGGAAGGCGTTGCGATCTCCAGGGAAAGTTCGTCGAGGATCCGACGGATCTTAAGCACTTGGGCGGCGCACGACGGCGCCAATTGGCCTCGCCCGAGAAACAGACTGTCTTCGAGGCCCACGCGTACGTGTCCCCCCATGATTGCGCCCATCGTGACCAAGGAGGTCTGGTGCCGTCCGGCTCCGAGCACAGAAAACTCGTAGTTCTCGCGTCCGAAGAGCCGATCCGCCGTACTGCGCATCAAGAACAGGTTCTCAGGGTCGGTATTGAGTCCCCCAAGATGCCAAGGACGCATTGCAAGAACAGCGGCGCCCTAACCAGCCCCTCGTCGACGAAATACGCCAGGTTGCAGAGATGCCCGACGTCGTAGCACTCGAACTCGAATCGCACGCCGTGCGCATCGCCGAGCCGCGCAATCACCTCCCGGATGTCCCCGAAGGTGTTGCGAAAGATGACGTTTTCCGAACCTTTGATATGGCCCTGCTCCCACGGATACTTCCACTCCGTAATCCCGCGCCCTGCCTTGTGGAATGAAAAATTCATTGATCCCATGTTGAGCGAGCACAGCTCCGGTTTGGCCTGCAGCGGGTACGCCAGACGCTCGTCCAGGGTCATGCGGGAGCTTCCCCCGGTCGTGATGTTGATGATCGCATCGGTCTGCGCCGCGATCTTGGGCACAAACTGGTCGAATACGGCGGGATCGGGGGTCGGACTGCCATCGACGGGATTGCGGGCGTGGAGATGCAGGATCGCGGCCCCCGCGCGCGCCGCGTCGATTGCTTGTTGGGCGATCTGTTCCGGGTCGGAGGCCAGATATTCCGACATCGACGGCGTATGCACCGACCCGGTGACGGCGCACGAGATGATGACCTTGCGTCTATTCAGCTTCATAGTCGTTGCTCCGAGGCGGGGCCGATCAGGCGTATTCGGTGTTTCCATCGACGCTTATGGCTTGGCCGCTGATGTTGCGCGCCAGGTCGGAGGCGAGGAACAAGGCCAGGTTGGCGACGTCCCTGGTCTCGACCATTCGTCGCAGGGAAATCTTGCGGAGGTAGTCGTCGCGCATCGCCTCGAAGCTGACGCCCGTCGCCGCCGCGCGATCGGCGATGACGCGGTTCATCCGCTCGCCGTGCACCGCGCCGGGGAGGATCGCGTTCGCCCGAACGCCCAGAGGCCCAAGCTCGATGGCCAACGACTTGACGAGGCCGACGATCGCCCATTTGGTCGCCGCGTAGGGCGTGCGATACGCATAGCCCAATCGCCCGGCGACCGAACTCATCGCGATGATCGACGGATTGCGTCGGGAGGCGGTCAAAAGCGGCACGAAGCGTTCGAGAAAATAGAATTGCGACTTGAGATTGACATCGATCGTGCGATCGACGTCGGGGGCGCTCAGCCCGTCCACCCGACCCGTCGGCCCCGCGACGCCGGCGTTGTTGACCAGAACGTCAAGCCCGCCAAGCCGAGCCGAGACATCCGAAAGCGCTCGATCCACGTCCCCGGCGCACGCCGCGTCGCCGACCGTTCCCGTCAGCCCGGGCACCGCGGCGATCGTCGCGGCGAGGGTTGGTTCGGACACATCGGTCACGTGGACCTGGGCCCCGCAAGCGGCGAAGCCTTCCGCAATGGTCCGACCGATCCCGCCGCCGCCCGCGGTCACCAGGACACGAAGATTGCGCACGTCGATTTCGAGCATGGACAACCTGGAAGTCAAAACGGCGTCCCCCGCACTCGCATCGATGGTGCAATAGACGCAGGGCGGGCGATCAAAATGAATGTGAATAGCGCCCACAAACTCCGCCGCCAACTGTCGCGTAAATACATAAGACGCCGAAGTCTTCCCGGTTCGACGCAAATTCGCGGCGACCACCCCGCGCCCGCCGCGGCGTCCGAGACGGCCGATCCCTCGCCGCCCGCGTTTCCGCCCCGAACCGGCCCCTTAGAGCGCGTTGCGTTTAGGTCCGAGCGCCCGCTCTCCCCGTACACGGGGAGAAGGGATGCCCCCGCGTCAATCTCATTGCAGAATGCTCTTAATTCGGTGACGTGCGCTCATTTCCCTTTTTGTTGGCGCTGCGTCGGTGAAACGCGGCCGCTTCGCATCCCGGCGCGCGCTTCCGCCGACCCACGCGCCCGAATCATTCGATATTTCAAAATCAAACGCATTTTGCTTTCCGTAAATCACAATTCATGCTATCCTTGCCGCCGCGATCCTCCCCCTCCCGGACCCCATCCATGGCGAAGGCCGGCAAGATATCCCGCGCCGCCGCAGACGGTCCAACGGAGCGCAGGCCGCGCATCCTCGAGCGGCTGACGAGGGGCGCCTCGGCGGCGAATGTCGCGCCCGTGGGGAATGTCGCCATGCGCCGCGCGCGGCAGATGAGCGCCGAAAGGCTCGCCAAGCGCGAGGTCGATCCGCCCGTCGGCTTCGTTGGGTTGCGGATCGCCCGGCTCGGCGACGCGATGGTCGTCGCGCATACGA
The DNA here is from genome assembly GCA_963755075.1 of uncultured Alphaproteobacteria bacterium. Classification (GTDB taxonomy): domain Bacteria; phylum Pseudomonadota; class Alphaproteobacteria; order Rhizobiales; family Beijerinckiaceae; genus Roseiarcus. The sequence goes on from CAVWKL010000258.1 coordinate 33,521, forward strand.
TGATGATGAAGGGCGATCTCCAGGCGATGGACCGGCTGATCGCGCTCGCCGGCGGACGCGATCGCTCTCACCGCCCCGGCCGCCCCGAGATCGCCGCCGAGCCGGGCGAACGTCCGCCGCCGACGTCGGCCGAGGACGGCGAAGCGGAAATTTTCCGCCCCGCAAGCCCTTGAAAGAACGCAAAACGCGGAAGGAAACGCAAATCCCTTCCGCCCCCGCGGGGAGATGAGCGCGCCGCGCCCTTCTTGGCCTCTCCCTGCCCTTTGCGGGGAGAGGCTGGGGTGGGGGCCGAGTGATTGGCCGCGTCGTTGCGACTTATCCCCTCGCCCCTCGTCCTACCCGTCTTTCCGTACTCGGGGGGAAGGGAGGCCCCGCGTTAATCTCATTGCAGAATGCTCTAAGGCGGCGCCTGCGTTATCGACGAGGCCAACCGATTGCGCAGCCGGAACATGGCGGCGAGGCTTGCCGTCGTCGTCGGGCGAAGGCGGCCTCCACGGCGCGTTACAACCCGAGCTTGGCCGCCAAGCCGATGCGTTGGAGCTTGCCCGTGGCGCCTTTGGGAATCTCGTCGAGAAACACGATCTTGCGCGGCACCTTGAACGCGGCCAGCCGTGCGCTGGCGAAATCGCGCAGCTCCTTCTCCGTCGTCTGCGACCCCTCGCGCAGCACCACCGCGGCCGCGACCTCCTCGCCAAGCTTGTCGTGCGGCATGGCGAAGGTGACGACCTGCCGGACCGCCTCGTGGTCCATCAAGATTTCGTCGACCTCCCGCGGCGACACCTTCTCGCCGCCCCGATTGATGACCTCCTTCAGGCGACCGGTGAGGGTGAGATAGCGGTCCTTGTCGATAGCGCCCTGATCGCCGGTGCGAAACCAGCCGCCGGTGAACGCTTCGGCGTTCGCCTTTGGATTGCTCTCATATCCGGCGGTGACGTTGGCGCCGCGGATGACGATTTCGCCGATTTGCCCCGGCGCGAGGAGTCTGCCGCTCTCGTCCATGATCGCAATCTCGGGTCCCGCCGCGATCCCGACCGAGCCGGGCTTACGAACCCCCTTCAGCGGATTGGAGGTCATTTGATGGGCGGCCTCGGTCATGCCGTAGGCCTCGATCAGCGGCGCGCCGAAGGCCGCCTCGAGTTCCGCGATGACCTGCGGCGGCATCGAAGAGGAGGACGATCTGAGGAAGCGCAGCGGATTGGCGGCGATGATATCCCTGTTCTGCGCGGCCCGCGTGAGGATCGCCTGATACATCGTCGGCACCGCCGTGCACCAGGTCGGCTTGGCGTCGCGCATCCACCCGAAGAATTTCAGCGCGTTGAATCCGGGCGTGCAGAAAACGGCGCCGCCGCGTGAAAGCGGCGCGAGCAGTCCCGCGATCAAACCATGGATATGAAACAGCGGCATGATCGCAAGGCCGCGATCGGCCGGCGTCAACTCCAGCGTCGCGGCGACATTGCGCGCCGAGGCGCTGACGTTATGGTGCGAGAGCGGAACGATCTTGGGCCGTGAGGTCGTGCCCGAAGTGTGCAGGATCAGTGCGACATCCTCCGGCGTTGCGAGGCCGGGCAGAAATCCGTCGCGATGGACGCTCGCACAGGCCAAGGCGAATGCGCCAGCGCCCAACTCCGTTTGCGGCCGCAATTCGATGATCTGGACGCCAAGCTTACGCGCCGCCTCGATGCTCGCGCTGGCGCTGCCCGCCTCGACGACCAACGCCCTGGCGCCCAGATCCGACATGTAGAACTCGAATTCCTCGGCGCGATAGGCCGGATTGAGCGGCGCCGCGGCGGCGCCGGCGGCAATCGCGACAAAGGCGGTCGCCATTTCGGCCCCGTTCGGCAGCACGATCGCGACCCGGTCGCCGCGGCCGACGCCGAAGGCGTTGAGGGAGGCGACGGTCTTGTCGATAAGGGCTCGAAGCTTGCCGAAGGTCAGCGATCGGCGCTCCGGAGCCATGATCGCCGGATGGCCGTCTTCCCCAGACGCCATCAGACTCTGAACCGTCGATCCGTCTGACATGAGGTCGAACTCGGCCTGAGCTGAATGGAGCGTTCGAATGGTCACAGTGGCTCGATCCTGAGCCTGCCATGCTGCTCCTGCAAGGTCTTGGCGGCCAATTTCGTTAGCGCGTAGACGATTTCCAGGCTTGGCGCCGCCACGCCGGCGACGCGTCCCAGTTCGAGCACCGACCCGAGGAGCGCGTCGATCTCGATCGCCCGCCCCGCCTCGATGTCCTGCAGCATCGAAGTCTTGTGCTTGCCGATGGCCTCTGCCCCCGCAATGCGCCTTTCGATCGGCAGGCGAAAGCGTATGCCCAACGCCTCGCCGATCGCTTGCGCCTCCGCCATCATTCGGGCGACGAGTTCGCGGGTCAACGGATAGCGGCATATGTCGTCGAGCGTGGCGTGAGTCAGCGCGCTGACGGGATTGAGGCTGAGATTGCCCCAAAGCTTCATCCATATCTCGGCGCGAATGTCCGTGACGACCGGCGCCTTGAAGCCGGCCCGCTTCAGCG
>CAVWKL010000259.1:0-30502 GCA_963755075.1 uncultured Alphaproteobacteria bacterium
CAATTCCTTTTTTCACAGCATAAGTCCTTGAAATCGCATGAAACCGCCAAGGAAAAATTTGGAAAAACTTTGGATTTTCCTTGGATTTTCCTTGGAAAAATTTGGAAAACCTCGAAAAAAGTTGGAAACCCTTGGCGGAGCTTGCAAGGCCCCAGGCCCGGCGAAGGCGCCAAGGCGCCTTCTCGAGCCGAGGCCCGTCGCCTCGTCCGGGCGGCGCCCGCCCCTCAGCTCTTGCCCGCCTTCGGCTCGACGTGCCCGCCGAAGCCTTTGCGCATCGCCGAGATGATCTTCTCGGCGAAGGTGTGGCTCTGGCGCGAGCGAAAGCGCGTATAGAGGGCGGCGGAGAGAACCTCGGCCGGCACCGCCTCCTCGATCGCCGCCATCAGGGTCCAGCGGCCTTCGCCGGAATCCTCGACGAAGCCCGAATAGGATTCGAGCGCGCTCTCCTGAGCGAGCGCGCCCGCCGTCAGATCCAAGAGCCACGACGTGACGACGCTGCCGCGCCGCCACACCTCGGCGATGTCGGCGACGTCGAGGGCGAAGCGATGCTCGGGCGCGACGCCCGCCGCGTCGGCGTTTCGCAGGATGTCGAAGCCCTCGGCGTAGGCCTGCATCAAGCCGTACTCGACGCCGTTGTGCACCATCTTGACGAAGTGGCCGGCGCCGCAAGGGCCGGCGTGGAGGTAGCCTTCCTCGACGCTCGGGTCGCGGCCTTCGCGGCCGGGCGTTGCGGCGATCGCGCCGCGGCCCGGCGCCAGCGCCTTGAAGATCGGATCGAGGCGGGCGACGACGTCGCGTGTCCCCCCGATCATCAGGCAATAGCCGCGCTCGAGCCCCCAGACGCCGCCGCTGGTGCCGACGTCGACATAGTTCAAGCCTTCGGCGGCGAGCGCCGCGCCGCGGCGGATGTCGTCGCGCCAGAAGCTGTTGCCGCCGTCGATGACGACGTCGCCGGGCGAGAGCAGCCCGCGCAGCGCCTCGATCGTCGATTCGGTCGGCGCCCCGGCGGGCAGCATGATCCAGATCGCGCGCGGCGCGGCGAGCGCGGCGACGAGCGCGGGCAAGGCGTCGACCGCGTGAGCCCCTTCGGCCGCAAGCGCCAGGCCGGGCGCGGGGTCGCGGTCATAGACGACGCAAGAATGGCCGGCGCGGATGAGCCGACGAACGATATTGGCGCCCATGCGCCCGAGACCAACCATGCCGAGCTGCATCGCGCGCCTCCGTTGACGAATGCGAACGCCTCAGTCCTTGGCGCGTTCGACGTAGCTGCCGTCCTCGGTCTGGATGACGACGCGCGTCCCGGCGGTGACGTGGGGCGGCACCATCACGCGCGCGCCGTTGGAAAGCTTGGCCGGCTTATAGGAGGAGGACGCGGTCTGGCCTTTCATCGCCGGCTCGGTCTCGAGGATCTCCAGCGTCACCCGCGGCGGCAGCTGGATGCCGACCGGCGTCTCGTTGAAGATCGACAGGATCACCTTCATCCCCTCCTGCAGCCATTGCGCCTGGTCGCCGATGACGTCGGCGGGAACCTGGATCTGGTCGTAGGTGTCGGCGTTCATGAAGTGATAGCCGTCGGCGTCGGAATAGAGGAAGTCGTAATTCTTGTCCTCGACGAAGGCGCGCTCGACCTGCTCGGTGGTCTTGAAGCGATCCGTCACTTTGACGCCGTCGGACAGGCGGCGCATGTCGATCTGCGTCGTCGGCGTGCCCTTGCCGGGATGGAAGCTTTCGGCCGAAAGAACGACGCAAAGCTGACCGTCCTCCCGCTCGATGATATTGCCCTTGCGAATCGAGCTTGCGATAACTCTCACGTCCCTTATCCCCAGAATTGGCGCGCGCGGAACCGCGGCGGCGACTTTGTCCTCAAGCCTTGGCTTGCGCGAATGCGGCGCGCACCATACCGATTTCGCGGCCAAAGGCCAGATAGGATCGAATCCGCGATCGCCGTTTCGCCCGCTGGGATGCGCCCGCCTTGAACCCCGCCTCGCCCTTCTGGAGCCCGACCCGCCACGCCGACCGGCGCCCGCGGCTGAAGCTGCGCGCGCGGATCGTCAGCGCGGTGCGCCGCCATTTCGAGAGCCAGGGGTTCGTCGAGGTCGAGCCCGCCGCCCTCCAGGCTTCGCCCGGCGCCGAAGCGCATCTGCATGCGTTTTCCACCGCGATGATCGGGCCGGACGGACGCGCTTGGGCCGCCTATCTCCATACCTCGCCCGAATTCGCCATGAAGAAGCTGCTCGCCGCCGGCGAGACGCAAATCTTTGCGCTGGCGCGGGTGTTTCGCAACCGCGAGCGCGGCGCCCTGCACGCGCCGGAGTTCGCCATGCTCGAATGGTACCGCGTCGAGGCGGGGTTGGAGGCGCTGATGGCCGATTGCGCCGCGATCCTGGCGCTCGCGGCGCGCGAGGCGGGCGTGGACCGATTGGCCTTTCGCGGCCGCGAGGCCGACCCGTTCGCCGCCCCCGAACGGCTCACGGTGCGCGAAGCGTTCCTGCGGCACGCTGGCGTCGATCTCTTCGATTCGCTGCCGCGCCAGGGGAGCGGCGAGCCGGACCGCGATCGGCTGGCGCGCCAGGCCGCCGGGATCGGGCTGCGCGTCGCCGCCGATGACGCGTGGTCGGACGTCTTCAGTCGAATCATGAGCGACAGGATCGAGCCGCAGCTTGGCGTCGGTCGGCCGACGTTCCTCACCGAATATCCAGCCTCGGAGGCGGCGCTGGCGCGCCTTTGCGCCCACGACACGCGCGTGGCGGAGCGCTTCGAGTTCTATGTCTGCGGCGTCGAGATCGCCAACGCTTTCGGCGAACTCACGGACGCCGAGGAGCAGCGACGGCGCTTCGAGGCGGCGATGGCGCTCAAGCGTCGCGTCTACGGCGAGGCCTACCCGATCGACGAGGATTTTCTCGCCGCCCTCGCGCGCATGCCCGAGGCGAGCGGCGCGGCGCTCGGTTTCGACCGGCTCGTCATGCTCGCCTGCGGCGCCGAGCGGGTCGAGGACGTGCAATGGACGCCTGTGTTCGACCCGGCGGGGGGCGGGCGATGACCGGCGCAAAAGACCTGATGGCGACCGCGCGCGGCGAACTCGCCCGGGTCTACGGCTTCTCCGCCTTCCGGCCGGGCCAGGAGGAGATCGTCGCGGCGGTGCTCGCCGGCGAGGACGTGCTGGCGGTGATGCCGACCGGCAGCGGCAAGTCGCTGTGCTTCCAACTGCCAGCCCTGGCGCGCCACGGCTTGACGCTGGTCGTTTCGCCGCTCATCGCGCTGATGCGCGATCAGGTGGCCCAGCTCGGCGAGCTTGGCGTCGCGGCGGCGGCGCTGAATTCGGCCTCGGAGCCCTCGGAGCGCCAGCGGGTCGCGCGGGCCTTGCGCGACCGCTCCCTGCGTTTGCTTTATGTCGCGCCGGAGCGCCTGACGCGCGAGGACACGCTGGCGATGCTGAAGGAGGCGCGGGTCGACCTCTTCGCCATCGACGAGGCCCATTGCGTCTCGCAATGGGGCCACGACTTCCGTCCCGAATACATGCGTCTGCGCGAGGCCGGCGAGACGCTCGGCGGCCTCCAGACGATCGCGGTGACCGCGACCGCTGACGCGCCGACCCGCGCCGACATCGTCGAGCAACTGTTCTCGCGCCGTCCGCGCGTTTTCGTGCGCTCGTTCGATCGGCCGAATCTGTTCCTGGCGATGCGGCCCAAGGGCAATGCGACGCGCATGCTCGCCGAGCGGCTCGAAGCGCACGCGGGCGAGAGCGGCATCGTCTATTGCGCCTCGCGTCGGCGCGCCGAGGAACTCGCGCAGGAGTTCTCCGCCAAGGGGCGTCGCGCCCTGCCCTATCACGCCGGCCTCGACCATATCGTGCGCTCGCAGAACCAGGACGCCTTCTTGCAGGAAGACGGCGTCGTCATGTGCGCCACCGTCGCCTTCGGCATGGGCGTCGACAAGCCCGACGTGCGCTTCGTCTTTCATGCCGACATGCCGTCCTCGATCGAGGCCTATTACCAGGAGATCGGCCGCGCCGGCCGCGACGGGCTGGCCGCCGACACGTTCACCCTATACGGCGCCGGCGACATCGAATTGCGCCGCCGCCAGATCGCCGAGAGCGGCGCCCCGGACGAACGCAAGCGCGTCGAAATGGCCAAGCTCGACGATCTCGTGACCCTGTGCGAGACGGCGCGCTGTCGCCGTCAAGTGTTGCTCGGCATGTTCGGCGAAGAGGCGGGGCCTTGCGGCCATTGCGACGTCTGTCAGGGCGCGGTCAGGCTCATCGACGGGCGAATCGAGGCGCAAAAGGCGCTCTCTGCGGTGGTGCGCACATCGGGGCGATTCTTCTTCGGCCATCTCGCCAACATCCTGGCGGGCAAGGCGACGGAGGCCGTGACGCGTCATGGCCACGACCAGCTCAAGACCTTCGGCGTCGGCACGGACCGCCCTCCCGCGGACTGGCGCGGCGTCCTGCGTCAGCTCCTGTCGGCCAAGCTGATCGACCGCGATCGCGCCGACCGCGACCGGCTGGTTGTGACCGAGGAGGGGCGCCGGGTTCTACGCGGCGAGGCGCCGTTCGCACTGCGCGAGGACGTCGTCGCCAAGACGCCGCGGCGCGAAAAGCGCCTGCCCGCCGCGCCGGGCGAGGCCAACGCCGACCTCCTTGCGGCGCTGAAGGCGCTGCGCGGCGCGATGGCGCGCGCCCAGAACCAGCCCGCCTACGTCGTCTTTCCCGACCGCAGTTTGATCGAGATGGCGGCTGAACGGCCGCGAACGCTTGACGATTTCGCCTCCATTCACGGCGTCGGCGCCGCCAAACTGCAGAAATACGGCGCCGCCTTCCTCGCGGTGATCCGGGACCACGCCGATGCCTGAATTGCCCGAGGTCGAGACGGTGCGGCGCGGCCTCAGCGCGGCGATGGTCGGCCAGCGCTTGGCGCAAGTCGAGACGCGACGGAGCGACTTACGCGTTCCCTTCCCCGCGCGCTTCGCCGAACGTCTGACCGGTCAGCGGATCGACGCCTTGACGCGGCGGGCGAAATACCTCCTGGCGGCGATCGAGAGCGGCGAGACGCTCATCATGCACCTCGGCATGTCCGGCTCGTTTCGCGTCGAAGGCGACGCCGAGACGCTCGTCCAGCCGTTCCATTTCGAGCGGTCCAAAAGGCAAGCGCACGATCACGTCGTCTTCACGCTCGAGGGCGGCGTGCGGGTCGTCTACAACGACCCCCGGCGCTTCGGCGCGATGGTTCTGGCGACGACGCGGGATCTGGCCGAGCATCCGCTGTTTCGCAATCTCGGCGTTGAACCGCTCTCAGACGAATTCGACGCCGCGCGGCTCGCCGGGCTCTTGGCGGGCGTCGGCGCGCCGCTCAAGAGCGCGCTTCTCGACCAGAAGCGCGTCGCCGGGCTCGGCAACATCTACGTCTGCGAGGCGTTGCATCGCGCCCGGCTTTCGCCGCTGCGTGCGGCGGGCACGATCGCCGACGACGACGGCGCGCCGACGCCGGCCGCCAAGCGGCTCGTCAAAGCGATTCGCGACGTCCTGGACGAGGCGATCGCCGCCGGCGGCTCGACCTTGCGCGATCATCGCCAAACCGACGGCGAGCTCGGCTATTTCCAGCACGCCTTCGCGGTCTATGATCGCGCGGGGGCCTCCTGCCCTCGCGCGCGCTGCGGCGGCGCGATCACCCGCATCGTGCAGAGCGGCCGCTCGAGCTTCTTCTGCCCGTCGTGCCAGAGATAGCCTCGCCCTCAGGCCCGGAAGCCTTGAGCGAGATAGTAGTAGACGTCGTTATTGCGCAGATCCTGCTTGAAGGCGCCAAGCTTGGTGTCGGCGCCGATCAACGCCATCTCGATGCCGGCGATGGTGGCGAAATCTTCGAGCATCTCCGCGGTGACGCTGTAGCTGAAGACGGTGTGGTGGGCGCCGCCGGCGAGAATCCAAGCGCCGCAACCCGTCTTGAAGTCAGGCTTGCACTCCCACACCGCGCGCGCCACCGGCAGCTTGGGAAGCGGCGGATGCGCGACCGCGGTCACCTCGTTCACCAACAGGCGGAAACGGGCGCCGAGGTCGATCAAGGTCGCATTGAGCGCCGGTCCGGGCGGCGCGTCGAACACCAGGCGCACCGGATCCTCCTTGCCGCCGATGCCGAGCGGATGAATCTGAAGCGAGGGTTTGCCCGCGGCGATGGTCTCGCAGATTTCGAGCATATGCGCGCCCAGCACCTGCCGTCCTTCCGGACCCAAATGGTAGGTGTAGTCCTCCATGAAGGACGTGCCGCCCGGCAGCCCCTCGCCCATCACCTTCAAGGCGCGCAGCAAGGCCGCGGTCTTCCAGTCGCCCTCGGCGCCAAAACCGTAGCCGTCGGCCATCAGGCGCTGCGGCGCAAGACCGGGAAGCTGCTTGAGCCCGTAGAGATTTTCGAAGGTGGTGGTGAAGCCCTTGAAGCCGCCGCCTTCCAGGAAGGCGCGCAGGCCGAGCTCTTGGCGCGCCCCGTAGAGCAGCGATTCATAGCGCGCTCCGCCCTTGCGCAATTCGGCGACGACATCGTAGCGCTGCTGGTATTCGCCCACCAGCTCCGCCGCGGCCGACTCGGAGACGGCGTCCACCGCGGCGGCGAGATCGCCCAAGCCGTAGCCATTGGTGGCGAAACCGAATTTCATTTCGGCCGCCACCTTATCCCCTTCGGTGACCGCCACCTGACGCATGTTGTCGCCGAAGCGGCAGAAGTTCGCGCCCTGCCAATCGTGCCAGGCGCGCGCCGCGCGCATCCAAGCGCCGATCCGATCCTGCGTTTCCGGGTCCGACCAGTGGCCGACCACGACCTTGCGGCCGAGACGCATGCGGGTGTGAATGAACCCCGCCTCGCGGTCGCCATGCGCCGATTGGTTCAGGTTCATGAAATCCATGTCGATCGTGCCCCACGGCAGTTCCCGGTTGAACTGGGTGTGCAGGTGCACGAACGGCTTCTGCAGCGCGTTCAGCCCGCGGATCCACATCTTCGAGGGCGAAAACGTGTGCATCCACAAGATCAGACCGGCGCAGTTCTTGTCCGAATTGGCTTCGAGGCAGAGCTTGGCGATTTCGTCCGGCGTGGTCAGAAGCGCCTTGTAGACGGTCTTCAGCGGCAGCTTCTTCGAGTCCGAGAGCGCTCCGGCGATTTGACGGGCGTCGGCGGCGACCTGTTGCAGTGGGCCCGGCCCGTAAAGGTGCTGAGAGCCGCAAACGAACCAGATTTCAGGAGTGGCGAGGTTGATCATGATCGTCTCGGGTGTTTCCTAGTGGACAATTGGGCGCAACGCGCCGCCGACGCCGACCCGACACGGAAGCCGATCGGCCTCGCGTCGGACGACAACGAAGGGTTCCGCCGTTTAATCATACTTTATCCGCGTTGGGAATCTTTGATCTCCAGCAAGGCTTTCATCACCCGCGACAGGTCGGCGGACGTGTTCAGGCCGCCGAAACTGTCGTGGAGATCGCGGTAGAGCGCGTAGAGGCGGTCGTAGACCGCCCGGTTCGCGGCGATCGGTTCATATTGCTCGGGCTTGACGGACGTCATGGCCGCTTGCGCCGCGGAGAAATTGGGATGAGCGCCCGCCAGCACCGCGGCGGCAATCGCCGAGCCGAGCGCGCAGGCTTGGCTGGAGCCGGCCACTTGCATCGCGCAGCCGGTCGCGTCGGCGTAAATCTGCATCAGCAGCGGATTTTTCTCTGCGATGCCGCCCGCGCAGACGACGCGATCGATCGGCACGCCGTACTCGCGAATGCGTTCGACGATGGCGCGCGCGCCAAACGCCGTCGCTTCGATCAGCGCGCGATAGATCTCGGCCCTGGTGGTGTAGAGGTCCTGCCCGAGCAGCAATCCCGACAGCAACTGGTCGACCAGAATGGTCCGGTTGCCATTGTTCCAGTCGAGCGCGATGAGCCCGGCCTCGCCGGGTTTCTGCTTGGCCGCCTCGGCGGCGAGTTCCACGTGAAGCGCCGCCTCGCCCTCGCAAACGCCCTCGACCCACCACTTGAAAATGTCGCCGACCGCCGACTGGCCCGCTTCGATTCCATAGAAGCCGGGCAGCACCGCCCCTTTGACGATCCCGCATATTCCGGGGATGTCCTCAATCGGCTTTTCGGCGGAAACGACGCAAATGTCGCAGGTCGAGGTGCCGATCACCTTGACCAGCGTCCCCTCGCTCACGCCGCAGCCGATCGCGCCGTAATGCACGTCGAATTCGCCGATTGCGATGGGAATGCCGGCGGGAAGCCGAAGTTTGGCGGCCCATTCCGGACACAGCGAGCCGGCGGGCTCGTTGGCGTCATAGGCCCGCTCATAAAGGCGGTCGCGCAGCGCGGCGAGGCGCGGATCGAGCATCGCCAAGAACTCCTTGTCCGGCAGGCCGCCCCATTCGTCGGAATAAAGCGCCTTGTGACCGGCGGGGCAGACGCCGCGCTTTACCCGACGCGGATCGGTGACGCCGGCCAGCACCGAGGGCACCCAGTCGGCAAACTCGACCCAGGAGAACGCCGCCTCGAACACCGCCGGAGCAACGTCCAGGCAGCGCCAAATCTTCGACCACCACCACTCCGAGGAATAGATGCCGCCGCACTTGGCGATGTACTGAGGGCGCACTTTGGCCGCGAGTTCGGTGATTTTCGCCGCCTCGCGCCAGCTGGTGTGATCCTTCCACAGCCAGCACTGCGCCGCCGGATTGTCTTTCCACTTGTCGCGCAGCGCCAGCGGGCGATTCTGCTCGTCAACCGGTATCGGGCTCGACCCGGTCGTGTCGACGCCGATGCCGACGACCTTAGCCGCGTCGAAATCGGGCTTGCCCTTGGCGATCGCAAGCGCGCCGTTGACGCTCTCCTCGAGAACGACCAAGTAGTCTCCCGGGGCCTGCCGAGCCAGGCGGTAGTCATTGGGATCGAGCAGGACCCCCTGCGCGCCGCTGGGATATGGGACGACGCAACTGCCGAATTCCGCGCCGTCAGAGCAACGAACGAGGAGAGCTCGCACCGTGTTGGTGCCGAAGTCGATGCCTAGCGTGAACATAGCCGATCCCAAAAAAAGGTTTGTTGGCCGAACATTCAGGCCGCCCCCGGCCAGCCGTTGGCAAGATAGCGCTTCGGCGCGCCGCAGGCTACCCGGTTTTGGCAGGCTTGCGTGACAATTCCCTTGGTTTCCAGGCGACAAAAAGTCTGATGACTATGCCAAGGGAGCCGAATTGGTCGATCGATCGCCGGCGACCGCGACCGGCAAGGCGCAGCGTTTCCTGTTGCGCCCGCGAGATTGACGAAGCAGGGACTGGCCCGCGTCGCGGGGAGGAGACGACCATGACAAACGGCGGCGATGAGAACGCCGATCGGCGACTGTTGGCGGCGCTGAGCGCTTTCTCCGATATGGAACGGGCGCAAAGGGAGAAAAGGTATCAGAAGTCGAAATGGGAGCATTGGGGCGTCTCATTGCCGAAGATGGACGCCGCGATTCGCGATACCCTGGGGAGTGCCGGGGAGGAGGCGCTGCTGCGATTGAGCGAGCGGCTCTGGCGCGAGCCCGTCTGGGACCTGAAGATCGTCGCGGGGCGCATCCTCGCGCTCGACCGCGTCGCGCCGAATGAGTGCGTGTGGCGTTATGTCGCGGAGCGCATGGGCGATCTCGACGGTTGGGCTGTCGCCGACAATTTGGCGAGCGTCGGATCGCGCTGTCTCCTCGCCGATCCGCGCCGGCTCGACGTCGTCGAGAGCTGGGTCGAAAGCCCGCACCTCTGGACCCGCCGCGCGTCGCTCGTCTTCACCCTGCCGTGGACCAAGGCGGGACGCGACCCCGAACGGATGCTCGCCTGGGCCGCGCGTCTCTCCAGCGATCCGCAGTGGTTCATTCAGAAGGCGATCGGCTGGTGGTTGCGCGAACTCGGCAAACGCGATCCCGATCGCGTGCGGCGCTTCCTCGCCGCCCATGGCGGCGCCCTCAAGAGCGTCGCGCGCAACGAGGCGACGAAGCACCTGGACAGGGGCGAACCTCACTCTCCGTAAGGCGTCCAGATGTTTTTCACCTGGGTCGCGCGCCGCAAGTACTCTCTGCCCTGCGCCGCGCGCCAATCGAGCGGCGCCTGCCGCGTCCATGTCGCCTTCAGATTGGCCGCCGAGGCGGCTTCGACCGCTTTGGCGCCATCGCTCGAACCGACGTACCAGAGCGCGTCGACGCCGTCGTGGTCGGCCAGCGTCTTGGCGAGCGAGGCCGAATCGCCGGTGGCGATGTTGACGACGCCGCCGGGAAGGTCCGACGTGTCGAGCACGGAATAGAAGTCGGTCGCGCTCAAGGGATGCGCGGCGGACGGCGCGACGACGACGCAATTACCCATCGCGATCGCCGGCATGACGAGCGAGACGAAGCCGATGAGCGGCGCCTCGTCGGGACAGACGATCCCCATCACGCCCCAAGGCTCGTTCATCGCCAGGGTGATGAATCGGGTCTTGGTGGCGTGAACCGCGCCGTCGAATTTGTCGGCGAAGCCGGCGTAATAGAAGGTGCGCCGGACGGCGACCTCGACCTCCTCGCGCGCCTGACGCGCCGAGGCGCCGGTCATCGCGCGCAAACGTTCGGCGAATTCGGCGGCGCGGGCCTCGAGATTCTCCGCGACGTAGTAGAGCACCTGCGCGCGGTTGTGCGCGGTCGCCGCGCCCCAGTTCGATGCTTTGGCCGCGGCTTCGACCGCGTTGCGGACGTCCTTGCGATTGCCAAGGCCCGCGAGGCCAATGGCCGCGCCTTTGCGGTCGAGCACGGCGTAGCAATAGCCGGAATCCGGGCGCGCCTGCTTGCCGCCGATATAGAGCTTGGCGGTGCGGTCGATCGCCTCGGCGCCTGGCGCTCGCGCCTGGCCGGGCAGCGCGGTCAGCGCCGGCGAAGGGGCCGCCCTGGCGCTCGTCTTGCGCTCGGGCGCATCCGCTGTGAGATATTCGGCGAGGCCCTCGCGCCCGCCTTCCCTGCCGAAGCCGCTTTCGCGATAGCCGCCGAAGCCGGAGGCGGCGTCGAAAAGGTTGGTCGAATTGATCCACACCACGCCGGCCTTGACGCGGGCGGCGACTTCCAGGGCGCGATTCACGTTCTCCGTCCATACCGATGCGGCGAGGCCGTAGCGGGTGTTGTTGGCGAGGGCGATTGCTTCGTCGGGCGTGCGGAACGTCATCGACGCCAGCACCGGGCCGAAAATCTCTTCACGCGCCAACGTCGAGGCGGGCTCGACCTCGGTGACGAGCGTCGGCGGATAGAATGAGCCGCGCTCGGGCAGCGCGCCGGGGGCGCGCCAAACCTTCGCGCCCTCGCGCTCGCCTTGATCCACCAGCCGCTTGATGCGCTCGAGCTGGACGGGGGCGACGATGGCGCCGACGTCAGTCGATTTGTCGAGCGGGTCGCCGACGCGCAAATTGGCCATGCGCGCGCGCAACTTGACGTGCAGCTTTTCGGCGATCGATTCGGCGGCTAGGAGCCGCGAGCCGGCGCAGCACACCTCGCCCTGATTGAACCAGATGGCGTCGACGACGCCCTCGACCGCGCTGTCGAGATCGGCGTCGTCGAAAACGATGAACGGCGACTTGCCGCCGAGCTCGAGCGACAGCTTCTTGCCCGTCCCCGCCGTCGCCTTGCGAATGGCGCGCCCGACCTCGGTCGAGCCGGTGAAGGCGATCTTGTCGACGTCGTCGTGCGCAACCAGCGCCGCGCCGGTCGCCCCGTCGCCGGTGACGATGTTGACGACGCCGGGCGGCAACCCCGCCTCGACGCAGATTTCGGCGAAGGCGAGCGCGGTCAGCGGCGTGAACTCGGCAGGCTTCAGCACGACGGTGTTGCCCGCCGCGAGCGCCGGCGCGATCTTCCAGGCGAGCATCAGCAGCGGAAAGTTCCACGGAATGATCTGCCCGCAGACCCCGACCGGGCGATGGCCGGGGAATTCGCCAGCGACGAGCGCGGCCCAGCCGGCGTGGTGATAGAAGTGGCGCGCGACCAGGGGAATGTCGACGTCGCGCGATTCGCGGATCGGCTTGCCGTTGTCGATCGTTTCCAGCACCGCGAGAAAGCGCTCGCGCTTCTTCACGTGGCGCGCCAGGGCGTAGAGATGGCGGGCGCGCGCGTCGCCGCTCAAGCCCGACCATTTCGCCAGCGCCTTGCGCGCTGCCGCGACCGCCGCCTCGACGTCCGCCGCGCTCCCCTGGGAGGCGCCCGCGATGCGTTCGCCGGTGGCGGGGTTGGCGACGTCGAAGAGGGCTCCGGGCGCAAGAAAGCGGCCGGCGACGAAATGGCCGAAGCCGGCGCGATGCGCGGCGAGCCAGGCGCGGACATGCTCGTCGCTTTCCGGGGAAGGGCCGTAATCCATGCTGCGCAAAATGTCCGTGATCTTGGCCATCGGGGGCTCTCAACATCGATCGGGGAATATGGGACGCGACGCCTCGTCCTTGCCGAAAACGCCTTTACGCGATCGCATGACGAGCATTGGCCGAATAGCGCCCCGTGGCGTAGTGGCTGAGCTGGCGCTCGATGTCGGTGAGCAGGGCGCTCGCGCCGATGCGGAAGAGATCGTTGCGCATCCATGGCGGGCCCAGCTCCTCCTTCATCAGGATCAGCCAGTTCAGCGCGTCCTTGGCGGTGCGCAAGCCTCCCGCCGGCTTGAAGCCGATTTCGAAGCCGGTCGCCTCGCGATAGTCGCGCAGCGCGCGCAGCATCACCAAGCTGACCGGCAAGGTGGCGTTGACGTCCTCCTTGCCGGTGGAGGTCTTGATGAAATCGGCGCCCGCCTGCATCGCCACGATGCTGGCGGAGTAGACGTTGCGCAGCGTTTTCAGATCGCCGGTGGCGAGGATCGTCTTGAGATGCGCCGCCCCGCAGGCTTCGCGCATCGCCTTGACTTCGTCGTAGAGCGCCGTCCATTCGCGAGCGAGGACATGGGCGCGGGTGATGACGATGTCGATCTCGCCGGCGCCTTCGCTTAAGGCATAGTCGATTTCGGCGAGGCGCAATTTCAGCGGCGTCAGGCCGGCGGGAAAGCCGGCGGCGACCGAGGCGACGGGGATGCCGGAGCCGGCGAGCGCCTTGACGGCGGGCCTGACCATGGCGGGATAGACGCAGACCGCGCCGACGGTCGGCGGCGAATCGGCAAGGCCCAGCGCTGCGACGAGGTCATCGTCGAGCGGCCGGCGCGCCTTGGCGCAAAGGCGATGGACGCGGCCCGGCGTGTCGTCGCCGGCGAGCGTGGTCAGATCGAGGCAGGTCAACGCGCGGACGAGCCAGGCGGCCTGGTATTCCTTCTTGACCGAACGGCGGCCGGGCAGGCTGGCGACGCGCCGCTCGACCGCACTGGCGTTGACGCCGACCGGCTCGAACCACGAAACGTCGAGCGGCACGCCCGGATTGCGCGCCCGGTTGTGCCCGGCTGATGGCGCTGAGAGGTTGGCGTGGCTGGCCTCGTTCAATCCCGTCTCCCGATAACGCCAAACCCGATCTTGCAATGATAGCATCAACGTCGCGACTGTCGAAACGCCCCGCGCTAGCCCGCGATCTTGGAAAAATCCGCCACCGTGTGGACGGCCTCGCGTAGCTCGCCGAGCAGGCGCAAACGATTGAGGCGCAGCGCCGGGTCTTCGGCGTTGACGGTGACATCGAGGAAGAAGGCGTCGACCGGCGTGCGTAAGCTCGCCAGCGCGCGCATCGCGCCCTCGAAGTCCTCGCGCGCGACCCGCTCGCGCGCCTCCGCGCCGGCTGCGGCGAGCCCATCGGCGAGGGCCTTTTCCTGCGGCAAGACGAGCAGCAGCGCATCATGGACGCCCGCAAAGGCGCCTCTGCCGTCCTTCTTTTCCTCGGCGCTGACGATGTTGGCGGCGCGACGGTAGCCGACGAGCAGGCTCTTGCCGTCGTCGGTGTCGAGGAAGCGCCCCAGCGCCTCGACACGGCGCACGATCATGAGAAGATCGCCTTGCAGCGGCACGCCAAATGTCGCTTCGACGATATCTGGCCGTGCGCCCGTGTCCCTCAGATAGACTTTCAGTCGGTCGGCGAAGAACGCCAAAAGGCTATTGAGCCGATCGCCCTCCGCCGAGGATTCCTTCATCGACGCCCCGGCAGACCGAAGCCGCGTCTCCCACGGACTAAGCAAATTGTTGAGCCGGCTGTTAAGAGGCAGACGAATGGAATTCTCGATCACGATCCTGATCACCCCCAATGCCGCTCGCCGCAACGCATAAGGGTCCTTGCTGCCGGTCGGCTTCTCGTCGATCGCCCAGAAGCCGACCAGCGTGTCGAGCTTGTCGGCAAGCGCGACGGCGATCGACACCGGCACGTTGGGGATGCGGTCGTTCGGCCCTTGCGGCTTATAGTGCTCCTCGATCGCGTCGGCGACGCTCGGCTCCTCGCCCTGCGCGAGCGCGTAATAGCGCCCCATCAGACCCTGCAGCTCGGGAAATTCGCCGACCATCTCGGTGACGAGATCGGCCTTGGCGAGGCGCGCGGCGCGTACCGCCAAATTCGGATCGGCATCGACGATCGGCGCCAGCTCACGCGCTATCGCCGCGATGCGCTCGACCCGCTCGCCCTGCGTGCCGAGCTTCTCGTGAAAGATAGTGCCGAGCGCCTTGAGCTTTGCCAGCCGCTGGTCGAGCGGCTTCTCCGCCCTGTCCTTGTAATCGGGCAGCGGCGCAAGGTCGGTGCGCCAAAAATGGCGGGCGTCGGCGAGGCGCGCGCGCACGACGCGGCCGTTGCCCGCCGCGATCGCCTCGCCGCCGTCGCTAGCGACGAGGTTGGAGACCAAGATGAATTTGTTGGCGAGTCGACCGCCCGCCGCCGGCGTCACCCCCGGACCGAGCGTCGCGCAGGACGAAGCACTTCTGGTTGGCGCGGATCGTCGCGCGGATCGACCTCGGGCGGAATTTCGAGAAACGCCGCCTCGAACTCGCCCATCAGCACGACCGGCCATTCCACCAGGCCGGCGACCTCCTCCAGGAGGCCCTCGTCCTCGATGAGTTCGAGCCCGTGGGCGAGCGCCAGGCTCTGCGCGTCCGCCGAGATCATCGCCTTGCGCCGGTCGGTGTCGAGGACGACCTTGGCCTTGGCGAGCGCCGTGGCGTAATCGTCGAAGCGTCGCACCTTGATCGCGTGGGGCGCCATGAAGCGATGTCCATAGGTCACGTCCGCAGCCCTCAGGCCGTCGACGGCGAAGGCGATCGTTTCGACCGCGTCATGCGGGACGCCGAACGTGCACACGATCGAGCGCAGCGGGCGCACCCAGCGCAACGCGTCGGGCCTGGTCGAAGCGGCGCCCCAGCGCATCGATTTCGGCCAGGGAAAGGCGCGAATGACCCCCGGCAGAATTTCGGCGAGCAGGTCGCGCGTCGGGCGGCCGGGCCGCTCGATGACCGCGACATAAAACTCGCCCTTCTTGGGGTCCTTCTCTATTCTCGCATCCTCAATGCGGCTGAGCCCCGCGCCCTTCAGGAAGCCCTGGATCGCCCCCTCCGGCGCGCCGACGCGCGGGCCCTTGCGCTCCTCGCGCCGATGCGGCTGCGCTTCCGGCAGGCCGACGATATGCAGCGCCAGCCGACGCGGCGTCGCGAAGGCCTGCGCGCCCTCGTAAGTCACGTCAGCGTCGACGAGCGCGCCGGTCACCAGCCGCTTCAGGTCGTCCGCCGCCCGGCGCTGCATGCGCGCCGGGATTTCTTCGCTGAAGAGTTCAAGGAGCAGATCGGGCATTCACGTTCTTCTCTAACCAAACACTCGACGGCTGCGCCAACTCGCCGCGCCCCGCGCTACGCAGCTCACGCCGCCGCGCCTCCACCCGCCGTCTTCAGCCACGCAGCGCCGCAGGCTTTGGCGAGCTCGCGCACGCGCAGGATGTAGCTCTGGCGCTCGGTGACGGAGATGACGCCGCGCGCATCCAGAAGATTGAACGCGTGGCTCGCCTTGATGCATTGGTCGTAAGCGGGCAGCGCCATCAGATGACGGTCGCCCGCCTCGCCCTTCTCCAGCAGCGAGCGGCATTCGCCCTCCGCGTCCTTGAAGTGCTGGAACAGCACGGCGGCGTTGGCGTGCTCGAAATTGAAGCGCGAGTATTCCTGCTCGGCCTGCAGGAACACGTCGCCATAGCTGATCTTCTCGTCGCCCGACCGGCCGTTGAAATTGATATCATAGAGGCTGTCGACGCCCTGCACGTACATGGCGAGCCGTTCGAGCCCATAGGTCAGCTCGCCCGAAACCGGCGCGCATTCGAAGCCGGCGACCTGCTGAAAGTAGGTGAATTGGGAGACCTCCATGCCGTCGCACCAGCATTCCCAGCCCAGGCCCCAGGCGCCGAGCGTCGGGCTCTCCCAATCGTCCTCGACAAAGCGCACGTCGTGCAGCGCCATGTCGACGCCGATCGCCTTGAGCGAGTCGAGGTAGAGCTCCTGCAGGTCCTCGGGCGAGGGCTTCAGGATCACCTGGAACTGGTAATAGTGCTGCAACCGGTTGGGGTTCTCGCCGTAGCGTCCGTCCTTGGGGCGGCGCGAAGGCTGCACATACGCGGCTTTCCAAGGCTTCGGCCCGAGCGAGCGCAGGGTGGTGGCGGGATGGAACGTGCCGGCGCCGACTTCCATGTCGTAGGGCTGCAAGATCACGCAGCCTTGCTTGGCCCAATAGGTCTGCAACGTCAGAATCAGGGCCTGGAACGATCGGGCGGGATCGAGCGAGGCGTCGGAGTTGGCGGAAGACATTCGGTCTGAAGGCTCGGGTTTGGCGTTTTCGCGGCGGACCCTAGTGACGCCTCCCCTCGGGGTCAACGCGGATTATGCCAGCCAGTCGATTGTCGCCTCGCCGCGGTGGATCGCCTCGGCCCGCGCGGTGAAGGCCCCGGAGGCCTGGTGCAGCACGAGAGGCGGGGCGATGCTGAGCGGCGCCTTCGATCCCTTGAGGCCCGCAATGAGCAGCCGATGGGCGTTTTCATCGGCGCGCGGCTGGACCGGAAGCAGCGCGAGCCCGCCGAGCCGACGTCCGATCGCGGCCAGGATCGCCTCCAACGCGTCGGGACGATGGATCATGACGAAGCGCCCTCCGGGCGCGAGCAGCGCCAGGCTGGCGACGATCCAGTCTTCGAGCGGCGAAGCGGCGCCTTCGCGCGCCGAAGTCACGTGCGCGAGGGCGCGGCGCGAATCCGGCGAGGCGCGAACCGTCCGAGCGTCGAAGAACGGCGGATTGGCGAGGACGAGATCGGCCTCGCCGTCGGCCAGGCCCGCTTCGCGCCGTCCCGCCGCGTGAAGCGCGTCCACCGCAACGACGCGCGCGCGCCTCTCGAGGCCGTTGAGCGCGGCGTTCTCGCGCGCCAGCGCGGCGAGCCAGGGATCGATCTCGACGATGTCGCCGAGCGCCTCGGGCCAGCGCTGGAGGAGCGCCAGGCCAACCGCGCCGACCCCGGCGCCGACGTCGACGATTTTGCGCGCCGGCGCGCCCGCCGCCGCGGCGAGCAACACCGCGTCGGCGCCGACGCGGTGGCCGCCGAGGGGCTGGCGCAGCCGCAACCGGCCGCCGAAAATCGCGTCGAGGCTGGTTGGCGCTTCGCCCGCGGACTCAGCCATCGCGCAATTCGCCGGAGAGGCCGGCGTCGCGCATCAGCCGCCGCGCCCGCTCCTGCTCCGCAGCGTCGATCATGATGCGCCGCGGCAGGAAGCCGAGCGAGCCCTCGACCGCGCTCATGTGCTGGTCGGCGACGAAGAACATCACGCCCGCTTGCGTGAGCAGCGTCTCGATGAAGGAGATCAGCACGAGATCATTGGTGCGCAGGAGTTCGACCACGTCACGACCTCATCCGGGGCGCCGAACTCTCCGGCGCCTGCGCCCTTGCCCGCCCGCCTAGGCGTCTTTATGGTCGCGGGGTTGCGCTCTGGCAAGGGAAGCGTCCGTGGGAATTGTCATTCCGCTCGAGGAAAAGTCGCCGGAGAGGCTGATCGAGCGACTGGTCGCACTGGTCGATGACGACATGAAGCTGGTCAACCAGACGATCCTGTCGCGCACGGGGTCGGAAGTGACGATGATTCCCGAAGTCGCCAACCACCTGATTTCCTCGGGCGGCAAGCGCCTGAGGCCGATCCTCACGCTCGCCGCGGCGGGCCTCTGCGGCTATCGCGGCGACGGCCACGTCAAGCTTGCCGCAGCGGTCGAATTCATGCACACGGCGACGCTGCTGCACGACGACGTGGTCGACGGAAGCGAATTGCGCCGCGGCAAGGCCGCCGCGCGGGTGCTATGGGGCAATGAGGCTAGCGTGCTGGTCGGCGACTTCCTGCTCGGCCAAGCCTTCAAGATGATGGTTGAGGTCGGCTCGCTGCCCTGCCTCGACGTGCTCTCCAGCGCCGCGGCGGTCATCGCGGAAGGCGAGGTGATGCAGCTCTCCGCCGCCAAGGACACGGCGACCACGGAGGACGCCTATCTCGCGGTGATCCGCGCCAAGACCGCGGCGCTTTTCGCCGCCGCTTGCGAGGTTGGGCCGATCCTCGCCCGCAGCGGCAAGGCGGAGATCGCGGCGTGCCGAGGCTACGGCGCCAATCTCGGCGTCGCCTTCCAACTGATTGACGACGCGCTCGACTACGGCGGCTCAGCCGCCAAGCTCGGCAAGAACGTCGGCGACGATTTCCGCGAAGGCAAGATCACCCTGCCGGTGGTGCTGTCGTTCCGTCGCGGTTCGACCGAGGACCGCGAATTTTGGCGGCGGACGTTGGAGCGCAGCGAGATCGTCGACGGCGATCTTGAAATCGCGCTGGCGACGATGAAGAAGCACCGCGCGCTCGAGGACACGATCGAACGCGCGCGTCATTACGGCGCCATGGCCCGCGACGCGTTGGAACTATATCCCGCCTCGCCGTGGAAACACGCGCTGCTCGATGCGGTGGAGTTCGCGGTGCAGCGCGCGCATTGAACGCATGCCGCGATCGCAGCGGCGCGCCGCTATGCGAAGCGCGCGCCGAGCCCGGCCATCGAGGCGCGGAAACTGGGAAAGCTGGTGGCGATCATCGAGGCGTCGTCGACGGTCATTGCTTTCTCCGACGCCAAACCCATGACAAGGAAGCTCATGGCGATGCGATGGTCGAGATGGGTTAAGACCAAGCCGCCGCCCCGGGGCCGGCCGCCCTCGACGACGAGATCGTCGCCGACGATCTCGTGGTCGACGCCCGCCGCGACCAGGCCGGCGGCGACCGCGGCGAGCCGGTCGCTTTCCTTGACGCGCAGCTCGTGCAAGCCGTGCATCCGCGTCGCGCCGCGGGCAAAGGCCGCCGCGACGGCGAGAATTGGGTATTCGTCGATCATCGAGGGCGCGCGCGAGGCGGGGACGTCGACGCCCTGGAGGTCGCTCGCGCGCACGCGGAGATCCGCCACCTCCTCGCCGCCTTCGAACCGCCGATCGAGGACCTCGATTTGCGCGCCCATTTCGATGAGCGTCGCCAAAAGGCCGGCGCGCAGCGGGTTCATCATGACGCCCTCGACGACGATGTCCGAACCGGGCGCGATGAGCGCGGCGACGATGGGGAAGGCCGCCGAGGACGGGTCGGCCGGCACGACGACCGGTCGCGGCCTAAGTTCGGGGCGCCCAACGAGGGTGATGCGCCGGCCTTCGCCTTCGGCCTCGACGCGCACGTCGGCGCCGAAATGGGCGAGCATCTTTTCGGTGTGATCGCGCGAAGCCTCGCTCTCGACGACGGTCGTGCGGCCGCGCACGTTGAGGGCCGCCAGGAGAACCGCCGACTTAATTTGGGCGGAGGCGACCGGCGTGCGATAAACGATCGGCGCGGGGTCGCTCGCGCCCAAAAGCGTGATCGGGCATCGGCCGCCCTCGGCTTCGGCGAGAACCTGCGCGCCCATCAATTGCAGGGGATCGAGAATGCGGCGCATCGGCCGTTTGCGCAGCGACGCGTCGCCGTCGAACGTCGCTTGGACGCCATGGCCGCCGACGACGCCCATCATCAGCCGCGAGCCGGTCCCGGCGTTGCCGAAATCGAGCTCGCGGGGCGGCGCGAGCAGCGCGCCGACCCCAACGCCCGCGACCGTCCAACGGCCTTCGCCATGGCGTTCGATGCGAGCGCCCAGGGCCCGGCAAGCCTCGCCGGTGCGCAAGACGTCGTCGCCCTCCAGCAGGCCCTCGATCGGGGTCGCGCCGCGGCAGAGCAAGCCGAAAATGAAGGCGCGATGCGAGATCGATTTGTCCCCGGGCGGGCGGGCGCGCCCCTTGAGAGGGCCGCTTCGCTCCGAGCGCAGCGGCTGCGGGATGTGCGGGGAGGAAGCGAACATCGGCGCTCACGGGTTTCGCGTCGACGCCGCCATCGCGCGACGTCGCGGAAACGGGCTCCTAACACCCTCGCCGAACGCTGTCGACCTTGCTTGCCGAATCGCATTGACATAGGCGGCGGCGCCGACTAACCGAGGCCTCCGAACCTAGCCGCCCAACGACCAGGGAATTGTGAGACGTGGCCAAACCCGAGCTTGGAGCCAAGCGCCAATGCCATAACTGCGGCGCGAAGTTCTTCGATCTGAACCGAGATCCGATCGTCTGCCCAAAGTGCGGCGCCATCTTCCAGGGCGTCGCGGCGCGCGCGGAACGCGCGCCGGCCAAGGAGGAGGACGAGGAGGAGGAAACGGCCCAGCCGGCGGGTGTCGAACTCGTCTCGCTCGACGAGGCCGAGCCCGCCGAGGAGAAGGCGGTCGAGCCGGTCCTCGAAGATATCGACGTCGAGGACGAGGCCCCGGCGGACGATCCCTTCCTCGAGGAGGAAGAGGAAGATGAGGACGACGTCACCAACTTGATCGACGGCGACATCGCGCCCGACGAAGAGCCCTGACGGCTCTCGAATCGGCCGCGCATCGGCCAAACCGGCCGCGGACGACGCGCGGCGACGAAATTTCGGTCAAACAGCCCTTGTGGCGGGCGCGCTTTTGCGGCTATACAGCCGCCCCGCAGGAACGACGCCGTCTTATCCCACTAGGGCGCGCGGGAACGAACAGGAAACTTGGGGCCATAGCTCAGTTGGGAGAGCGCTTCAATGGCATTGAAGAGGTCGTCGGTTCGATTCCGTCTGGCTCCACCAACCACATTAATGATTCGGCTTCGTTTTCCGTCCTCGCATTCGAGCCCGGCATATCGGGGACATGCGCCGACGGCGGAAGTCGGTCCCAAGTAATCGCGTCGGGGCGCCGTCTCCATGAGCGCACGATCCTCTTCCGTGCAAAGATGTCTGGCCGTCCCTGAGAAGCGGGTTCGATGTCGAATCGGTCAAGTTCGCTGTCGACGGTTTCGATCCGATCGGCTTGCCTGCAGTGGGATCAACGTCACTGTCGCGGTGGGGGTCCGAGCGCGGCGGGCCGCTCCGCCCGGTCACGCGGAAGATCGATCGACCCGGCGACGCCGAACTCCCTCGGCGGCGTCCCGGCAACGGCGGCCTTGACGCCGTCCTCCACAATGCATGCAATGGATGGGTCGCCGATCGGCGTCGCGACCCGATTCGAAATCGCCGGTCGCGCTTCGCCGCTCCATCCCCTGGCGACGGCGAACTCGGAAGGCGAGGGGTGAACGCAAGAGGCCATGTCGGGATCCCCCACTGCAATCCTCACGACGCCGCGCCTCGAAGACCTGGGCCTCAAGCGCATCGTCAACCGCAGCGGCCTGTCGATCGGCCTGCTGCCGAATGGCGCGGTCTTCTCTCTCGAACACGCCGAGGGCGCCCGCCGGATCGTCATCAACCAAGCGTTCGCATCGCCAATCGCCGGCGGGATGGGGCGCCTTCTGCTTCGAATCGGCGGCGCGGACCCCGCGGTCCTGGCTTGCGCCGGCGCCGAGGCGAAACGCCGCATCGGCGTGGCGGACGACCGCTTCGTCTGGGAGGGAGAACAGCGCGGCGTCCTCTGCCGGGTCGCCCTTTGGCTCGCCCCGGATGCGAACGTCTGGCTATGGCGGCTCGCGGTCGTGAACCGACGCGAAACCGAGCTGCCCTGCGACGCTTTGTTCATTCAGGATCTCGGCCTCGCCGATCCGGGTTTCCTGATGAGCAACGAGGCCTACGTGTGCCAGTATCTCGATCACTTCGTCGCGCGCCATCCGCGCGCCGATTGGGTTGTGATGAGCCGACAGAATCTCGCTCAAGGCGGCGCGCACCCCTGGACCGCGCACGGCTGTCTCGAGGGCGCGGCCGGCTTCGCCACCGACCTGCGCGAGCTGATGGGGCCCGCCTGCCGCGACGCCGATGGCTTCGGGCTTGCTTTCGGCGCGCGCCTTTCCTCGCGAAGCGCCTGCAGTACGAGACCGGTTGCGCGGCGCTTCAGTCGAGAGCCGTGACGCTCGCGCCGGGGTCGGCGACGACCTGGACCTTCTTCGGCGCCTATCGCCCCGACCATTTCGCTGCGTCGTCCGATGCCGACCTCGCGCTCGTCGACGAGGCCGAACGAATCACCTCGGGGTGGCGGGAGCGCGAGGTCGTGCTCGCCGCGCCGTCGCGCACTGTCGTCCATGAAGCGCCTGTCGCCCTCGCCGACCGTTTGGACGATCAAGCGATCAGCGCGCGCTACCGCCGCCGCACGCATGTCGAACGCCTTGCCGGCGAGGCGCTGTCGTTTTTCGCGCCGGCGGGCGGCCACAGCCGCCACGTCGTGCTGCGCGACAAGGAGCGGCTGGTTGCGCGCCGCCACGGCGCGATGCTGCGAAGCGGCGCGGAGATGCTGCCGACCGACGAGACCTTATGCGCCACCGCTTGGATGCACGGCGTTTTCGCCGCTCAACTCACCGTCGGCAACACGACGTTTCACAAGCTCTTTTCCGTCGCGCGCGACCCCTACAACATCGTGCGCGGGAGCGGCCTGCGAATCCTGGTCGATTTGGGCCGCGGATGGCGGTTGCTGTCCGTGCCGTCGGCCTTCGAAATGGGGCTTTGCGACTGCCGCTGGCTCTATCGATTGGGAGACCGGACCATAACCGTCTCGGCGCGCGTCTCGAGCCGGGAGCCCGCCCTGCAATGGCGCGTCGCCGCCGAAGGCGGCAAGTGCCGCTTCCTCGTCTTTGGCCACCTCGCCCTCGGCGAGCACGAATACGCAAGCCGCGCCCGCGTCGAGATCGACGCGCACAAGAAGCAATTCGTCTTCCGGCCCGATCCCGAAGTCTTGTGGGGACAACGATACCCGCACGCCTCCTATCGCCTGGTGACGAGCACGCCCAAGGAGGTCGACGCGATCGGGGCCGACGAGTTGCTCTATCTCGACGGCGAGCGGCGCGGCGGCGGCTACGTCGTCATCCGCACGCGGCCGACGCGTTCCTTCGTGTTCGCGGTCGTCGGATCACTGACCGACGAGGGGGAGGCGAAGACGCTCGCGGCCAAATACGCCGATGGGGTCGACGAGGGCGTCCTGGCGGCCCGATCGACGCGCGCGTGGCGCAAGATCACGCGCGGCGTTCGTCTGCTGAACGCCAGCGCCGAGGCGAAGGACGTCGAGACGATACTCCCCTGGCTTGCGCACGACGCGATGATCCACCTCACCGCGCCGCACGGCCTCGAGCAATATTCAGTTGCGGCTTGGGGCACGCGCGACGTCTGCCAGGGTCCCCTGGAACTGCTGCTAGCGCTCGAACACGACGGGCCGGCCAAGGCGATCCTGCGCGTCGTCTTCGCCCAGCAGTACGAGAAACGGGGCGACTGGCCGCAATGGTTCATGCTCGAGCCCTATTCCACGATCCAAGACAAGGAAGCGCACGGGGACATCGTCGTCTGGCCGTTGAAGGCGCTGTGCGACTATGTCGAAGCGACCGGCGACTTCGGGTTTCTTGACGAGCCGATCGTCTGGCGGCGCGACGACGATTTCCAAGCGACCGCTCACGCCGACCCGGTCGCCGCGCACGTCGCAACGCTGGTCGCGGCCATACGCGAGCGGTTCATCCCCGGCACGCATCTCGTCCGTTACGGCAATGGCGACTGGAACGATTCTCTTCAACCCGTCGATCCGGCCAGGCGCGATTGGATGACCAGCAGCTGGACCGTCGCGCTTCTCCACCAGCAGCTGCGCCGTTACGCCGAGGTGTTGCGCGCGGCCGGCCGTTCCGCCGCCGCCAAGGACCATGACGCGCTCGCCGCGGCGATGAAGAAGGACTTCACGCGCTGCCTCGTCCGCGACGGCGTCGTCGCCGGCTATGCGGAGTTCAGTCCCCGGGGCGGGCCGCCCGAACTGCTTCTCCATCCCAGCGACCGAACCACGGGCGTCTCCTTCTCCCTGATCTCTTTGACGCAGGCGATTTTGAGTGGGCTATTGACGGCGCCGCAGGCGCAGCGCAGCGCGAACCTCATCGCCAAACATCTCCTGCTTCCTGACGGCGCCCACCTCATGGACAGGCCGCTCGCCTATCGCGGCGGCCCGGAGACGATTTTCCGTCGCGGCGAGTCGGCGGCGTTCTTTGGGCGTGAAATCGGGCTCATGTACGTCCATGCGCACCTGCGCTACGCGGAAGCGATGAGCGTTCTCGGCGATGGACGGGCGTTGTGGGACGCTCTCGTGGTCGCCAATCCGATCACGGTCACCGAGCGTTTGGGCCACGCCTCGCTGCGACAGCGCAACGCCTATTTCACCAGTAGCGACGCGGCGTTCCGCGATCGCTACGAGGCCTGCGCCAACTGGGAACTGGCGAAGGCGGGCAAGGTGGCGGTCGACGGCGGCTGGCGCATCTTCTCGAGCGGCCCGGGGGTTTACGTCGCTCTGATCGTGCAGCACGCGCTTGGCGTGAGGCGGCGCTTCGGCAAGCGGCTAGTCAAGCGATGCCTGCCGGCCTCGCAGAGGCGCTTGCGGCTCGCCGGCTTGCCGCCGACCCGGTAGAGACAGTCCGCCTATCGTGCGGCAACCGGCGCGGCGTGGTTCCGGTCGGGGAATTCCGCCTTGAACGACGGTTTGAAGCGAGGTCCCTGCGGATCCAACACGAGGTTGACGACTCGCGGGAAATGCCCGTGCCCATTCGGCAGCGGCCCGATGTAGATGACGCCGACGTCCCCCATGTATTGCTCGAACGCCGCCGCCACGCGTCGCGCCACTTCAGGGTCGAGCGCTGCGAGCGCTCGGTTGAGCACGACCCAACGCGGCCTTTGCAGGAGGACGCGGGCCATTGTCAGGCACTGCTTGTCATTGTCGTTCAGACGCCGATCCCATCGCTCGTTCTCGTCGAGCATTGGCGCGAAGTGTTCGAGACCGACGACGGCGAACGCTTCATGGATGCGCGCATCATCGAAGGTATGCGGCGGATGGGGATAGGAGAGCGCCTCGCGCAGCGTCCCGGGCGGCGCATAGCCTGGCGTCGGCATGAAGACCATCGACTGGCGATGCGGACGCGCGATGCGGCCGCCGCCCCAGGGCCAAAGTCCCGCGATCGCATGAAACAGCATGCGTTCGGCGTCCCGTTCGCCGGTGATGAGAACGTGATCGCCCGGCTTGACCTCCAGGTGAGATTCGGACAGGGCAAGGCGCCCGTCGGGCGTCGCAATCCACAGCTCGTCGATGACGATCGACTCCTCATGCCGTCCGTCCAACTCGATCAGGCTATGACCTTCCTCGAGTTTGTCGATCGTCAACAGCGCCGTGCGAAAACTCACGACGCGAAGCAGCGTCGCGCGCCAGTCGGCGATGCTGGAGAAATTGTTGGCGAACCATCCCAGCGATTGCTGCACCTGATTGAAGGCCCCGACGACCATCATCAGCTTGCCGAAGGTCATGTCGCCATAGAAATACGCCGGCGCCGCCACGAGGATCGGCGCGACGATCGCCAGCCAGCCGAAGCCCGCCGTCACGCTCGTCAGCCCGGTCGTCGCGAGGACGATTTGCTCGAAGACTTTGACGACGCCGCGAAAGACCCAATCCAGGCGCTCCTTCTCGTCGGCTTCGCCGCCGTCGAGCGTGATGCCTTCGATCTCCTCGTTCACCCGCACGAGGGCGAAGCGAAACTGCGCCTCTCGCGCGTAACGCTCCGTGTTCAGATGGATCAGAGGGCGGCCGACGCGCCAACTCGCCAGCGACGCGATCGCGGAATAGAGCAGCGCGCACCACACCATGTAGCCCGGCGCGACAAAGGAATGTCCGGCGATCGTGACGACCATCCTGTCGGACAGGATCCACAACACGCCGACGAAGCTCAACAGCAGCAAGGTCGATTGCAGCAGGCCGATGCCCAAGTCGGTCGACAGCTCGGTCAGGTGCCTGGCGTCTTCATGGATCCGCTGGTCGGGGTTTTCGCCGATCTCGCCGGCCTGCGAAAGGCGGACGGCGCGCTGCGGCGCGAGCCATTCGGCGGTGAGCTCTTCGACCAGCCGCTTGCGCAGGATGAGCTTCGACTTCTGGTTGAGCCACGCTTGTGCGACGTTGAGGACGAGCAGCGCGCCCGCCAGCTCGGCGAAGACGCCGAGCTGAACGATGAAGGCGAAAACGTCCTTGCGCGACAGCGCGTCGTAGAACGGCTGGTTCCAGGCGTTCATCAGGATCTGCGCATACGCGGTCGCGCCGACCACCCCGACCAGGGCGACGAGCAACGCGATGACCTTGCCGCGCTGGCGCGGCGCCAAAAGCGCCGCCGCCATGCCGACCATCTGCGAGACGACGCTGTCGTCGCGCGGCTGGTCGCCCTTTCCGGCGTTCGGCGCCGCCGTTCCCGCACTCGCCATTGCCTTGCATCCGTTCGCTTCGCGTTCGGGGCGGCCTCCACGGGCCGGCCGCTCGACATGATCCAGGCAGGGCGGGCGGCGCCGAGAGATCGAGGCCGATGTCATTATCCGATTTGGCGAACAAGACAAATGACAGGCTGGGGCCGACCGCGCGAGCGTGCGACGAAAGGCCGCGCTCAGCCCGTCGTTGCCCGTCCAAAAGCGGACACGTAGAAAGCTAGCTGACCGGGACATCTTCAGACGCTATCGACACGCTCGAAGGGCAACCCTTGTCCGTGCGGCGTTTCGGACCTACGCTCGGCGCCGGAAGCCCCGATGAAAGTCCCGCCCAAGCGCCAATGGCGAGCCGCCGCCAGCAGCGGCGATCCGCAGCGCGCCGTCGACGACAGCTACGCGACAGCGTGGACGGCGGAGGCGGCCGACAGGCCGTGGTTCGAGATCGATCTCGGCGCGGTCGCGACGCTCGGCGGGCTCGAGGTCTATTGGGGCGAACGCGCGCCGGCGAACTATCGTTTCGCCTCGTCGCTCGACGGCGAAGGCGTGGTCCGAGTTCTGCCGCACGCGCCATGGCGAGGGCGGACAGGACGTATTCGCCTTCCCCCCGGTCGAGGCGCGGTTCGTTCGCTGGACCAGCGAGGACTCGCCGGCCGAGCGCGGGCCGGAGATCGTCGAGATCAACCTCTACGCTCCCGAGGAGGCCGCCTCGGTGCGCGAGGCGGGCCGGCTCGCCGCGCTGGGCCACGCCGCCGTGAAGGTTCCCGCCGGCGAGAGCATTACGGTCGACTTCGGCGCCGTGCGGTCTCCGCTCGGCGCGCTGATCGAGTGGGGAGAGGCGTACGGAACCGTATTCTCGGCGCATCTCTCCGACGACGGCGAGACCTTTCGCGAGATGGGCCGCATCGAGACCGGCGACGGAGGAAGCGACAGCTTCTGGTGGCGCTCGACGACGAGCCGCTATTTTCGCCTGACCGTGCATAAGGCGAGCGCGCCCGGCGGCGCCGTCGTCAACGAGCTCAAGCTGCGCATCCTCAACAAGGATCGCATGCCGATCGGGCAGTTGGAGCGGGCGGCGCAATCCGGGCGCGGCGAACTCTATCCGCAATCGCTGCTTGGCCGCCAAGTCTATTGGACGGCGCTGGGCGAGTTCGATCAGGGCGAGCAGGCGCTGTTCGACGAATACGGCGATCTGGAGCCGCGACGCGGCTCGCCCCAGATCACGCCGCTCGTTCGGCTCGGCGGCGCTCTTCACGGCGCGCCGGGTTGCGCAGGCGTGAGCACACGAGCTCGCCGATGGGCTCGTTGCCGATTGCGAGCGTCGTCTGGTCTGCGCAGGACATGGAGCTGCGCACGACGGCCTTCGCTCATTCCGGTCAGGCCCTGGCCGAGCACCGCCTCACCAACCGAAGCGGCGCCGCACGGCAAGGGGCGCTCATTCTCGCCGTGCGCCCGGTCCAGATCAACCCCTACTGGCAGCACGGAGGCCACGCGCCGATCAGCGCGATCGTTGTGGACGGCGACCGGATATGGGTCAACGACCAGCTCTACGCCGCGTTTTCGCGCGAGCCCGACGCGGCGACCGTCGCCGATTTCGACGACGGCGACGTCGTGAGGCTGATCGCCGCCGGGCCGCGCGAAACCGCCCGCAGCCTTCGCTCGGCGTCCGGCCTCGCCAGCGCCGCCTGCGAATTCGCGTTCTCGCTTCAACCCGGCGAGAGCATGTCGGTCAGTGTTTCCGCGCCGATGCGCGACGACGTCGCTGCGCGCGCCGACATCGCGTTCGACCGTGTGCGCGACAGCGTTCGCCGCGCCTGGCGGAAAAAGCTCGGCCCGCGCCGGATCGTCGTCGGCGACCGCGAAATCGGCGACACGTTGGAGGCGCAGATTGCGCTCATCCTGGTGAACGCCACCCGCTTCGCCTTCAAACCGGGCCCGCGGAACTATGACCGCACCTGGATCCGCGACGGCTCCTCGCAGGCGCACGCCCTTCTGTGGGCCGGCCTGATCGACGAGGCCAAGCGTTACGTCCTCTGGTACGCCGAGCGCGTTTACAAGAGCGGCCTGGTTCCGCCAATCCTCAACGTCGACGGCGCGGTCAACCGGGGTTACGGCAGCGACATCGAATTCGACGCGCAGGGCGAGTTCGTCGGAATCGCCGCCGAGGTCTACCGCGTCACCAAGGATCGCGCGTTTCTCGACGCCGTTTTCGAACCCGTCGTCCGCGCAACGCTTTACATCGAAGAGCTGTGCGCGCGGACCGATGCGCTGCACGGGACGGAGGCTCGCTTTCACGGCCTCCTCGCGCCATCGATCAGCCACGAGGGTTACAGTAAGCCGTCCTACAGCTACTGGGACGACTATTTCGCCTTGAGCGCCTGGCGTAATTGCGAATACCTCGCGCTCGAGATCGACGATCGCGAAACCGCCGCTCGCGCCAAGGCGCAAGGCGAGGCGTTCGCCGCCAGACTGACGCGCTCTATCCGCATGACCGCGGCGGAAATGGAAACGGACCTGATCCCCGGATCGGCCGACCGCGAGGACGTCGACCCGACATCGACATCGATCGCCTTCGAGCCTTGCCGGGTCGAAGACGCCCTTCCGGCGGAACTGATCGCGCCGACCTACGATCGCGCCGCCCAGCGCCTCACGGCGATATCCGCGCCCGGCTTCACCGGAAACTACTCGCCGTACGAACTCCGCAACATCAACGCCTTCGTGTCTTTGGGGCGACACGAAGACGCGTTTCGACTCCTGGCGAAAATGCTGGAATCCCGCCGACCGCAGGGCTGGCGGCTGTGGGCTGAAGTCGTTTGGGGCGACATGCGGGCGCCGGACTATATCGGCGACATGCCGCACACCTGGATCGCGGCGGAGTTCGCCACAGCAATTCGCAGAATGTTGTTGCGGGAAAACGGCCGCACGCTGGAGCTATTCAGAGGCGCGCCGGACGCGTGGTGGGACAACGACGGCGTTACGCTCCGCGACTTGCCGACCAACTTCGGCGCCGTGAGCCTACGGGCCCGCCGCGATCGATCGCAAGCTACGGTCGACCTCGAGCTGTCGGGTCCCGCGCCGGAAGGCATTACGTTCCGCTATCCCGGCGCCAAGCGGGCTCGCGCGGACGGCAAGCCGTGCGACATCCGGGGCGACGTGATCCTGGCGCCGAACTTGAGCCGCCTCGTCATCGACTTCTGACGCTGCGCCTCGTCAAGGCGTCGATCAACTCCGACCTCCGACCCCTTTATGTTGACTTCGTTGCGCCATGGCGGGGCGCTCGGTCGGTTACTCTTCGTCCACTATGTGCGACGACTTCCGCCGCTAACCCACGGATCGATAAAACTCAATGCAATTTGGAAAGTAAATCAACAGCGCCCATGTGAGAAAACTGCCTGTATTGGGATCACACGGTTAGGCGACTCAAAAGGAGTCTTCAATGACCAATCAACGCTTGGCCGAGACTTATCTAGCACGGGCGCGCGAATTGGAAGACTACGCCCAGCGTGTGGAAAAAAACCCGCCTTCGATCCATGTGTCGCCGCGTTGGCGCGATACGGTGTTTCTGCGCCGCGAGGCCGCATGGTGGCGCGCCCATGCTCAGGCTCTTGCCGAAGCAGCCTGACTGACGATCCGCCCGAGCCGCGCCGCAGGATGGCGTGGTCGGCTGGTAGCGCCGGCGCCCGTGGCGTTGCTGACGGTGAGGGTGTAAGTGGCGCCGTTCTGTCCCTGGGTGAAGTTGCCGGAGTGAGTGCTGACGATGCTGAGGACGGGGATGGCGATGATGGTGGTGGGATCGGAGTAGGTGGCGGTGGCGGCGCCAGGAAGCGCGGCGCTCACCTGGTTGGTGACGGAGGCAGGAGCGTT
>CAVWKL010000260.1:0-20488 GCA_963755075.1 uncultured Alphaproteobacteria bacterium
CCACAACATTCCTTTTTTCGCGCCATAAGTCCTTGAAATCGCCCAAAACGGCCAAGGAAAACTTTGGAATTTCCTTGGATTTTCCTTGGAATTTCCTTGGAAAAGTTTGGGAATTTCCTTGGAAAAACTTGGAATTGCGGGGAAACGCCGATGAACCGCGCCCCCTCGGCGCGCCTCGCCAAGTCGAGGCCGGCCCGGTTCGCGCCGCCGTCCCCTACCGCCCGCCCGCCACGTCGAGAAGCGCCCCGGTCACGTAAGAGGCGGCGTCGCTGAGCAGCCAGACGATCGCCTCGGCGACTTCGTCAGGCGTTCCCGGCCGACCGAACGGCGTCGTCGCCCCGAGCGTGAAGGCGCGATCGGGCGCGCCGGCGCCGGCGTGGATCTCGGTGTCGATGAGACCCGGCCGGACCGCGTTGACGCGCACCCCTTCGGCCGCCAGCTCCTTGGCGAGGCCGAGGGTCAGCGTGTCGATTGCGCCCTTCGAGCCGGCGTAGTCGACATAGAGGCCGGGCGAGCCGAGCCGCGCCGCGGCCGAGGAGACCAGCACCATCGCGCCCCCGGCGCCCCCCAGGCTCGTCGACATCCGCCGCGCCGCCTCGCGCGCGGTCAGGTAGGCGCCGAGAACGTTGACCTCGAACATCCGCCGCATGCGCTCGAGGCTCATATCGACGAGGCGCGCCGCCGGCGCGATGATCCCGGCGTTGACCACCACGCCGCGCAGCGGCCCGAGCGCGCGCGTGGCGGCCTCGAACACCGAAACGACGTCGGCCTCGTCGGCGACGTCGCCGCGCAACGCCACCGCCTTGCCGCCGGCGCGCGCGATAGCCTCGACGACTTCGCGCGCCGCGGCCTCGTCATGCACGTAGTTGACGCCGACCGACCAATGGCGCGCGCAGGCGAGCAGCGCGGCGGCGCGCCCGATGCCGCGCGAGGCGCCGGTGATGAGGATCGCACTCTTCTCGGTCATGTCGAGACTTTGCTATCTTACTTGGCTCGTGGCAAGCGGCGCGCGCGCCGCGGCGGCGCGGATCGCCGCGATGTTGCCGGCGTAGGCGGTCGGGCCGCCCTTGAACACCGCCGAACCCGCCACCAGCACGTTCGCCCCGGCGCCCACGACCAGCGGCGCGGTCTCCGGCGTCACGCCGCCGTCGATCTCGATGTGAATATCGCGGGCGCCGATCAGGCGCTTGACGCGCGCGATCTTTTCAATCACCGCGGGGATGAACGCCTGCCCGCCGAAGCCGGGATTGACCGTCATCAGCATCACGAGATCGAGCCGGTCGAGCACGTATTCGATCGTTTCGGGCGGCGTCGCCGGATTGAGCGAGACGCCGGCCTTCTTGCCGAGCGCCCGGATCACCTGCAGCGCGCGGTCGAGATGCTTGGTCGCCTCGACGTGCACGGTGATGTGATCGCAGCCGGCCTGGGCGAAGGCCTCGAGATAGGGTTCGGGCGGTTCGATCATCAAATGGCAATCGAACGTTTTCGTCGAATGCGGGCGCAGCCCGGCCGCCACCGGCGGGCCGAAGGTGATGTTGGGGACGAAACGCCCGTCCATCACGTCGAGATGGATCCAATCCGCGCCGGCGGCGTCGACGTCGCGCACTTCCTGGCCGAGCTTGGAAAAATCGGCCGACAGAATCGAAGGCGCGATGAGAACCGGCAGCGTCATTGGCTCTTCTCCCATTGCTTGGATCGCTTGGCTCGGGCGGATATCCTCGGCTTGCATGGTCATGCGCCGATCGATTGTCAAATCGGCGTCGGGCGCGGCGACGCGGCGGTGGGATCGCGGAGCCCGGCGCGCCATATTAGGATGGCGGCGCGCCGATCCGCGCCCTTGGGAGAACCGCTGCCGATGTCCCCCCGTTGCCGCATCGAAGGCTACGCCATCGTCTCCGCCGACGGCATGATCGCCGACGCGGGCGGCGTGATGCCCGACAGCCTGAAGAGCGAGGCCGATCAACGGTTCTTCGAACGCCAGCTCGACCATGTCGACGTCGTGGTTCACGGCCGCCGCTCGCACGAAGGCCAGCCGAACTCGCCGCGGCGGCGCCGGCTGGTGGCGACCCGGCGGATCGGCGCGATCGCGCCCGACCCGGACAACCCGCGATCGGCGCTGTGGAACCCGGCCGGCGCCTCGTTCGCCGAGGCCTGTGCGGCGCTGGGGCTGGCGGGCGGCGTCGCGGCGATCATCGGCGGACCCGAGGTCTACAGCCTGTTCCTCGAGATCGGTTACGACGACTTCTATCTCAGCCGCGTCGGCAAGGTCGCGCTGCCGGGCGGCCTGCCGGTCTTCTCGCAAGGCCGAGAGGGTCGCGCGCCCGAGGACGTGCTGCGCCAATTCGGTCTCGAGCCGGACTCGGAGCGCACGCTGGACGAGGCCAATGGCGTGACGCTCATGAGCTGGCGACGGCGAGCGCCCGATTGAAGCGCGCCCATCCCCTCTTCGCCCGAGTTGGGCTCGGCCGCGCGCCGCGTCACGCCAGACCTTGAAAGCGGAGCGCGACGGCGCTGATCCGCTTGGCCAACGCGACGTCGCGCTCGGTCACCGCATCGCCCGCGTCGTGGGTGCAGAGCGAAAACGAGACGCGATTGTAGGCATTGCGCAGGTCGGGATGATGGTTCAACTCCTCGGCCTCGAAGGCGACCTCGACGATGAAGGCGATGGCGTGGCGAAACGTCTTGAACCGGAAATCGGCTACGATCGTTCGCCCCTTGACCGACCAGTCTTGCAGCTCTTGCAGGGCCGAATGGAGTTCGGCCCCGCTGAGGATTTGGGTATTCGCCATGGCGCGTCTCCTCGACAGTCCCCCGAGCGCGCCGCGAGCCGGCGCCCCAAAGCTGCAGCTTAACATAGGCGAGCCGGCTTTGACGCCCCTGCGCCGCAGACCTCAAAACGGCTGGAAGACGGTGGGAACGGTCGCCGCGAAATCCGTCATCGTGTCTTATCCAGATCAAGCGACAATGACCGACGCCGGCTGCTCGTCATGCCGGTCTCGGTCAATCCCTGCGAACGACGCAAGCAGAGCCGTTTCGTCGGCTTGCCTCAGAAGGATTTCTGCGAGCGCTGGCGCGCGCCTCCTCGAGGTCTTCACCGATTGATGCTCCGTCAAGACAAGTCTCGCCTGCGCAGTCGTAACGCTAAGAGATTATCGCAGGCGCCGGCTCCTGCGCGCGTGAGCCGATTCGCCGCCGCGTCCCCACGATCGGCTCTCTTGGGAATTCGGCCGCGAGGCGCGCCGTCGATCTCCAAGAACAAAAAAGCCCCCGGCCAAAACAACCGGGGGTTGGGACGCACCGCATTTTGCGCAAGATATGCCCCGCGTGCGGACCATTGCGGGTGTCCGCTTCGCGTGTGGGAAATCTATTCACAACTTCATAAGAGGCAAGCGTGCAAACGCGTGGCCAGGATGCGACATTTGGGCGCGGGCATGAGCAACTTTGCGGGCGCCAAATCCCCGAGGCTTGGCGATCGCGCGGCAATTGGCGGCTGTGGGTCGCGATCGGTTGCTGGGTTCGGTCCCGCCCGTCGCTGACCGGCTGAGGCCTGACCCCATCGGCCGCCCGCCTTGCGGCTCTTCGATCTCATGCCTGACGGCATTGCCTTGGAGAAGCTGAGCGTCAGCGACGGGCCGTTCGCGACGCATTTGCGCGATCGCGTGCTCCGCTGATCCGCCATGCGTGCCGCGCCGGCGACGAGGCCGCGTAGACGAGGGCGATGCTCCGCCTCGATCAGGACGCGATCGCCTCGCCTTTGCCGAGACGCGCGCGTTCGCCCAGGCGGCGATCGAGCCACCGCCAAACGTCCGCCTCGTCCGCAACGATCGCGCAGAAATCGCCGGCGAAGTCTTGCAGCGCCGGCGCGTAGGATTTGGCGACGCCGATGAGAACGGGCACGTCGGCCGCGAGCGCCGCGGCGATCGCGTCGCGCACGCCGCGTCCCTCCTCCGCCTCGGCCTTGCCGAATTTGTTGAGAATGACCAGATCGGGCGAAGCGCTTCCAATCGCGCGCTCGATGAGCTCCGCCGCTTCGGTCAGCGCTCCCAAATCGAGACGGCAGCCCGCCGCCAGATCGCCGCGATCCTCGGAAATGCGGGTCCGCCGCCCGCTCGCCAGATCGCGCAGAAAAATGTCGCTGAGGCGGCGTCCGGCGCGCGGCTCGTCCTGCTGCAGCGCTCCGGCAAGGCTGAGGCCGGCGCGCTTCCCCCATTCGGCGACGCGCGCAAACAGATCGTCGGCGACGCCCGCGTCCTCGAACAGCACCGCGCAGACCGCAGCCGCAACGGGTATCGGCTCGCACGGGAGGTCATCGGCAATCGCGCCCATCGCCCATCGCTCGCTTCCGCATCCCATGTCCGGCGCGCGATCGGCGGTTTGGCCGCCGCCGATCGCACGACAACGCCAATATGGATGGGTTCGCCTGCGGCGGCAATCGCGATCAAAGCCGGCGCAGACGCGCTCCCATCGGCCCGTCCGTTTTCCCGACGCGAACCGCCAGAGACGAAGCCGCGACGCGCGCGCCTCAGAACGGAATGTCGTCGTCGAGCTCGACGCCCGCGCCGCCGCCGCTCGCCGGCGCCGGGCGCTTGTCGACCGGCGAGGAGCGGCCGAAGCTCGCGCTGCGGTCTTCGCCGCCGGCGAAGCTGTCGCGGCCTTCGCCGGCGCCGCGCGCGTCGAGCAGGGTCAGTTCGCCGCGAAAGCGCTGCAGCACCACCTCGGTGGTGTACTTCTCGGCGCCCGACTGGTCGGTCCATTTGCGCGTCTGCAACTGCCCCTCGACGTAGACCTTCGTGCCCTTCTTGCAATATTGCTCGACGACCTTGCCGAGGTTCTCATTGAAAATCACGACGTTGTGCCACTCGGTCTTTTCCTTGCGCTCGCCGGTCGTCTTGTCTCGCCACGACTCCGAGGTCGCGAGCGGGAAGCTGACGACCTGATCGCCGGAATTGAGGCGGCTCACTTTCGGATCCTTGCCGAGATTGCCGATCAGAATGACTTTGTTGACGCTGCCCGCCATGATGCTCTCCTGCAAACGCTTGTCGCCGCCCTCTCGCGCGCGGCCCGGGGAAAGCCGGGCGTTCTTCCAAACTCCCGACGCGGGGAGGGTCGGGATGAGGGTCTTGTCCCAAGACCCTCATTCGGCCAATTTCGCCGGCCACCTTCTCCCGAGACCGGGAGAAGGGATATATGGGCGCCTGTCCCTTCGCTCACTTGTCCACAGCCGGCGCGCCGGGACGTCATTTGGCTGCGGCGGCATTCGCACTAAATAAGAGCGGGCCCTTAACTTCGTTCTCATTTTGTTCTAGCATCCGTCTTGAGCGGGCGCAAGCCCCCCAAGCGATTCGCGTCTCTCTGGCAAAGGCCGTCATGGCGAGCGTCAAGTCTTCTCAATCCTCCAAGTCCCCCGAGCCGGTCGAAAAGCTGTTCGGCGGCCGCGCCATCGACGTGCGCGGCGCCCGCGAACACAATCTCAAGAACGTCGACCTGACCATCCCGCGCGACAAGCTGGTGGTGTTCACCGGCCTCTCCGGCTCGGGCAAGTCTTCGCTCGCCTTCGACACGATCTACGCCGAGGGTCAGCGCCGCTATGTCGAGTTGCTCTCGGCTTACGCGCGCCAGTTCCTCGAAATGATGCAGAAGCCGGACGTCGACCAGATCGACGGGCTCTCGCCGGCGATCGCCATCGAGCAGAAGACCACGTCGAAGAATCCGCGCTCGACGGTCGGCACGGTGACCGAGATCCACGACTACATGCGGCTCTTGTGGGCGCGCGTCGGCGTGCCCTATTCGCCCGCCACCGGCTTGCCCATCGAGAGCCAGACGGTCAGCCAGATGGTCGATCGCGTGCTGGCGCTGCCCGAGCGCACGCGGCTTTTCCTGCTCGCGCCGGTGGTGCGCGGCCGCAAGGGCGAGTATCGCAAGGAGATTGCCGAATACATGAAGCGCGGCTTCCAGCGCCTGAAGATCGACGGCGTTTTCTACGAGATCGCCGACGCGCCGACGCTCGACAAGAAGCTCAAACACGACATCGAGGTCGTCGTCGATCGCCTGGTCGTGCGCCCGGACATGGCGAGCCGCCTCGCCGAAAGTTTTGAGACCGCGCTGGAGCTCGCCGACGGATTGGCGTTCGTCGAGTTCGCGGAAGAGCGAGCGGCGAATGGCGAATCAGCGAATGAGCGAATGGCGAGTGGCGAAGCGGGGGATGGCGCCCTTCCCCATTCGCCGCTCGCCGCTC
The DNA here is from genome assembly GCA_963755075.1 of uncultured Alphaproteobacteria bacterium. Lineage (GTDB taxonomy): Bacteria > Pseudomonadota > Alphaproteobacteria > Rhizobiales > Beijerinckiaceae > Roseiarcus. The sequence goes on from CAVWKL010000260.1 coordinate 6,236, forward strand.
GCCACTCGCCCGACTCCCGCCACTCCCCGGACCGCATCCTCTTCTCCTCCAAATTCGCCTGTCCGGTCTCCGGCTTCACCATTTCCGAAATCGAGCCGCGTCTCTTTTCGTTCAACAATCCGTTCGGCGCCTGCCCGGCCTGCGGCGGCCTCGGCTCGGAGCTCAAGGTCGATGCGGCGCTCGTCGTCCCCGATCCGCGCCTGACGCTGCGCCGAGGCGCCGTCGCGCCCTGGGCGAAATCGACCTCGCCCTATTATCTGCAGACGCTGGAGGCGCTCGGCCGCCATTACAAGTTCCGCCTCGACGCGCCCTGGTCGAGCCTTCCCGAAAAGGCGCGCGAGGTCATCCTCAACGGCTCGGGCGACGAGGAAGTGCGTTTCGCCTACGACGACGGGCTGCGCTCCTACGAAGTCAAGAAGCCGTTCGAGGGCGTGGTGAAGAACCTCGAGCGGCGCTACCGCGAAACCGAGAGCGAATGGTCGCGCGAGGAAATCGAGCGTTATATGACGGCGACGCCGTGCGAGGCCTGCCACGGTTTCCGCCTCAAGCCCGAGGCGCTGGCGGTGAAGATCGACGGCCGGCACATCGGCGAGATCTCCCTGCTGTCGGTCAAGGCGGCCATCGCATGGGCGCGCGCGCTCCCCGGCGCGCTCGACGCCAAGCGTAACGAAATCGCCCATCGCATCTTGAAGGAGATCGGCGACCGGCTGACCTTCCTAAGCGACGTCGGCCTCGACTATCTCACGCTTTCGCGGTCGTCGGGGACGCTGTCGGGCGGCGAGAGCCAGCGCATACGTCTCGCCTCGCAGATCGGCTCCGGCCTCACCGGGGTGCTCTACGTGCTCGACGAGCCCTCGATCGGCCTGCACCAGCGCGACAACGCGCGCTTGCTCGATACGCTGAGGCGCCTGCGCGAGCTCGGCAACACCGTGATCGTCGTCGAGCACGACGAGGACGCCATCCTCGCCGCCGACTACGTCGTCGACATCGGGCCCGGCGCGGGCGTCCACGGCGGCGAGATCGTCGCCAAGGGAACGCCGGCGGAAATCACCGCCAACCCCAATTCGCTCACCGGCCAATATCTCTCCGGCGTACGCTTCGTGCCGGTTCCCGCGAAGCGGCGCGTCGCCGCGCCGGGGCGGGAGCTGCGCATCGTCGGCGCGCGCGGCAACAATCTCAAGACCGTCACCGCCTCGATCCCGCTCGGCGCCTTCACCTGCGTCACCGGCGTCTCGGGCGGGGGCAAGTCGACCCTCATCGTCGACACGCTCTACAAGGCGGTGGCGCGCCATCTCAACGGCGCGAGCGAGCAGCCCGCCCCGCACGACCGCATCGAGGGGCTCGAGCGGCTCGACAAGGTGATCGACATCGACCAGTCGCCGATCGGCCGCACGCCGCGCTCCAACCCCGCCACCTACACCGGCGCCTTCACCCCCATGCGCGAATGGTTCGCCGGCCTGCCCGAGGCCAAGGCGCGGGGCTATCAGGCCGGGCGCTTCTCCTTCAACGTCAAGGGCGGGCGCTGCGAGGCCTGCCAGGGCGACGGCGTGATCAAGATCGAGATGCACTTTTTGCCCGACGTCTACGTCACCTGCGACGTGTGCAAGGGCAAGCGCTACGATCGCGAAACGCTGGAGGTGAAATACCGCGACCGCTCGATCGCCGACGTGCTCGACATGACGGTCGAGGAGGCGGCCGACCTCTTCAAGGCGGTGCCGTCGATCCGCGAGAAAATGGACACGCTGAAGCGCGTGGGCTTAGGCTACGTCAAGGTCGGCCAACCCGCCACCACGTTGTCGGGCGGCGAGGCGCAGCGCGTCAAGCTCGCCAAGGAACTGGCGCGCCGCTCGACCGGGCGCACCCTCTATCTCTTGGACGAGCCGACGACCGGTCTGCATTTCCACGACGTCGCGCAATTGCTCGAGGTGCTGCACGAGCTCGTCGACCAGGGCAACACCATGGTGGTGATCGAGCACAATCTCGAGGTGGTGAAGACCGCCGACTGGATCATCGACATGGGGCCCGAGGGCGGCGACGCCGGAGGCGAAGTGGTCGCCGCCGGCACGCCCGAGCAGATCGCGCGCAACCCCGCGAGCCACACCGGCGCCTATCTGCGGGCGGCGCTGGCGAAGCGGGCGGGAAAGAGGGGAAGGGCTGCGGCGGAGTAGGCGGCTATCGATTTTCGCTTGTTCCTACGCCGCCGCCTCGACCTCCGCCCTGATCTTCGTCCTCAGTCGCTTCTCCGCCATCGCCAGGTCGTACAGGCCCTGTCTGGCTCTGTAAGTTCAGCCAGAACGCGGCGCCGGAGCCAACGGGAAGCCGTCGGGCGGCGCGTCGACAATTTCGTGCGCCTTGCTCATGGCGCCGTCCCTGTCATGTCGTTCCCTCGTGTCCGCCTACACCGCGTCCCGTGACCGCCTCGATCCGCTCCGCCAATTGCTCCAGCGCCGCCTCCCAATTGTCGAAGACGTCGATCCGCCGCAGCGCGCCCAGCGCGTGGGCGAGGGTCTTGCTCGGGGCGACGTCGGCGAGCCGTATCGGGACGACGAGCAGCCTGCCGTCGCTGGCGAGCGCCACCTCCCTCGCCATCTGGGCGGACCCATTGGCGTGAGAGGAAAGGACGACCACAATCGCCGCGGCGGCGCGAATCGCCCCCACCGCGGCCTCGGCGAAGGGCGCGCCCGAGGGAATGTCCCGGCTGGCGATCCAGCACGCGAGGCCGAGACGCTCGAGCCCGGCGCAGATGGCCTCGGCCGGCTCACGATCCGCTACGGCGAAACTGACGAACACGCGCGCGGTCATCTCGGCCTGCGCCTCCTTGCCGATCCCCTGAAAGCCGAGCACGAAAACAGCGCTGTCGGGACGTGGCGCATCCTACATGTCTTTCAAGCGCGGCGAGAGGGGAAAGCCGGTCGCGCCGCGCCGCATCGGCGCCCCGCTCCGCCAACGCCCCCCGCCCGATTTTGCTCGTATTGCCGTGCTAGCCGGAACGCCGGGTTCGGCCGGCCTGCGCTTATCGCCCGGCCCCGAGGCCGGAGGCGCGCCGCCATGACGAATTCCTCGACGATATCAGCCGATGCCCCGTCGCGCCCGGCGCCGACGCGGCGCGATTTCCTTTACGTCGCCACCGCCGCGGTCGCCGGCGTCGGCGCCGCCGCGACGCTGTGGCCGCTCGTCGATCAGATGAACCCGGACGCCGACACCGCGGCGGCGGCGGCGCCGATCGATATCGACGTCAGCCAAATCCAGCCGGGCCAGCAGATCGTCGTCCTGTGGACCGGCAGGCCGCTCTTCATTGTCAATCGCACCAAGGCCGCGCTCGAATCGCTGCAGGAGCCAGCCCTCGTCGCCCGGCTCTCCGATCCCGATTCCACCGCGCTGCAACAGCCGCCTTACGCGGTCAATTGGCATCGCTCGGTCAATCCCGAATTCCTGGTGCTGGTCGGCATCTGCACTCATCTGGGCTGCGTTCCCACCTACGCGCCCAAGCCCGACCCGACCGATCCCGCGCCGAACTGGCCGGGCGGCTATCTCTGCCATTGTCACGGCTCGAAATACGACCTCGCCGGCCGCGTCTTCCTCGGCGTTCCCGCGCCATACAACCTCCCCGTGCCGCCGCATCATTTCCCCGACGGCAAGACCTTGCGGGTCGGCGAAAATCCGCCGGGCTCGAATTTCGATTTCAACGCGATCTTGCAAGTGTAGGGATCGCCCATGCGGGCGCCGGCGCCGGCGCTTGCAGCGTCTTCCCGCACGCCCTCGCCCGTCATCGGGAAAACATGGTATCGCTCGATGCTGGCGGCGCGAGAGCCGACGCGGCGTCGGCATTTTTTGCGATGTCCAAATGGAGGATCGACCATGGTTATGCCCGCGGGAAGCTTTGTCTGGTACGAGTACATGGCCGCCGACGCCAAGGCGGCGACGGATTTCTACGCCGCGGCAGTCGGCTGGACGGCGAGCGCCGGCGACATGACCGAGGTCCCCTACACGCTCCTCTCCGCCGGACCGAGGATGGTCGCCGGGTTGATGACGCTGCCCGAGGAGGCGCGCGCCATGGGCGCGCGGCCGGGCTGGCTCGGCTATGTCGGCGTGCCCGACGTCGACGACTTCGCGGCGAAGATCGCCGCCGCCGGCGGCCGGATCTATCGCCCCGCCGCCGATATTCCTAGGGTCGGCCGCTTCGCCGTCGCCGGCGATCCCCATGGCGCGGCGTTCGTCATCTTCAAGGGCTTGCCCGCCGAGGACCCTCGCCCGCCGCTGGCGCCGAACGCGCCGGGCAACATCGGCTGGCATGAGTTGCACGCCGGCGCGCTCGATGCCGCCTTCGCCTTCTATTCCGAGCTGTTCGGCTGGAAGCGGTCCCAGGCGATGGATATGGGGCCGATGGGAATCTACCAGCTGTTCGAGATCGGCGGCGGCCAGGGCGGCGGCATGCTGACCAAGACCGCCGAGACGCCGGCGCCGTTCTGGCTCTATTATTTCAATGTCGAGGCGATCGACGCGGGCGTCGAGCGGATCAAGGCCGGCGGCGGAACAATCGTCAACGGTCCGCACGAGGTCCCCGGCGGCCAGTGGATCATCCAGGGGCTCGACCCGCAAGGCGCGATGTTCGCGCTGCTCGCGCCCCGACGCTGAGCGAGCGCGCTTCCCGCGATACGCGCATAGGCCTTTTGGATCGTGTCGATTTGCCCTATGGTGCGCCCCGCGGTTTGGCGGAGGGGGCGATGAACAAGGGCAGTCGGCCGAGGACGACGGTCAGTTTCGTCAGCCAGAAAAGGCGGCGTCGGCAAAAGCACGCTGGCGCGCCTGCTGGCCGTCGGCGCCGCGCATCGCGGCCACCGGGCGTTGCTCGCCGATTTCGATCTCGAGCAGCTCACCTGCGTCGAATGGAACGCGGTGCGCCAGCGCGGCGAGATCGAGCCGGAGATCGACGCGCGCTCGTTCAAGAGCCTGAAGAAGCTGCACAAGAACGACGAAGGGATCGATTTCGTCATCGCCGACACGCGCGGCCTCGCCGACGACCTCACCAAGGAGCTCGCCGAGGAGAGCGACGTCGTCTACCTGCCGACCGGCACGTCGATGGACGATCTGCGCCCGACGTTGGCGCTAGCGCGCAAGCTCGCCAAACGCGGCGCCGAAGGGCGCATCGTCCTCGTGCTGTCCAAGATCGGCCGCTCCGAATCCCAGATGGCCAAGGCGATCGAGTCGATCGCCGAGTCGGGCTTCGAGCTGCTCGGCGAGCAATGGCCGCTGCGCGACGGCTTCCAGACGGACCTCGACGCCGGCCGCGCCGGCCGCGAGTCGCGCAACCCCTTCCTGCGCGAAACCGCCGAGCGCATGGAGGAGGCGCTGATCAAGCGCGCCCGCGAAGCCAAGCCGCGCGCGCCGGCAGAGGCCGGCTAGCCGACGATCTCGTTGCCCGAAAAGAACTGCGCGATCTCGATCGCCGCCGTTTCCGCCGCGTCCGAGCCGTGCACCGAGTTCTCGCCCATCGACAGCGCGAAGTCCTTGCGGATCGTGCCGGGGGCGGCTTTTTCCGGATTGGTCGCGCCCATCGCGTCGCGGTAGCGCTGGATGGCGTTGTCGCCTTCGAGCACCTGCACCACCACCGGCGCCGCGGTCATCATCTCCACCAATTCGCCGAAGAACGGCCGCTCCCTGTGCACGCCATAGAAGCGCTCGGCTTGCGCGCGTGACATATGCACCCGCTTCTGCGCCACGATGCGCAGCCCGGCCGCCTCGATCCGCGCGTTGACGGCCCCGGTGAGGTTGCGGCGGGTGACGTCGGGCTTGAGGATCGAAAAGGTGCGTTCGACGGCCATGGGCGCTTTCTCTAAGGCAAGGTCTGAGGGGAAGGCGCCGCGCTTATAACGGCGGACGGCGGGGGCGGCAAGGCGGGGGCCGTCACGCAGAGCGCCGCTGCCTGATCCGTGCTCGGCGTCAATGTCGCGCCCGCTTCGCCCGGCCGAATGCTTCGCATTCGCCTTGGGGTTGCTCCCCCCGGATCAAGTCCGGGGGTCGCAAACATTGACCCCTCCGCGCGGATCAGGCCAATGGTTTCCATGATCGTTGCTGCGAAGACCGGCCCTGCGGGCCGGCTTTGCGCAGCAACGATCATGGAAACATGACGCCACATCGGAACGGCGCGGTCACCGCGAAGCGGGCGAAGCGCAGCGGAGCAGCCGCAAAGCGGCTTGACGGCGACGGGCCGATGTGGCCGTGGGCGTTTAGAATGAAATGAGTATGCCGCGCGCTTGAGATAGAGACCGCCCCCATGATCACCGTCACCCGACAGAGCGGCGACGACCCGCTCCTCTTCGACGTCGTCGTCGCCGAGGCGAACGGGACGAGCCGCCACCGCGTTGCGCTGACCCGCGCCGATTGGACGCGCCTCGCCGGGGCGCGGCCGCCCGAACGCCTGATCGAAGCGGCGTTCCGCTTCCTCCTCGCGCGCGAGCCGAAGGAGTCCATCCTCGCCCGCTTCGACCTCAACGTGATCGCCCGCTATTTTCCGGAATTCGAGCGCGAGCTGCCGCGGCATTGGGCCGACGGCGAATGAGGGAATAGGCGCGAAGCGGGCGAATGCGCGTGACCCACTTCCGCTCCTGTGCTTTATTTCGTCGCAGGCCGTCCGATTGAGGTCGCCGGAGGCAAGTCCCGAATGAGCAACGAACCCGACAACCTGGTCCTTGAAGTGCTGCGCGGCATTCGCGCCGATGTGGCAAGCGTCGATGCGAAAGTCGTGAGCCTCGATGCGAAATTGGTCGACGCCAAAGCCGAGTTGAAAGCTGACATCCACTCGCTGCGCGCCGACATGGCCTCCGATCTGGCGACGATGCGCAAGGAGACAAGCGATTAGGTGGTTGGGCTTCGCCGCGCCGTCATCGAATATCATTCCGCCGTGCTCGGGCATGGCGTCTTGATCAGCGAACTCGAGGCGCGCGTCCGCCGCATGGAACAACACCTGAACCTCCCGCCGTTGGGCGCGCACTGAGCGAACCGTCGGGGGAGAGGCAAGGCGAAGGGCGCGGAGGAGCAGCCGCGATCGATGGAGTAGACCGCATGCGCGGACTTCGCCTGTTGGAGACCCGCCGCGCCCGCGAACTGCGGCGCCTCGCGCCGGCGGCCGAGCGCATTCTTTGGGCGCGATTGAAGAACCGCGGCTTGCAGGGCGTCAAGTTCGTGCGCTCCGAACCGATCGGCCCCTATTTCGCCGACTTCGCCTGCCGCGACGCCAAGCTGATCGTCGAGATCGACGGCGCGACGCATTCCACGGACGAAGAAATCGCGAGCGATAAGCGGCGGACGGCGTTCGTGCGAGCGGAGGGCTACCGCGTCATCCGTTTCTCCAATGAGCAGGTCTATGAAAACGTCGCCGCGGTTCTGGACGAGATCGCCCGCGTCCTGGCCGAAGGTGGGCGCTGAGCGCCCTTCAACGCCGACCCGCTCCCGAGAGCCGAGGCGGCCAATCCCCAAGCCCCTCACCTTACCTCTCCTCGCAAGGCGGGGAGAGGGGGCGGCGACGCCTGCTCGAACCTTCGCCGTTTGGTCTCGGCGGGAACGGGCCGAGACGATCCCTGCTCGGCGCGAACCGCCGCTCAGGCCCCCTCTCCCCGCGTTTGGCGGGGAGAGGTCAGGTGAGGGGCGCGGGGGATTGGCCGCGACCGGCGGGATGAGCGACGTGCGCGCCTCTCGCTTCAGCATGGTTTTCCGCGATCGGCGGCCACATCAGCCCGTCGCCGTCAAGTCGAGGCTCGCGCCATAGCCCGTCGAATGACGGGCGTTCTGACGAGCGCCCTGTGTGGCAACCCGCGAAGCGGGCTCGGCCTTGACGCCGAGCACGGCTCAGGCAGCGCAGACGCGAAGAACGCGCATTCGCCAATGCGGCCGCCGTCGCGCCACTTGCCGCTCATCCGAATTGCGGAAATCAATCCTTCCTGAAGAACAGAAATCGTGCTAGCCTGAAGCCATGCCCTTCGCCGCTCGCCCGCCCGCCCAGCATCTCCACTCCCGCCGTCCCGGCCTGCGGCCGCATCGAGGAAAATCCTTTTCCGCCCCCGCAACCCATTGAAGTCGCTCAAAACGCCCAAAGCAATGTTTGGAAATATTTGGAGTCTTCGCGCCTTCATTTGCTCCCATTTGGAAAAGCTTGGCGCAAATCCTTGGCTTGAGCCTCACCCCTCCCCCCGATCACGCCTGAGCTTCGCCCAGTACTCCAGCCGCTTCCTGATTTCGCGCTCGAAGCCGCGCTCGACGGGGTCGTAGAGCGTGCGCCGGCCGAGCGCCTCGGGCCAGTAGTTCTGGCCGCTGAAGGCGTCGGGTTCGTCGTGGTCGTAGCGGTAGTCGGCGCCGTAGCCTTCGCTACGCATCAGCTTGGTCGGCGCGTTGAGGATGGTCTTGGGCGGGGTCAGCGAGCCCGCCGACTTGGCGAGATCGGTCGCCGCCTGGAACGCCGCGTAGAGCGCGTTGGATTTGGGCGCGGTGGCGACATAGACGACGGGCTTGAGCGATCGCCAGTTCGCCCTCCGGGCTGCCGAGGAAATCGTAGGCGTCCTTGGCGGCGTTGGCGACGACGAGGGCCTGGGGATCGGCGAGGCCGATGTCCTCGCTCGCCATGCGCACCACCCGCCGCGCCAGGAAGAGCGGGTCTTCGCCGGCGTCGAGCATGCGCGCGAGATAATAGAGCGCCGCGTCGGGGTCGGAGCCGCGCACGCATTTGTGCAGCGCCGAGATGAGGTTGTAATGGCCCTCCTGCGCCTTGTCGTAGATCGGCGCGCGGCGCTGCACGACCGCAACGAGGCCGGCGGGATCGAAGGTCTCGTCCTCGCGCGCGGCGCGCCAGACTTCCTCGGCGAGGGTGAGGGCCGCGCGGCCGTCGCCGTCGGCCATGCTGAGGAGCGCGGCGCGCGCCGCCGCGTCGAGCGGCAGAGGCTTGCCGACGAAGCTTTCGGCGCGCGCCACGAGCTTCGAGAGCGCCGCCCCGTCGAGCGGGCGGAAGACGAGCACCCGGGCGCGCGACAGGAGCGCTGCGTTGAGCTCGAACGACGGGTTCTCGGTGGTCGCCCCGATCAGGGTGATCGCGCCGTCCTCCACCACGGGAAGGAAGGAATCCTGCTGGGCGCGGTTGAAGCGATGGATTTCGTCGACAAACAACAGCGTCGCGCCGCCGACCGCGCGTCGCGCCCGCGCCGCGTCGAAGATCTTCTTCAGTTCCGCGACGCCGGAATGGATGGCCGAAACCTGGACGAACTCGCCCTTGACTTGGCGGCCGATGAGCCGCGCCACCGTCGTCTTGCCGGAGCCGGGCGGCCCCCAGAAGATCATCGAGCCGAGCGTCGGCGCCTGCAGCATCCGCGTCAGCGCGCCCTCGGGGCCGGTCAGATGCTCCTGCCCCGCCACCTCCGCCAGACTCTGCGGGCGCAGCCGCTCCGGCAACGGCGCGGGCGGCGCGAGGACGCCGAACATGTCAGGCGGGCCGTTCATGGCTCACTCTGTCCCGCCGCGCCTGGCGAGTCCAGCCCGGCCGCGTCACGCTTGCGCGCCGCAAGCCTTGCCCGCGCGGCCCGATTGGAACATGGTGCGCGCGTTTCGAACGACGCCAGGAGAGCGCGATGAACGCCCCGTCCCATGGTCCCTGGGGCCTGCCGACCGCCCGGCCCGAGGAGGTCGGATTGTCGAGCGCCGGGCTGCGGCGCCTGACCGAGGCGATGGAGCGGGAGATCGCCGCCAAGCGCGCGCCGGGCGTCTCGATGCTGATCGCCCGCTACGGCAAGGTCGGGTTCGCCCAATCGCTCGGCGCGCTGCGCCCGGACGGGCCGGCGATGCCCGACGACTCGATCTTTCGCATCTATTCCATGACCAAGCCGATCGTCAGCGTCGCGGCGATGACGCTGGTCGAGGACGGGCGGCTCATCATCGCCGATCCGCTCGCCAAATACGTTCCCGCCTTCGCCGACGTGAAAGTCGGCGTCGAGAATGGCGACAGGCTCGATCTTGTCCCCCTCAAGCGCCCGATCGCCATTCACGACCTGTTGCGCCACACCTCGGGCCTCACCTACGGCTTCACCGGCGCCTCGCAGGTGCAAAAGCTCGTCTCCGCGGCTTCGCCGATGAGTCAGGAGAAGAGCGCCGCCGAGCACGTCGAGGCGCTCGCCAGGCTGCCGTTGCAACATCAACCCGGCGAGGTCTGGGAATACAGCCACTCGACCGACGTCCTGGGGCGGGTCGTCGAGATCGTCTCCGGCCGCACCCTCGGCGACTTCTTGCACGAGCGCATATTCGCCCCGCTCGGCATGGTCGACACCGCGTTCTATGTGCCCGACGCCAAGCGCGGCCGCCTCGCCGAGCCCTACTCGCTCGACCTGCTGAGGGCCGCCAACATCGACACCATCGAGTCGCGCGAGCCGCCGCGTTGCGAGATGGGCGGGGGCGGCCTCGTCTCGACGATCGGCGACTACGCCCGCTTTCTGGCGATGGCGAGCGGCGGCGGCGCGTTCAACGGCGGCCGCATTCTCGGTTCGCGGACCCTCGCCTTCATGGCGAGCGACCACCTCGAGCCGCACGTCGTCAAGAATCACCCGCTGCTGTGGCCCGGCCACGGCTTCGGGCTCGGTTTCGCGGTGCGGATCGAGGCGGGCGTCGCGCCGACGGCGGGGGCCGTCGGCGAGTATTTCTGGGGCGGCATGGCGGGAACCGTGTTCTGGATCTCGCCGCGCGACGCGCTGTTCGCCATTCTGATGGTGCAGGCCCCGGAGTATCGCGACTATTTCCGCATGCTCTTCCGCAACCTCGTCAACGCGGCGATCGTCTGATCGCCGGCGGGCGATGTCACCACACCCCGGTATTGGCCATCGACGCCCATGGCTCGGCCGGCTTGAGCGCTTCGCCCCGCTGGATCAGTTCGATCGAGATCGCGTCGGGGCTGCGGATGAACGCCATGCGGCCGTCCCGCGGCGGACGGTTGATGACCACCCCGGCCTTCTGCAACCGATCGCAGGTCGCGTAGATGTCGTCGACGCGATAGGCGAGGTGGCCGAAATTGCGCCCGCCCGCGTAAGCCTCCGGATCCCAGTTGTAGGTCAGCTCCAACAGGGGCGCCTGCGTCCTTTTCGCCGTCTCGGCGTCGCCAGGCGCGGCAAGAAAGACCAAGGTGTAGCGGCCCTTGTCGTTGTCGATCCGTCGCACCTCGATGAGACCGAACTTGCCGACGAAAAAGTCCAGCGACGCCTCGAGATCGGTGACGCGAATCATGGTGTGCAGATATTCCATGGCCATAGGTCCCTTCGGGTTTGCTTCGACGCGGCCGACAGAGCATAAAGCGAGGGGCCAGGCGATCAATAGACGCGCTCGCTCGACTTATGCATGTCCTTGATGACCCAAGCCGACAAGAACGACTCTCTTTCGAGGCTCAAGCAGCGCGCCGCGCTCGCCTCGGTCGCGGCGAGCGCGGCGCTGACGCTGGCCAAGTTCGCTGCGGGGGCCATGGCCGGGTCGCTGGCGCTGCTTTCGGAAGCCGCTCACAACGCCCTCGACATCGGCGCAAGCGGGCTGACGTATTTTGCCGTGCGCGAGGCCGACAAGCCGGCCGACGACGACCATCCCTTCGGCCACGCCAAGTTCGAAGCGGTCGCGGCGCTGGCGCAAACCGGGTTTCTCCTCGTTCTCGCCATCGCCGTCGCCATCGAGGCGTCGCGCCGCATCGGGCAAGAGGCGGCGGCCGTCGACGCCAATGTTTTCGCGTTCGGGGCGATCGTATTGTCGATCGGCGTCGATCTGGCGCGCTGGCGCACCCTGGCGCGCGTCGCGCGGAAAACGCAAAGCGACGCGCTCGCCGCCGACGCCCTGCACTTCTCCAGCGATCTCCTGTCGTCGGTCCTCGTCCTCGCCGGCCTCGCGGCGACGCGCGCGGGCTGGCCGAACGCCGACGCATTCGCCGCGATCGGCGTCGCCGTTTTCATTGCCGTGGCCGGCATTCGCTTGGGCCGGCGAACCGTCGACGCGCTCGTCGATGCGGCGCCCAAGGGCCTGGCGGGCGCGTTGCGCGTTGCGGTGGAGCGCGTGCCGGGCGTGGCGGGCGCCGACTTCGTTCGGCTTCGCCGCAGCGGCGCGCGGATCGTCGGCGATCTCGGGGTGTTCGTCTCGCGCACTTTGTCGCTGGAGCGCGTCGCCGCGATCAAGGCCGAAGTCGCCACGGCGATCGCGCGCCGATGGCCTTACGTCGCACTGACCATCACCGCCGATCCCTTGGCGCTCGACGACGAGACGGTGCTCGAGCGGGTTCAACTGATCGCCGCGCGGCGCCGCCTGTTCGTCCATCACGTGGCGGTCCAGAACGTCGAGGCGCGCAAGAGCGTGACGCTCGATCTGGAAGTCGACGGCCGGATGAGTTTCGCGAACGCCCATGACATCGCCACGCAATTGGAAGACGCGATCCAGGATGAATTGGGCCTGGACATTGAGGTGGAGACCCATATCGAGCCGATGGAGACGCGCGAGATCGGCGGCCGTGCCGCCGATCCCGCCGCGGCCGAGAGGATCGCCCTCGCGCTGACGCGCAACGCGGCGCGCTTGGGAGTCCTGCGCGATATCCACGACGTGCGCGTTCGCGCGGCGGCGGCCGGCGCCTTCGTGATTTTCCACTGCCGCGTCGACCCCGAGGTCACGGTCGAGACGGCCCACGCGCGGGTCGACGCGCTCGAGCGATCGGTGCGCGATGAATTCCCCGACGTCGTCCGCATTATCGGCCACGCCGAGCCCGCCCGCTGACGCGCCGATTGCGTTGGAAATCTCGCACGCCAACTGGCGCTTCGCCGCAAAGAGTCTATGTTTGATTCGAATGCTCATACTTGATTCGGCGCCAATATGGAATTCGACAGCGACGCCCCCGATTTGCGCAGCGCTCACGTAATCGTGGTCGGCAACGAGAAGGGCGGGGCGGGCAAGTCGACGCTGTCGATCCATCTCTCCGTGGCGCTCCTCAAGGCGGGCTACAAGGTCGCCTGCATCGATCTCGACACCCGCCAGCAAACCCTGACGCGCTTCTTCGAGAATCGAAAGTCATGGTCGAAGAGCGCGCCCTGGCCGATCGAGTTGCCGCGCCACTGCGCTATGGAGCGCGGTCAATCGACCGATGTGCGCGCCAACGAGGCGCATGAATTCGCGCTGTTCGCCGAGGCGATCGGCGCGGTCGAGCACGAATACGAATTCGTCGTCATCGACACGCCGGCGAGCGACTCCTATCTGATGCGGCTCGCGCATTCCCTCGCCGACACCCTGGTCTCGCCGGTCAACGACAGTTATATCGACATTGACGTGTTTTCCCGTGTCCATCACGACCGCGCGCAGCGCGGCGCGGTGGCTCACTACGCCGACCTCGTCATGGAGGCGCGGCGCAAGCGCCGCCTGGTCGACAACGGCGTCATCGATTGGGTGATGGTGCGCAATCGCATGGCGACGATCTCCAGCAACAACGCGCGGCAGATCGCGGTCAGCGTCGCGCGGTTGGCCGCCGAGTTGCACTTTCGCGTCGCCGACGGCCTGCACGACCGGGTGATCTTCCGCGAATTGTTTCCGATCGGCCTCACCGCGCTCGACCCGATCGAGGACGCCGTCGCCGGAGCGTTGACGACCTCCCAGCACGCCGCGCGACGCGAAATCGAGGGGCTGATCGCGGCGCTCGATTTGCCGGCGCGCGCCCCGGGCGTCGAACACTTGGCCTCGCGCCGCTCATGGCACGCGCGCGTCGCCCATTACTACCGGGAACTCGACGTCGTCCACAACGTCTGCAATTGACGGCGGCGGCGCAAACTCTCCTGCAGGAAATGAAGTCCGCGCTCTGCTTCACGCCCGACCTTGCGTTCTTCCGGCCGGCGGTGCGCGCCGCGGCGTCGCTTTTCGCGCAGGGCGACGCCGACGCGTTCGACGTCTTCATCGTCTGCGAGGCCGGCGACGTTGCGCCGGGCTTCGACGCGCTCGACCCCGAGTTGCGCGCCAAGATCAGGCTCCTGATTGTCGATTTCTCGCGCTTCGTCGGCGGCTTGGCCGGCCGGGGCCGCTTTTCGCGCGCGGTCTTTCGCCGGCTGTTCCTCGATCGCGTTGTTCCCGAATCCTATACGCGCATCATCGCCATGGACTCGGACATGCTGGCGGCGCGGCCCGGACTGTCGCGCCTGGGGCAAGTCGATCTGCGGGGCAAGCCGATCGCTGCGGCCTATGACATGATCTATCTCATGGATTTTGGCGGCTCGGCGCTCG
>CAVWKL010000261.1:0-3136 GCA_963755075.1 uncultured Alphaproteobacteria bacterium
AAAGCGTTGAAGATCATTTTGATGAGCGGCGAGGGGAAACGGAGCCGTTCGCCCAGCGCCTCAACGCCGCCGCGCCTTTCCTCGACCGGACAATTCCGTCCGTCACATTCAGGAATGTTTAACCTTCATTTGCCACAGTCATGTTATGACATGTTGAATGCGCCGATGAGATGGCAATGCGCCGATACAGCCATTGCATGAGGAGGATGTCATGGATCGCAGGAAGCTTCTAAAAGCAGGCGTCGGCCTTGCTGGGTTTGTCCTAGCAGCGCCCCTGGTCGCGCGCGCCGAGGGGCTTACGTTGCGTTTTGCACATTTCGTGCAGGAGGATCACCCAGCCAGCATCGCCGCCATGCAATTCGCCCGCCGCGTCGAGAAACGCACCGACGGCGCCGTCAAGATTGAGATTGCCGCGAACAGCCAGCTGGGCAGTCCAGACGAGCAGGCCAAACAAATCAGCGCCGGGGCGATCGATATGGGACTGCCGACGCAGGGACACCTCCAGAAGTTCGACAAGGCCTTCGGCGCTGTGCCCTTGCCGTTCATTTTTGACAGCGCCGCTCTTGCCTACCGCGTGCTTGACGGGCCCGGCATGGATTGGCTTGCCCCGCTCGCCGAAGCGCAGGGGTTCATTATGTTGCGCAACTGGGACTACGGCTTCCGCAACGTCACCAACAGCGTGCGCCCGATCAACGCGCCCGATGACGTGAAGGGGTTGAAATTGCGCACGCCGCCGGAATTGCAAATCCAGGCGTCGATGGAAGCGCTGGGCGCCACCGTGCAGGCGATCCCGCTGCCGCAACTCAACAAAGCCTTGGCCGACAAAGTCGTCGACGGCGAAGAAAATCCGATTTCGGTAATCTACTTCAGCGAATTCTACAAGACACAGAAGTATTTGGCGCTTACCCGGCATATATACAATAACATGATCCACACCATCTCGGTCGGCGCCTGGAAGAAGCTGACCCCTGAGCAGCAGACGATCTTCCGCGAGGAGAGCGTCGCGGCCGGCGACCTGATGCGCAGGCTGATCAATGAAGGCGAAAAGGCACAAACAATAAAGCTCATAAACGCAGGGATGCAGCTCACTGTGCCCGATCTGGCGCCATTTCGCGCTCTGATGGAGCCTGCGTACAAGCGGATCGCCAGCTTCGCCGGCGAGGACAACGTGACCAGGTTCCGCGACATGGTGGAGCAGGTCCGCAAGGCTTGAACGCAATCCGCACTTAATCCCCGATCGTAGCGTCGAGGAAGGGCGTGGCGCCGTTGAGGCGCTCTGCAAAGCTCGAGCGACAACGTCATGGATTTGCCGATGTGCTTTCTTGTCTCACGCAACTTCCGAAGCGACCGGCGCGGCGTCGTCGCGATGATGTACGCGTTGACGCTGCCGGTGCTGATGTTCGGCATCGGCCTGGCGGTTGACTTCACCCATGCCGCGCAGGTGCGCACCGAGCTCAACTCCGCCGCCGACGCGGCGGTGCTCGCCGCCCTCACGCCGAGCATGATGCAGCAAACCAACGCGGCGGCGCAGACCGCGGC
This sequence comes from uncultured Alphaproteobacteria bacterium, assembly GCA_963755075.1. Lineage (GTDB taxonomy): Bacteria > Pseudomonadota > Alphaproteobacteria > Rhizobiales > Beijerinckiaceae > Roseiarcus. The sequence continues at coordinate 1,540 of CAVWKL010000261.1, forward strand.
GCAGAACATGTTCAACGGCCAGATCGCCAACCTCACGTCGCTGGCGGCGGGCGACACGACCGTCACCATCACGGTGACCAACCCCGGCGGCAACACGCTCATTCGCAACGTCACGGTCGCCTATGACGCGCAAAACGACAACATTTTCGCCGGCGTCCTCGGCTTTTCCACCATGGAGGTCGCCGGCTCGTCCTCGGCGAGCGCCTCGCTCGCGCCCAACATCGATTTCTATTTGCTGCTCGACAATTCGCCTTCGATGTCTCTGCCCGCGACGCAAGCGGGCATCAACACGATGATCTCCCTCACTGCGCAGCAGCAGGACGGCGGCTGCGCCTTCGCCTGCCATCAGGCGAGCACCAACAACATTGACACCGAGGGAAATCCCTGCGCCAAGACCTCGGGTTCGTCGACCAGCTACAGCATCCCGGCGCTCAACAACTCGATGGGTTCCGGGGGCAATTCGTACTGCTCAGCCTCGCAAGGGACGCAGATCGACAATTACCAGCTCGCGCGCAAGAATAACATCACGCTGCGGCTGGACGAGCTCAACAGCGCCGTCTGTTGTTCGAGCAATTCGTTGATGTACACCGCCAGCGCCGCACAGGCGTCCTCGCCCGAACCGGTCGCGCCGGTCTATCGCTTCGCGGTCTATTCGATGGACACGCCGTGGAGCGTCCCCGGCGCCACCCCGGCGCCGCCGCCAACAACAACCTCGTTATGGGCCTGACGGAAGGTTACACGTCCGGGTGGAACGCGGCCTCGCCGAATTTCGTCGTCATGCAAATGTACGCGAACAACTATCTCTGCACGACCGCTGCCTGCGACGCCGGCGTCAAGGTCGCCGGCCAGGGCGACGTCGCGACGAATTACGACGTCGCGCTGAGCAGCATCAACGCGACGATGCCCGACCCCGGAAATGGCACCAACGTCGCCGGCGATACGCCGCAGGAAGTGCTGTTCTTCGTCACCGACGGTGTAGATGACGAGTTGTCCGACGGCGTACGCTTGATTCAGCAGATCAACGCCTCGCCGCTCGCCACGGATTACTGCACGACGATCAAGAACCGCGGCATCGAAATCGCCATTCTCTACACGACCTATCTGGCGACGCCCAACGACACGTATTACGAGCAAAATGTCGCACCGTTTCAGTCGGATATCGCTTCGGCCCTTCAGGCCTGCGCGTCGCCGGGCTTATTCTATCAAGCCGCGATCGGCGACGATCTTGGAGTGGACCTGAGCAATTTGTTCAACGCCGCGAGCCAAAGTGCGCACCTGACCAACTGACGCCGATCGGAATTGCGCGCCTGCGCATCGGGCGCTTTGCGTCGTGACACTAACCGAAATTCTCCAGATGGAGGCTGCGCTTAACTCCACGGAAAGATTCAGGCCTGACAATTAGTCAAACATTTTGACTGTAAGCGGCACGGCGACCGCACCTACCAAATTGCGCGGCGTCCGGTAGCATCGTGAGCGGGTTATCGATGGGTCGGACCTCGCCGTGAACAATGACAGTCATAGTGACACTCATCATGACCATCACAACGGCGATCGGCGCTATCGTCGAGTGGAGTTGATCACCGGGACGACGCGTCAC
>CAVWKL010000262.1:0-6792 GCA_963755075.1 uncultured Alphaproteobacteria bacterium
CATTGCCCTCCTTCGAATGTCCACCCCGGCGTCGCGTCGAAAGCGCGCGCCGAGCCCCGCCGGCAAGGCGACGAATGTTGCCGCGAGACTAGCATGATTTGTGTTTTTCAGAAAGGACAATTTTTGGGACAATTCGGATCAAGCGAACCCAAGGCGCCCGGGGACGGGAACAGTGCGCCGGAGACGCGTATAGGGACGGTTACGTGGACAAGACGCAAAATTCCCGATCCGATCGGGTTAGAGTCGCCCGGCTCCGCGAAAGACGCCAGCGGCCGATTGCCGCGCCGGGTCCCATGATGGGGGCATCGGCAATGACGATGCGCGACGGGCGGGCCACGGCTCAAAAAGATCCTAGAGATCGCGCAATGTGTATCATGTCCCCGTTATCCCCGTTATCCTGTGAGCAAGCTGAAAGTAGAGCCGCACATGCTTTTCCCTTGCTTTTGGCATGCGACATTTGGTAAATGCCGAGCCGGTCCATTTCGGGGGCCGCAATATGACGACAAGCAAGAATAGTACCAGTGAAGGCGAGCCTTCTGCGTCAAAAAACACGCACAATAATGGTTTTTCCAAGCGATTTTGGCGCAGTTTGAAAGATTTCGTAAGTGGACACGGAGCTTTCGGCAGAGGATTTGGAGGCGCGTTCGTCGGCGTTGTCGCGGCCCTCGGATGGGCGACAATGTTTGCTGAGACTTACGTCTCGCATTTAGCCACTCACTCCGACGCGGTGAGCGATTATAATATAAAGCAGGCAACGTTATTCCTGAGCTTAATGGATCGCGCTAGCTGCAAGAATGATGACGAGACGCACAGAAAACAACGAATTATACATGATTTCGCACTTAAAGCAACCCCAGATTATTTATTTCTTGTTACAACTTACACATTAGAATGTGCGGAGTCGGAAGCAGAATTGAACTCCGCGTTGAAATCGATTGATAAATATAATGATGCAGAATTGAGAAGTGTATTCAAAGAAAAACTGTCAGGCGCGCGCGCACGATACGCGGTTGGATTGCGCGATATTGACTCTATTATGTTATTCGACCAAGCGTATAGACTACTTCCTGAAGACGTGTCTATATATTTCAATAGGAGCGCTTTCGAGCGTGCGGTTGAACAATTTAGAGGGCGAAATTACGATTCAGCTCTAGGTTTTTACATGGAGGCATTTAAGAATATTCAATAATAGAGGATCGTCTATTCAGAGATGTTGGGGAGTGTGAGAAATGTCTGTAATATCAAAGCGGCTCTCATCTTTAGTTTCGTGCTTGCTAGCGGCGACGATTGTTGCCAGTAGCGCCTCTGCGCAACAACCTGGCAAGGTAGTTGGTTGCGTGACGATCGTTAATCCGACAGAAAATAGTGCGGTCGGTGGCGATGGAGACGTGGTAGGGGTAGTGAAAACTCCGGTCCAGGGATACGTTTGGTTGTTTGCACGTCGAACCGGACTTGCGAACTGGTGGCCGCAGGGGGATGGACCAGCGACGATCGACGCCAGCGGCAATTGGAAAGTGTTCACGACCTTCGGCGTCGAACGCGACATTGGCCATCAGTTCGAAATCGTCGCTATGGTGGTCGACGCGCAAAGCAATACGCGTCTGTTAGCTTGGTTCGCAATTTCCGACAGTACCGGAAAATATCCCCCTATCGCGTTGCCGCCGGCCGTCGGCGAGTGCTTTGCGAAAACTACGGTGCGAAGGACAAATTGAATTACAATTCGGACACGCTCGCCTTCGCGTTGCCCTTTCGAGGCGAAGGCCTTGTCGTGGCCCTCGAATACCACCTTCTAGCTTTCACGAAAATAGTATTACGGGGACGCGATACTGGACTGCGCTCCTCGGGCGAGACACAGCTCATCCGGTGACGCGAGCGGCGGCGGTCAGAGGCAGCCCGGTCTCGCGCCCCCGCGCTCCTCAACAACCGCCTCGCGCCGCTAGAGGCGCGCCTCCTCGAACGCCCGCGCCCACATGGCGCAGATGCCGGAGCGGACGATGTCGGCGAGGGTGAATTCGATCACCGGCACCGGCAGGCGGCGCTGCGGCGACGAGGTCGAGCGCGACGCGCAGGCCGGAGGCCTGCTCGAGGTCGCACTGGCTGACGTCGCCGTTGATCACCACCGTGCAATCCTCGCCGATGCGGGTGAGGAACATCTTGATCTCGGCCGGCGTGGCGTTCTGCGCCTCGTCGAGCAGGACGAAGGCGTCCTTCCACGACCGCCCGCGCATGACCTCGAACGGCGACCATTTCGATCTCGCCGCTTCTTCAGCGCGATGTCGAAGGCCGCGGCGCCGATGCGGTCGCGGATCGCTTCGACGACCGGCGCCGCCCAGGGCGCGAACTTCTCTTCCAGCGAGCCGGGAAAGAAGCCGAGCGAGCGCCCGCACGGCACGTTGGGGCGGGTGAGGATGATCTTGCTCGACCTGGCGGGCGCGATAGAGATCGGCCGCATAGGTCGCCGCGATCCAGGTCTTGCCGGTTCCCGCCGGGCCGAGCACGAAGACCTGCGGGCTCGCACGCAGCGCGTCGAGATATTCGGCCTGGGTCGCGTTGAGCGGCCGGATCGGCGCCGGCGCGCGCTCGGCGCGGAATTTGGCCTTGTACAGGGGGATGATCTCGGCGGTGTCCCGTCGGCCGACCGGCCGTTGCGACGCTTCTGCTTCTCGATGCGCTTGGTCACTGGCGGAACCCCTTATTCGCGTTGGCGGGCGCGAAACCACGCTCGCGCGGTCGCCCAGGCGCGCGAAACGGTCGAAAGGGGGGAAATCGGATGCTCCGATCGGAGCCTATGCGCGGGCGGAGGAAGCTTGCGGCAAGAACTGGCGTCGACGCAATCGCCCATCGAGGCTTGGTCTCCGGTTTGGAGAATGCCGGCATTTTCGGTGATTCGTGCGACAGTTTCATTGCCGCCGCGCGCCCTCGCCCAAACGGACCGTAATGGCGGAGAACGCGACGCGGCGATGCGCGGCGCCGACGCCGCGGCAAGAGGATCAAGTGGATAGAGCGCGAATGGCCTCGAGATCGATGAAGCGCCGACCGGCGCGGCCGACGGTCAAAGGCGCGGCCGCATTGGCGGGGTTCGCGGCGGCGATCGCGCTCGCCAATCCAGCCGCCGGCGCGGCGACGGCGCGCGACTGTTCGGGCGTCGGGGGCGTGTCGCAGGACATGACCACGGGCGACGCCGGCGTGCGGGGGCAAGCCAAACGCCTCTATTTCGTTCACGGCGGCGCCGAAATGCCGTCCTGTCCCGACGCCTCGCCCGCCTGCCGCAGCCCTTCCTACGTCATTGCCGGCGACATCGTGCTCACCGGGCGGACCCTTGGCCCCTACACCTGCGCCTTGGCCGTCGACGTCCACGGCCGCAGGACCGAAGGCTGGCTTCCGACGGCCGACTTGCAGCCTTTCCCGCCGCTCGCCATCGCCGATTGGTACGGGTTCTGGGTCGCCCCGCCCGATAATCGCCGGATCACCATCCAGCATGTCGACGACAAGCGGGTCGTGATCACGGCCGAACTTTACGGCGTCGTCATTTCGGGAGAGATCGAACCGCAGGGCGACCGGGTCGAATTCGCGATAGGCCCCGAGGGCAAGCCGATCCCGGTCGCGGCGGCGGCGGAGAAGGCCTGCCGCCTGCGCCTGCGCACCGTCGGGGCGTACCTCTTGGTCGAGGCCGGCGACACGTGCGGGTATGGCGCCTTCGGCGGCGTCTACCTGCGCTCGTGAGGCGGAAGCGCGCCAATCCCTCGCCGTCGTTTCGACCGCGACGGCCATCCCCGGCCTTGACGGCGGCAGGATTTCCGCCTAAATGTCACCGTATGGTGACATCAATCGCAAAGCCGGCTCGCGCCCGCGACTCCGAGGCGATGCGCGCGCGCATCCTCGTATCGGTCGGCCGCATGATCGTTCGCGACGGCGTCGCGGCGATCGGAGTGAACGCGCTGGCGCGCGAGGCGGGTTGCGACAAGGTTCTCATCTACCGTTACTTCGGCGACCTCGAAGGCGTTTACGCCGCCTTCGCCGCGCAGGGCGATTTCTGGTGGGACGTCGGCGAACTGACGCGCGGGATCGATTCCTCGCGGACGCCGGCGGCCGAAGCGATGAAGACGATTCTCCGCCGCCACGCCGAGGCGCTGCGCGCGCGCCCCGTGACCCTCGCGGTGCTCGCGGCCGAGTTGACCGACCGCACCCGGCTCGTCGTCGCGCTGGAGGCTTTGCGCGAGCGCCGCGCGCTGGAATTGTCGGCGTGGATGGTCGAACGCTACCGGCTGCCCGCCTCCGTCGACGTCGAAGCCGTCGGCACGCTGCTCGGCGTCGCCATCAATTATCTCGCGGTGCGGGCGCGAACGATTCGCGTCATGAGCGGCGTCGGAATCAGGACCGAGGACGATTGGGAGCGGATTCTTGCCGCCATCGACTCGCTGATCGACGGCGTCATGCGCGATGGCTGATTTTTTTGCGCAAAATGTCACCTATCGGTGACAGGAAGACGGAGAACGATATGAAATCGCTTGCCCCAAGCCGACGCGGCCTCCTGGCCTTGGGGGGCGGCGCGGTCATTCTCGCCTGCGCCGGCGGAATGCTGCGCGCGGTCGATGTCGTCGGCCGTCCGTTGGCGGATGGGGACGCCTATGCGCCCTGGCGGCTTTGGAACGATCCGTCGATCCGCGGCGCGCCCCTGGCGCTCGTCGCCGCCGCCCTTCTCGCCGCCAATCCCCACGATACGCAGCCCTGGCTGTTCGCGGTGCGCGCCGACGCGATCGCGGTCTTCGCCGACCTCAAGCGCAATCTCGGGGCGATGGACGCCTATGTGCGCGAGATGCATCTGGGCCTCGGCTGCGCGATCGAGAACATGGCGCTCGCCGCGGGTCCCAACGGCTTCGCGGTTGAGATCGAGACGGCGCCGGGATCGCTGACGGGGCTGACCGAGCGCCAAGCGCCGGTTCACGCCGCGACGCTGCGCCTGACGCAAATCGCGCCCGCCGCGCCCGACGCCCTTTATCTCGCCATCCCTTTTCGCCACACCAACCGTTACGCTTACGATCGCGGCCGGGCGCTGCCGCAGGCGTGGCGCGATTTCGTCGCCGAGGCCGAGTTCGGCGACGACGTTCGCGTCGTCCTCATCGAGGCGGGCGAGCCGCGCCGGCGCTTCGACGCCGCGGTCGTCGAGGCCACCGAGGCGATCATCGCCGACGAAGCGATGATCGCCGACAGCGACCGCTGGTTTCGCGCCTCGCGCGCCGCGATCGAGGCGCATCGCGACGGGCCGACGCTCGAGGCGGCCGGACTGTCCCCCCTCACGTTGGCGTTGGCGCGTCTCATTCCGGTCTCCGCCGCCGCCAGCCACAAGGCCTGGCTCGATCAGACGCGCGACGTTCAGCTTGCGAGCGCGCCGCTTGTCGGGCTCATCGCCGTGCGCGACCGCTACGACCGCCCGAGCGCGATCGCGGCGGGCCGCGCCTGGCAACGGCTGCATTTGCGCGCCGCCGCGCTCGGCGTGGCGATGCAGCCGCTCAACCAGCCCATCGAGATGATCGACCGCGAGCGGCAGGGGGGCTCGGCGCGGCCTGGGCCGCGCGGATGGCGCGCCTGACCGGCGACGATTGGCAGGCGACGTTTTCATTCCGCGCCGGGCTCGCGTCGCAGGCAGGTCCGCCAAGTCCGCGCCGACTCCTCAAGGACGTGCTGATCGGCTAGAGCCAACGCCGATCGAAGGGAACCGGCGCCCCCGCCGCGCGACGGCCCTCCGATTCGCGCCATAGCCCAGGGATCCCTTTGAGCTTGCGTGCGGCGGGTCCGAAGCGAAAATAGCGCGGGAGGGCGGCGACGAACAGGCGTCGAAAGGCAACGCCGCCGCCCGTCCCGCCTCGCGCGGTTCCAACTCGGAGGTCGACCCGCCTCGTGCGGCCAACCCGCTCTCGAAAAGGTCTTCGCATGAACCCGAGCCCGTTTCTTCTTGCTCTCCTGTTGGCCTTTCCCTCGAGCGCCGCGCGCGCCGGCGACGACGCGGGGGCCAATCGCGCCTATTGGGGCGCGCCTTCCGTCGACGGCGGCAAGTGCTGCGCGAGCCTCGCCGAAGTGCGCGACAACATCGACAGGATCGATCGCCAGATGATCGCGCTGATGGCGGAGCGGGGCAAATACGTCGCCGAGGCCGGCCGCTTCAAAGCTGACCCCGCGGCGGTCAGCGCCCCGGCGCGCGTCGAGGCGATCATCGCCAAGGTCAAGACGATCGCCAGGGCGGACGGCCTGGCCGAGAGCGTCGCCGAGCGCAGCTATCGCGCCATGATCGCGGCGTTCGAGGATTACGAACGGGAGGAATGGACGCGCCGCAACGCTGGCGGGGCGGCGCCGGGGAAGTGAGAGGCAAACCCGCGTCGTTCGATTTCGGGGCAAGACGCCGCGCCGCGGCCGATTGGGCGGTCACGCTCCGACGCCGAGTGTCCTCGCCGATGAGCGTTGGCGAGGCATTTGGCGGCCCTCGAGCCTCGAGTCTAGCCCACGGCGACGCCATCGCGGTCGAGGACCAGCCCTGCATGCGGGCGCGGTGGCCGGGCCCCGCCAGCCAGCCGAGCACCAGCACCGATCCCATATAGGTCGCCGCGAAGTCTAAAGGCATGCATCAGCTGCAGGCAGAGCACAATGCCGGCGCCGGGATTGAAGCTCATAGCGAGCCAGCGCAGCACGCCGCCGCCCGCGCCCAGCAGCAAAAGCCGCAGCGCGTGATGGACGCTTTTGATATGGCGTCCGCCGAAAATGAACAAAAGGCATTCCGCCGTTACGCCGAGCGCCCAG
>CAVWKL010000263.1:0-18483 GCA_963755075.1 uncultured Alphaproteobacteria bacterium
CGGAAAGATCGATGCCCTTGGTGCCGATCACCACGGCCATGCCCAGGGCCACCAGCGCGGTCGGCGTGGCGCGATAGAGCACGTCGATCGGGCTGCCGAACAGACGTCCCTGGAAGATTGTGATCGAAAAGAAACCCGGCGACACCACGGCGATAGCGACGAGCGCCAACGCCAGAACCATAACCGGCCAGAACCCTGGTCGACTGCTCAGGTCGCCCAACGACCATCGGCTCGGCGCGAGCGCCCGTGATTTGTCCGCGTGTGCCATTTCAGCTGCCAGCAATCATATGGATGATGTTTTCACGGGTGACGTCGGCGCCGACGATCTCGCCGATCTGGTGCCGGTCGCGCAACACTTCGACCCGATCGCTCACCATCACGATCTCGTCGAGCTCCGACGATGCTACGAGCAACGCCATGCCTTCCGCGCACAGACGGCGGATCAACGCAACGATTTCCGCGTGCGCGCCGACGTCGATGCCGCGCGTCGGTTCGTCGAGAATGAGGATGCGCGACTTGGACGCCAGCCACCGGGCCAGGATCACCTTCTGCTGGTTGCCGCCTGAAAGCTGGCCGACCGGCTTGTCGGCGTCGGGAGTGGCGATCGCCAGCGCCTTGATCATCTCCTGGGCGACCCGCTCCTGTTCGTCGTGCGGAATGCGGCTGAATACGCCGCGCTTGACCTGCAAGGCGAGCACGATGTTTTCGCGAATGGTGAGTTCGGGAATGATCCCGTCAGCCTTGCGATCTTCGGGGCAGAACCCGATATCCAACTGCACCGCCTGGCGCGGCGAGCGGAGCGTGATCGGCTTGCCCTCGAAACGAATCTGGCCGGCGTCGGCGTGAACCGCTCCGAACACCAGTTTGCACGTCTCGGTTCGGCCCGACCCGAGCAGGCCGGCGAGCCCGACGGCTTCCCCGGCGCGCAACTGCAGGTCAAAATTGCCCATGTATCGCCGCCGACCCAGACCCTCCACGGCCAGGATCGGCTCGCCGGACGCCACAGTCCCTCGGACCTCCCGCTGCGCCTGGACCTGCTCGAACTCGCGACCGATCATCAACGAGATCAACTTGAGGCGCGGCAACTCCGCGGTCGGCGCCGTGCCGACCATGCGGCCGTTGCGCAGCACCGAGATCCGGTCCGCGATCTGGTAAACCTGGTCGATGAAATGGGTGATGAAGACGATGGCGATGCCGCGCGTCTTGAGATCGCGCAAAATCGAAAACAGCAGTTCAGCCTCGCGCGCATCGAGGCTCGCCGTCGGTTCGTCGAGCACGAGAACCCGCGTGTCCTCTTCCAGAGCCCGCGCGATCGCCACAAGCTGCTGAATGGCGACGGAATAGAAGGCCAACGGCCGCTCAACGTCGATATCGAGATTCAAGCGTTTGAGCCGCTCGCGCGCGCGCGCGTTCGCCTGCCGCCACGAAATGAACCCATAACGCCGCGGCTGGCGCTCAAGCGTCAGATTCTTGGTCACCGACATCGTCGGGATGAGGTTCACTTCCTGGTAGACCGTGCTGACGCCCAGCGCGCGGGCCTCGCCCGGACTGCCAAAGTCGACGGGTTCGCCGTCGAGCAGCATCGTGCCCGAATCGCGCGCCACCGCGCCGGTCATGACCTTGATGAGGGTGGACTTGCCGGCGCCGTTCTCCCCAAGCAAGGCGTGAACTTCTCCGGCGTTCAGCCGGAAATCGACGCTCTCGAGCGCTCGCACTCCCGGAAACGACTTGGAAATGCCTTGTAGTTCAACTCGTGCCGCCGTCGCTTCCGTCACGCGAATCTCCCGCTCTAGCATTGTTATGGCGCGTTCGCGTGCGATTCAAGCGGCCTCGGCATAAAAACGGCGCCCAGTCATTCGACGTCGCTGGGCGCCGCTCATCGGTCGCTACGGAACGAAGACGCGACCACGGATCAGATTGTTAGCCACCCTTCTTCTTCAGCACTGCGGCGGCGTCCGAGATCGTGTGCAGATCGCTGGGAATCACGACCCAACGCGGCCAGTCCTTCTTGCCGCCGAGGTAGGCTTTGACGACGCCGAAGATGTCCGGCCCGATGTCGGAGCGCAGCTCGACCGAGGCGTTCGCGTCGCCCGCGATCATCGCCTTGAAGATATCCGGCACGCCGTCCACCGAGATCGTCAGGATGTCGGACCCCGGCTTCAATCCGGCTTCCTTCATCGCCTGGATGGCGCCCAGCATCATGTTGTCGTTATGCGCCCAAACCAACTTGATGTCTTTCAGGCCGTCGGTCGCCTTGATGAAGCTTTCCATCACTTCCTTGCCGCCTTGGGTGGTGAAGTCGCCGCTCTGCGACTTGACGGTCTTGATCAGCGGGAACAACGCCTGAACGGCGCTAAAGCCGGTCTTGCGATATTCCGCCGCGGCGGAACCCACCGTGCCGACCAGCTCTACGATGTTGCCTTTGCCCTTGAGGGCCTGCGCGGCCCACGCGCCGGCGAGACGGCCTTCAAGATTGAAGTCGGCCGCGATACGGCAGACGAAAAGCGACTTGTCGGCCGTGTCGATGTCGCGATCGACCACGAAGACCGGAATGTTGGCGGCCTTGGCTTCCTTGAGAACCTGATCCCAACCGGTGACGACGATCGGCGCGATGACGATGGCGTCGACCTTCTGGGAGATGAACGAGCGCACCGCCTTCAGTTGGTCTTCTTCCTTCTGATTGGCGTCGGAGAACTTGAGGTCGATGCCCTCAGCCTTCGCCTCGTCCTGCATGCTCTGAGAGAAGGCCGTCCGCCAGTCGCTTTCATGACCGACTTGCGAGAAGCCGATAGTCAACGCCGAAGCCGAGACGGTAAGCGCCGCGAATGCGACCGCCCCGACTGCTGCGCCTAACAATGCTTTCATTTTGGTCATAGGGCCCTCCACTGCGCGGCTGGCCGCATGATCGCGACCCAGCCATTCTCGCGTTGCATCGCGATCTCCATTGACGTGAATTATATGACTATTCGATGGGGGCCGTCAACAGCGTCGCCGCTTCGCGGTCGCCGTGGAACAGCGATATTTCGTCGCTGCGCTGCGGCAAATTGGCGCCCGTGAATGCCGCCCGGCGCGATCGACGGTCGGCGAAACCGCCCCTACGCCAGCGCGATCTCGCGCCGCAAGAACTCCAGGATCTGCGCCTCGGTTATGTCTTTGGCGATGAAACTCTCGCCGATGCCTTTGGCGAGGATGAAGGTCAGCCGTCCCCGCTCGACCTTCTTGTCCTGGCGCATCGCCGCCAGGATCGCCGGCGCATCGGCGTCGAGGTCGGGGATCTCGGCGATTCGGGTCGGCAGACCAATCGTCTTGAGGTGGTTCTCCACGCGCACCGCGTCCTGCCCGGAGCACAGGCCAAGTTGGCGCGAAAAGCGGAACGCGCAGGCCATGCCGATCGCCACGCCCTCGCCATGGACGAGGCGCGCGCCGTCGTAGCGCGTCAGCCGCTCGAACGCGTGGCCGAAGGTGTGGCCGAGATTGAGCAGCGCGCGCTCGCCCTGTTCGGTCTCGTCGGCGGCGACGACGCGCGCCTTGGCGGCGCAACTGGCGGCGATCGCGTCGAGACGCGCCGCGCCGCCGGAAAACACCTCGCGCCAGCGCGTTTCCAACCAATCGAAAAAACCGCGATCGCCGATTAAACCGTATTTGACGGTCTCGGCGTATCCGGCGCGGAATTCGCGCGGGCTCAACGTGTCGAGCACGCCGGTGTCGGCAAGCACGAGCGAGGGCTGATGAAACGCCCCGATCAGGTTCTTACCGGCGGGCGAATTGATCGCCGTCTTGCCGCCGACGCTGGAATCGACTTGCGCGAGCAATGTCGTCGGCATTTGCACGAAGCGCACGCCGCGCCTCAGGCAGGCGGCGCAAAAGCCGGCGAGGTCGCCGATCACGCCGCCGCCGAACGCGACGACGATGTCGCGCCGTTCGATATGGGCGCCGATCAGCGCGTCGCTGACGCGGGCGAATTCGGCGTAGGATTTCGTCGCTTCCCCCGGCGGACAGACGATGACGCTCGTCTTCAGCCCCGCCTCGGCGAGGCTGCGACTCAATCTCTCCAGGTGTAACGACGCGACCGTCTCGTCGGTGACGACGGCGCACTGCGCGCCGGGCGCAAGACGGGCAATATGCGCCCCCGCCGTGGCGACAAGCCCGTCGCCGATCAGAATCCTGTAGGCGCGGCGGCCGAGCGCGACCTCGACTTCGCGCGGCGCCGAGCCGCGGGGGGTCGCATCGTCATGCGGCGAAACGACGCGCCGGGGCAACCCGGCGAGGATCGCGTCGACCACCGCGTCATGCGGCCCTTCGCGCGATTCGATCGTCATGTCCGCCAGGGCGTAGGTCGGGGTGCGCTCGTCGAGCAGACGCCGCAGGGTCTGCTCGGGATTGGCGGTGCGCAGCAGCGGACGGTTCGAGCGCTTGCGCACCCGGCGCAGCAACACCTCGAAATCGGGCTTCAACCACACGGAGACGCCCCGCTCGGCGATGCGCCGGCGGGTCGCCTCGCTGAGGAAGGCGCCGCCGCCGGTCGCCAGGACCTTCTGTCCGTCGTCCAGGAGCCGGGCGATGACCCGGCGCTCGCCTTCGCGAAAATAGGCCTCGCCGAAGCGCTCGAAAATCTCCGGGATCGTCATTTGCGCGCCCGCCTCGATCTCGGCGTCGGCGTCGACGAAGGGCAGGCCGAGACGCTGGGCGAGCCGCTTGCCGACGGAGGTCTTGCCCGCGCCCATCATGCCGACGAGCACGATCGAACGTCCGCCAAGCGCGGCGGTCAGCCCTTCGCCGTCAAGAATCGCGGTGTCCTTCATGCCGTCCTTCCCGAGGTCCGAAGGGCGCCAGCGCGGCGAGCGGCGGCCCTCGAACCGCCGTTCCTATCGCAACCGCCCGCCGGTGGCCACAGGCGCCCTTCGCCTGCGCCAAACGACCGCTTGCGCCGAGCGCCAAGACTTGTAAGCATACATCAAAGGGTTAGCCTGGACGTAGGCGCGGAGCGATTCTAAGCGCTTCCGGGGCGGAAATAGGAGTAAGGCGATGGTCGCGAGTGGTCAAAATGGCGAACCCAGAATTGCCGGACCTCGATTGATCGCGATCGTCGGCCCTTTCCAGAGCGGCAAGACCAGCCTACTCGAAGGCTTGGTGGTGCGCGCCGGCGGCGCGGCGCGGCAGGGCTCGGTGCGCGATGGAACCACCGTCGGCGATTCCAGCCCCGAGGCGCGCGCCCACGCCATGAGCGTCGAGCCTAACGTCGCCAGCGTCGAATACATGGGCGACCGCTTCACTTTCTTCGATTGCGCGGGCTCGGTCGAGTTCTCCCACGACATGCGTTTCGCGCTGCCCGTCTGCGACGCGGCGGTGGTCGTTTGCGAAGCCGATCCGCGCAAGGCGCCGGCGCTGCAGGTGATTTTGCGCGAGCTCGAGGAGCTTCGCGTTCCCCGCATGCTGTTTCTCAACAAGATCGACCTCGCCGCGGGCGGCGTGCGCGAAACTCTGGAGATGTTGCAGCCGGCTTCGCGCGCGCCCCTCCTGCTGCGCCAGATTCCGATCTGGGAGAACGGCGTCGCCAGCGGCTTCGTCGATCTGGCGCTGGAGCGCGCGTTTGTCTACCGCGACTCCCAGCCCTCCAGCGTGGTCGAGATGCCCGCCGGCGTCGCCGGCGACGAGAAAAAGGCGCGCTATTCCATGCTCGAGCGCCTCGCCGATTACGACGACGCGCTGATGGAGCAGCTCATCAGCGACATTGAGCCGCCGCGCGATCAGGTGTTCGACGATCTGGCGCGCGAATTGCGCGAGGGTCATATCGTGCCGTTGCTGATGGGATCGGCCACCGCCGGCCACGGCGTAACGCGGCTCCTCAAGGCGCTGCGCCACGAGGCGCCCGGCGTGACGCAGACGCGCGCGCGGCTCGGCGTCGAGCCGGAGGGGCCGGCGCTCGCCCAGATCATCCGCACCATCCACACCGCTCATGGCGGCAAGTTGTCGCTGGCGCGCGTGCTGCGCGGCGCCTTCAGCGACGGCGCCGGCGTCATCAGCTCGCGCGGCAGCGAGGAACGCATCGCTGGGATCGCAAGGCTGATTGGCGGGGTTTCCGCCAAGCTGCCGCGCGCCGAAGAGGGCGACACCGTCGCCTTCGCCCGCCTCGAAAGCCTGCTGACCGGCGATCGATTCGGCGACAACAAGAAGCCGCCGGAAGCGGCGCCGCTCGTTCCGCCGCCGCACGCGACCCAGGCCATCGCCATTCACGTCAAGGACCGCAAGGACGAAGTGCGGCTCGCCGCCGCGCTGACCAAGCTGTGCGAGGAGGATCCCTCGCTTGCCTATGTCCAGGACCAGGAATCGGGCGAGCTCAAGCTGATGGGCCAGGGCGAAATGCACCTGCGGGTGATCGCCGAACGCCTCGAAGGACGCTTCGGCGTCGCGGTCGAGGCCGGCAAGCCAACCGTCGCCTATCGCGAGACGATCCGCGACGGCGTGACAGTGCGCGGCCGTCACAAGAAGCAGTCGGGCGGACACGGCCAGTTCGGCGACGTCCTCGTCGAAGTCAGCCCGCGCGAACGCGGCGAAGGCTTCGCTTTTTCCGAGCGGGTCCACGGCGGCACGGTGCCGCGGCAGTATTTCTCCTCCGTCGAGATGGGCGCCCGCGACGCTCTGACGCGCGGGCCGCTCGGCTTCCCCGTCGTTGACGTCGCCGTCACGCTGGTCGACGGCTCCTATCACACCGTCGATTCCTCCGACATGGCGTTCCGCGCCGCAGCGAAGGTCGCGCTCGCCGAAGCGCTGCCCAAGGCCCGTCCGGTGCTGCTTGAACCCATTCTCGCCGTGACGATCTACGTGCCCTCCGACGCGCTGGCGCGCGCTAGCGCGCTGGTCAGCGCCCGGCGCGGGCAAATCCTCGGCTTCGAGGCGCGCAAGGGCTGGGACGGGTGGGAAGCGTTGCGCGCCCTGATCCCGGAAGCGGAAATCGGCGATCTCATCGTCGAACTGCGCTCCGCCACGTCCGGCGTCGGCGCCTTCGAAACCCAGTTCGACCATCTCGCGGAATTGTCGGGCCGCACCGCCGACGCGGTGATCGCGGCGCGCAAGAAGAGCCTGGGCTGATCAGGCGACGGGGGGGGGGGGCGCCGGGAGCGGGCGGTCGGCCGCCCTTAGGGCGGTCCGGCCGAGCAGGACAACAGCGCCGACACGGCTCGATCGGGCCCTCGAGATGGCCAATCGCGACATCAGCGCCGACCGTCGGCTCGATGCGGACGTGGCGGGCCGGCGATGTGTGGAAACTCCTACCGAGACTGAGCGATTTTCGGTCCGATCTCGACGTTTTGATACTCGATTGTCCGCCACCGGACGGGTCATCGTCCGCCGCCTCGACGCCGGTTCCGAAGTTCTCAACCGCGCCTGCGACGAGATTGTTGCGAAATATCGCAACATCGATCTCGAGAATTACCCAATCGAACGATTTCGACGAGAATTCTCGATTGCCGACAGCCGCCGCGTTTTCGAGCCTGGGGAGTTGAGGCGTTTTTTCGCCCTCCAGACTTGGGATCGAATGGCGCACGGGCGCGACCCCATGTCGCCGCACGCGGCCGTGCAGCAAGTCTCAAGCGCAAAACGAGCCTCGAGCGCGGCGGCGACGAGACCATCGGGCGTTGATGTCCCGCATGCGATCAAAAGACCGACGTCTTCTCGTGCGCGGGCGAATTCGCAGCGGATTTTGCGCCGTCGTCAGCCGTCAACACCTGGACGTTCATGGCGCCGGCGTCGACCAACTTGTCGATGGCGGTCAGCGTGACCTGACCGGTCACGCCGCTTGACGCAACGAGCACGATCGCATCGGTCCAGCGGGCGAAATCGAGCGAGCGGTCGCCGTCGGCGAGCGGCGGACCGTTGATCACTACGATATCGTAAGCGCCGATAAGCGCCTCGAGCACGGCGTCGAGGCGCTCCCGATCGATCTTCTCGTTTTCGCGCCGGCGGCCGGCGGGCAGAATGCTCAGGGACGAGCCGAGATCGTGGTGGACGGCCTCGGCGGGCGACTTTCGGCCGGCAAGCACGTCGGCGACGCCGAAGCCGTCTTGTTCGGCGATGAGGCCGCCGAAGCCTGGCCCCTCGTCTTCGACGTCCACCAGGATCGCGCGGTTCGCACTGGCCAGAATTCGTGAAATTTCGATCGCCGCCGCGGCCGAAGCGGCCGCTCTGTCGAGACCGCAGACGAGCGCCGAAACGCCGCGCGTCTCCCGCTTCAATTGCTCGATCCGCGCCGCAAGCGCGGCGAGTCCCTGTCGCTCGCCGATCTCGCGCGCGTCCGCCTCCGTCGACGCCGCTGCGGTCGCGGCGATCGGCGTTGCGGCCGGACGTGAATCAGCCGGCGGCTGAGGCGTTGCGGCAGCTCGGTCGAGAAGGACGTCAATGGCTTCAACCCGCCGATCGACGCCACGGTCTCGGCGCGGTGGGCTCGACCCGTGAAAAACCTCGTGCGCGACTATGGCCCCGAACGAGAGCAAAAAGCCGCCAAAAGCGCTGACGACGAGCGCCGGGATGTCTTTGGGAAAGGAAGGAAGCTGGGCCGGGACGGCGCGCGCGACGAGCGCCGCGCCGACCGGCGCGGCGTCGCTCGATTCTTTCGTCAGCGCTTCGCCGTGCGCCAGGCGAAATGAATCGAGCTGATCGCGCGCCCCGGCGGCGTCACGCTCCAGCGCGCGCAGCTCCATCTGTTGGGCATTTAGCGCCGCCACCTCCCTTTGCTGGGAATTCAGCGAGGCGGTGAGCGCCTCGACGCTCGCGCCCGCGGCGCGGGATTCGTTTTCGAGGCCGCGCGCGACCCTCTCCGCCTGCGTCCGCAGAGCGTTGTTGAAGTAAGCGATTTGGGCGCGCAATTCCTGCATTCGCGGATGGCGCGGCAGATAGGTCTGCGAATCCAAGACGAATTGGTCATGAAGCGCGGAGCTCTGCAGCGCGACGCGGCGGATCGGCGCATCGCCGACGACGTCTGGGATCGCCGAGTCCCGCCCCTGACGCAACAACTCCATAATGAGATTCGCTTTTGCCCGGCTGTCGGCCTGGATCTTGCGGGCCGTTGCAAGCTGCTTTGTCAGGGCGGAGAGCCGCTGCTCCGTCATCGGCAGTTTGTTGTCGCCAATCAATGGTCCCGACTGGGCGCGGAAAATTTCAACCTTGTGCTCCGCCTCCGCCGCCTTTCTCTTGAGCGCCTCGAGCGAGTCGGCAAGTCTTTCGCCGTCTCGCCCGACATCGTTCCTTCTGGGCCGCCCCCGCATCTGCAGGTAAAGCTCGGCGATGACATTGGCGGCCTTGGCGGCGAAGTCGGGATTCGAGGCGGAAAACTTGACCCGCAGCAGGCGCGCATTCGCGACCAGGTCGACTTGGAGGCGATCGTAGTAGGCGGCAAGGACGCGGTCCTCGGGAGGCGCGTTGCGGAGGTCGCTCCTGACGCCAATGAACATGAGAAGGCGGCCGATCGGCGAGAGGCTGGCCTCGGGCGAGTTGAATTCGGGATTGCCGAGCAAATCGAGCTTGCGGATCGCTTGGCGCGCCAAATCGCGCGAGGCGATGAGCTCGATTTGCGATTTGACGGCCTCGAGATCGAGTTTGGGCGCGCTTTCCGCCGCCGTATTCTCGCCGGCGCGGGCGACATCGACTTCCTGGGCAAACGGCAGGACCGTGGCCTCGCTAATGTAGCGCGGCTCGACGACGCCCATCGTCGCCGAGGCCGCGAGCAAGGCGACAATCGTTACGCCGACGATCCACCACTTCCGACGCCAAACGCGGCGCACGAGCGCACCGAAATTGACTTCGCCTTCCGCTTCCCCGTCGATAAGATTCTAGTGAGCTCGCCCGCAGCCAGTCCACGACTTCACCTCGACTGTGAAACTGAATTAACCGTACCTAAGTTTGTACGCCGAGCGGCCGACTCGATCTCGACCACGGCTTCGGCCGATCACCGCAACACCGCGAAATAAGCGACTTCCACCAGCAACTGCGCCACAAGGAGAATGGCGATGAGCAAGGTGCTCAGGGGAATCTCGCGCCTCGATCAGGCGGCTGTTGGCGAGCTCGCAGTGATAATTGATGAATTCGATCGGACCCTCGCGCATCTCGATCCGATCATGAAGGTTGGCCTGGAGGGCCAGCTCGGCATAGAGACGCTTGGAGCCGGTCGAGAGCTCGAGATCGAGCTGCTCGACCGCGATTTGCAAACGCAGATGCGCCGATCGGATTCGTGAAGCCTGCTCGGTCAGCGCGACCAAACGGCGACGGAACCCGGTGGGCTTGCGCGTCGCCGCCACCGTCAAGACGCGCTGCCGATCGGCCTCGGCCCACGCCTCCGCCGTACTCCGCTCAATCGCCCGCAAGGCTCGTTCGGTCGCGGTGAATCGGACGACCGCGTCGATCGCATCGGCCAACTGATCCGCCGCCGTCGCGATGACTGCGCGCGCATTTGTCCAGATGACCCGAGTGGAGCGGAGGCTCGCGCGGATTAATGGTTGCGGCGGCCCGACCGGGGGCGCGGACCAAGCGTCCGCGCGCTTTTCGATTTCCAGAGACCCGCGCGCATTTGGCGGCAGCCAAACGATTTCGAGACCATCATGATCTTCTCCCGAACCCGAGAGAACACTCGCCACGTCAATGGAATTGGCGATCGCGACCGCATCGACCGGTTCTCGAACGACCACGAGGGGCGTAACGCCCTCGGGAGGCTTCGGCGCGAAGGCGACGCGCCACGCCTGGGCTTCTTCGTTCACCAGCTTGTCCATGACGCCCCCGTCGCTCTTCGTGCCGACCAAATAAGGAATTGGCCGGGCTAGTCGCCGAACTGTCAATTCCTCTTCGAATTCGTCGCCTCGAGCGCGGCGCCCATCTCCTCGAACGGGAGCCGCGCGGAGTAGAAGCAAAAGAGGAAGCTCTCCAAATCCTCAAACCATCGCCCGGGCCCGGAATTGGCTTCGAGCGCGCGCTTCCATGTCCGGTCGAGACGCTCTAGGTCGCTTAGCGCGAGATCAAATCCCTGAGCGAAAAGCAGCTCGGACCATTCCCATCGCGAAATCAGCGTCTCGACGCCGTTCAAGAGATCGTGGCGCTCGACGAGATCGACGGCCAAATCGCTGACCACGGAACCGAGAAAGACGCCTCGTCGCGTGACGCGGCGCAGCTCGGCCGCGGTCGGCCCGATGCGGTCGCGGCGGACTTGGCACAGGCAAGACTCCAGGACGACATCAAACGAGCGGTCGGCGAAAGGCAATTTCGCTGGGTCGCGACGACTGCGGTCCGCTCGGAAATCGGCCAACGATCCCACGCGCATGCCAAGATCGTGCTCGAAACCGATTGCGTCATAGCCAAGCTCGCGCAAGGCCTCGGCCACGCTCGCCGAGCCGGATCCGCGACGAGGATCTTCGCGCCGGGCGCGGCGTCCCAGACGAGCCGCAGCATATCGGCGAGGAACCCCCCGTCATGGAAATCATACCAGTTCGCTGCGGCCCCCGCCGGTTGGCGAGGCGTCGTGGCGAGGTCGGCCGAGGGGGCTCTTCGACGCGCGGCGCGCCTTCGCTTGAGCATGTCGGCGACGATCATCTCCGCAGCCGCGTCGGACGAATCGAGCACGCCGTTCAACGTGGCGTCGAAAATATAGTCGCCGACAAGGAAGATGCCGGGCAGACAGGCTGGATCTGGACGATGGTTCTGGCGAAGGCCACGCTCCGGGGCGCCACCGGAATCGCGTTGACCGAGGCCATCCAGCGATGGATGCGCCGATCGACGAAGAGCGCACGCGCATCGCCCAGTATCGGCGGCAAGGCCTTGAGGCACAACTGCTCGATCTCGTCGTCGGAAAGGTTGGCGAGGCCGAGGGCGGCGTTGCCAGCGATCAAAAAGCCAAGCACACCCCATTGACCGAGGTCGTGGCGAACGCCTTCGTCATAGACGCAACACCCGTCGAAAGCGTCGAGCATCCACCAGGCTCCCGCGAGACGCTCGCGCCAGAAGGGCCTCTTGAACAGCAAGGTCGCCCGCACGTAGTGGCCGGGACGATCGAAATGCTGGACATGCTTGACGACGGCGCGGTGCAGGACGTGCGATCGCCATGTCATCATCGCCAGCGCCGATATCGGCAAAGCAAGAATGACGTAGTCGGCGATGAACGTGTCGGGGAACTCGCTGGTTCCGGTTTCGAGACGATAGGTCCCATCGGCGAGCGGCTCGACCGAGCTTACGGCAGTGTTGAGACGCACTTCGGCATCGAGTTGGTCGCTCATTCGGCGGACGATCTCCTCGTTGCCCCCAATGACCGAGAAGACGTTCATGTAGCCGTCGACGTCCATCAGCACGTTCTTCAGGAGCGTGAGGCCGTTCGTCAGATGCGGCGGGGCCGCGACGTCGCTGTGGGACATCACGCGGACGTAGCGGCGCGCCGCATCGTCCGCGATTTCGGTCTCCAGGACTTCCTCGCCCGAGAGCTTGCTCCAAGGATGGGCGTTGTCGGACGCCACTTCGCTCTTGTAGAAAGCTGTCGGCTTCATCAGTTCGGCGCATCGGGCGCGAAAGGCGCTGGCCGCAGCCGCTGTCGACGGGCCGAAATGCCGGTCGAGCGCATCGATGTCGGGCAGCAGTTGGCCATCCAACACGCAGGCCCCGCCGCTGATGTGGTTGACCTCGAGCTTGAGGTCCTTCTCGATAAGCTCACGCAGCGGATCGGGCCCAAGCGCCGAATAGTCATAGATCTCGGCGACGCCAGCTTCGTAGAGCCCCACTCCGGGAAAGCTTTTTGTGACGATCTTGCCGCCCAGGCGTCCGCTGGCCTCGAATATGGTGACATGGCACTGAGTTCCGGCTTTCGAGGCCAGCTGCCAAGCCGAAAACATACCCCCTGGACCTCCACCCACAACGGCCACGCGAAAGACTTTGCCTTCGGCGTCTCGTCGAAATGGCGTCGAATAGTCCTCAACGATCTTGAACATAACGCACTCTCCGGCCGCCGCCGTGGCCGACACCCGATGTCGAAAGTCGCGCCAAGCGTTGCTGCGCCCCGCAGGCGCGGCGACTAGCGAACCCGCCAAACCGGATATCACTCAGGTTCGGAGCTTTCCACAAACGTCCGACGAGTGGAAAACCGGCGTATCGGCTTGTCGGAATCCGCACCCGATAGCCATGAACCTTCACCCGTCGGACCGGTTCGCAGAGCGGGCGTCGCCAGCCGTTTCTTGCTCGCAAATTCATCGCTTCACCCGTGGCCTCGGGTGAGATGGGCGCCGTTCTTATCGTTAAGCTTAACGATCGTAGAAACAGAGTCAACATTTGCAATTTCGACCGGAGTATCAAAGTGAGGCCCTGCCCAATTCTAACTCGAAGGAACGCTCGCGGCGGGGTGGGCGAGAGGAACGGCCCGCGCGAGCGTATCGAGACTGTGTTATTTGCCGAAGAGGGCGGCGAATGCGTTCGCGTATTGGGTCTTCCCGGAGGGATTGCAGAAGAACCGACGCCCGTTGGCGATCGCCCGTCCGGCGCTCGACCGCATCGCCGGCGCCGACCCCTCCGCCTCTCGGCCGTCCCTCGAAGCGGAGCCATCTCGCCGCCGCAAAATCAGCGGCAATCTTCGAAGTCCCATTTCCTTTCGTCATAGCCAAATTTTCGCCCGGCGTTCCGTTCGCTTCTGCTCAGCTCCGCCCAATCCTTCGCGTTGGAGGCCGGCGCTGCCGGCGGATCGTCCGAATCCCAACGCTGTCGCGTCCAACCGAGAACCGCCCAAGTTTCCCGTGCTTCCCGTGACATGTCTTCCCAGTCTAAGCGACTTCACGAACAGGCGCCGGCCACAACGGCGCTATATTGAGCGGGTGGCCGCAGCGCGCCAGCCAGATCCCCCGAGGAGTGGACGCTCGCGGCGCCGAAAGCCAGAACGGCAAAGGGTCCGATCGCGAAGACTCGGCCCGAAACGAGCGATTTCGAAATCGAGGGCACGAAAAGCCTCCAATGCGAAGGCCACAAAACTGCTACGCTTTGGGGGTTCTCATCAATCTCCGAGGCGATAGGGGCAATATGGCGCTGGCGAACGCGCCTCGAAGGCGGCGACGCCGAACGCAATGGAGTGCAACGCGACGATGAGATCGCCGATCGGCGCCTGTACACCCGCTGCGGCTTCGCCTAAGGAGAGGCAAGATCTCACCAGCGCGGAGTTGAGCGGCGATGGCCGAAATCCCCTACAGCAATGATCGTCTGGCGACGGTTTTCGGCGGATCGGGCTTTGTCGGGCGCCACGTTGTGCGCGCGCTGGCGCGGAGCGGCTGGCGGGTGCGCGTGGCGGTGCGGCGCCCGGACTTGGCCGGATTCCTACGGCCGCTCGGCGCGGTGGGCCAGATCGAAGCGGTGCAGGCCAATCTGCGCTACCCCGACTCGGTAAGAGCCGCGATCGAGGGCGCGGACGCCGTCGTCAACGCCGCCGGCGTCAGGCGCCAGAGGGGACGCCAAAGCTACGAGGCCGTTCATGTCTTCGGCGCCGGCGAGATCGCCCGCGCCACGTCGGCTCTGGGTGTCGGCGCCCTTGTCCACGTCTCCGGCATCGGCGCAGATGCGAATTCGAAAAACCCATACATCGCCAGCAAGGGGCGCGGCGAGGCGGCCATCCGCGAAGCGTTCGCCGACGCGATCGTGCTGCGACCCTCGGTGGTCTTCGGCCCCGAGGACGAATTCTTCAATCGCTTCGCCGCGCTGGCGCGCTTTCTCCCGATTTTGCCGCTCTTCGGCGGCGGCGCGACCAAACTGCAGCCGGTCTATGTCGGCGACGTCGCGCTGGCGACGGCGCGCGCGCTGGGCGGCGCGGCCGCGGCCGGAAGCACTTACGAACTCGGCGGCCCGGAGACGATGACCTTGCGCGAGGCGATGGAGCGCACGCTGCGCATGATCGAGCGCCGGCGGGCTCTCCTGCCGCTTCCGTTCCGCGTCTCGCGCCTGCTTGCGCGCGCAACGGAAGTCGCCAGCGCGATTTCGCTGGGGTTCTTTCCCAAGACGCTGACGACGACCCGAGACGAGATCGAACTGCTGCGTCACGACAATGTGGTTTCCGCCGCGGCGATCGCGGATGGGCGCACGTTGAACGGTCTCGGCGTCGCCGCGCAGGGCGTCGAGGCGATCGCGCCCGCCTATCTCTATCGTTTCCGCAAGACCGGCCAATACGCCAGCAGCCGCGCCGCCTGAGGCGCGGCGCGACGAACGGCGCCCTTGCGCAGGGGCGGCGCGGCGTCTAGGCTTCTCGGCGTCGGCGCGCAAAAAGCGGCGCGCGCTAAGACTTTGCGAGAGGTCGCGTGTCTTCATCCACCGCCGATTATCTCGTCGACCGCCGGCGGTTGCGCCGCCAGTTGGGGTTTTGGCGCATCGCGGCGTTCGTCGCCGCGGCGCTTGTCGTGCTGACGGTGGGCCTGCGCTGGTACGCCGGCTCCCAACTCGGGCAGGCGCATATCGCGCGCCTGACGATCTCGGGCGTCATCACCGGAGACGACGCGACGCTGAAACTGATCGACCAAGTCAGAGACTCGAAAGCGGCGGCGGCGGTCATCGCCATCAACAGCCCGGGCGGCACCACCGAGGGCTCCGAAGTCCTCTACCAGGAAATCCGTCGCCTCGCCGAGAAGAAGCCGGTCGTGGCCGTCGTAGGATCGATGGCCGCTTCGGGCGCCTACATCGCCGCGCTGGGCGCCGACCGCATTTTCGTTCGCGGCAATTCGATTGTCGGATCGATCGGCGTGCTGGTCGAATATCCCAACGTTTCCGGCCTGATGGACAAGGTCGGCGTCAAGCTCGAAGTCGATAAAGTCTTCGCCGCTCAAGGCGGCCCCCAACGGGCTGGAGCCGACGAGCGACGACGCGCGCGCTGCGATGGCGACGCTCGTCGCCGATTCCTTCGCTTGGTTCAAGGACCTGGTCAAAGAGCGACGCCGCCTAAGCGACGACGAACTGGCGCGCGTCGACGACGGGCGGGTCTTCACCGGGCGCCAGGGATTGCCGCTGAAGCTCGCCGACGCGATCGGGGGCGAGCGCGAGGCGATCCAATGGCTCGAGAGCGAAAAGGGCGTGCCCAAGAATCTGCCGGTGCGCGACTGGCGCGCCAACGCGGGGCTCGCCGGCTGGAAACTGACGAGCCTCGCCGCCGCGGCGGCGGAGGCGTTTGGCTTGCCTTCGATCGCGAGCGCGCTGCGACGCGGCGATTGGGCAAGCGAGGGTTCGGTTGACGGATTGGTGTCGATTTGGCAACTGTCGGCCGGGGGCTAGCGCACGCGGCGGCGTTCTTAAAATCGTGCGTTATCGTTTCGAGGGGCAATTCCTTTGATCAAGTCCGAGCTCGTGCAGCGAATGGCGGCGCGCAACCCGCACCTCTATCAACGCGACATCGAACACATCGTCGACGCCATTCTCGGCGAGATCACCGAGGCGCTGGCGCGCGGCGAGCGCGTCGAACTGCGGGGATTTGGCGCGTTCTCGACCAAGCAGCGGCTGGCGCGCACCGGGCGCAATCCACGCACCGGCGACAAAGTGCCGGTGACCGAAAAGCTCGTGCCGTTCTTCAAGACCGGCAAGGAAATGCGGGAACGCCTCAACCACAAGCCCAGCGCCTGATCGGCGCAAAGCTTGTCGGTTTGCGCCCGAAGCGCTTTCGCGCCATTCTCGCGCTGCGCTCGGCTTGCACGAGAAAGTCATCGGTTCCGCCCATGGTTCGCTTCCTGAAGTTCGTCGTTATCGCGCCTTTCGCGGTGCTCTTCCTGATTTTCGCCTTCGCCAATCGGCAATTCGTCATCGTCTCGTTCGATCCGTTCGCCTCGGGCGACGTCCCCGCCTTCGCCATCGAGGCGCCGCTGTTCGTCGTCCTGATCGCCACCGCCATGCTCGGCGTCGTCGCCGGCGGCGCGGCGACCTGGCTCGCGCAACGAAAGTATCGCCGCGCCGCGCGGCAAAACCGCGCCGAAGCCGACAAGTGGCGCGCCGAGGCCGACCGGGCCAAGGGGCAGACGATCGCGCCGGCGGTTTCCTCCACGCGAGGCTGAGCGGAGCCGGGCGGGCATGCGCCATTTCACCGCACAGGCGATCGACGCCGCGCTCGACTTTCCCTCGCTGATCGAGGCGCTGGCCGATGCGTTTGCCGGCGGTTTTCACGCGCCCCCGCGCCATCACCACGAAATCGAACGCGTCGGGGAGCCGACGGCGACGGCGCTGCTGATGCCGGCGTGGACGGCGACCGGGGCAAGCGCCGGCGAATACCTAGGGGTGAAGATCGTCAACGTCTTTCCCGGCAATTCGGCGCGCGGCCTGCCCGCCGTGTCCGGCCTCTATGTCCTGCAATCAGGCGACACCGGCGCGCCGCTCGCCACGCTGGACGGAACGCGGCTGACGCTGTGGCGCGCACCCTGGAACTGGACGCTGGTGATCTCGGCAATCGCGCTGGTGGTGTTGGTGGGCGCATTGATGTTCATCTTCCACAACTACCGCCAGGAACGGCAGGTCAAGCGGTTCTTCAACCTGCTGGCGGCTGGGGATTATAAAGATGCCCACGCCATGTTCAACCCCGGGCCAGGCGTATCCCATGTCGTCGTTTCTGCGGGACTGGGCTCCCGAAGCCGGCGAGGTGAAGAACTTCCGCATCGTCAAGAGCCGTTCCTGCGGCACCGGGGTGATTCTCACGGTGCAGTACGGGAAGGATCGCGAGCAGGTGCTGTGGGTGGAGCGGGGCGACCTGTCGCTGAGCTTCTCGCCTTTTCCCAACTGTCCCGCCAACGGACATCCGCCCGTCTCGATTCCCGGCGGCGTACAATAAGTCAGCGGGATTCGAGCCGGCGCCGGCCTCCGGGCCGCGGTTGGGCGCGAGCCCGACTACCGAGGGAGGGGACACATGGGACCGGCTGGGAGCGGACTGGAAGGCGTAGTCGCGGGCGAAAGCGAAATCTGTTTCATCGACGGATACCTGGGCATCCTCAGTTACCGCGGCTATAACATACACATCCTGGCGGACAACGCGGTCTTCGAGGAAGTCTTCTTTCTGCTGTGGAACGGCCGGCTGCCGAAGCAGGAGGAACTGGACGCTTTGAAGGCGGACCTGGCGGCGGCGCGCGAGCTGCCGGCGGGGGTGGTGGATTTCCTGGGGAGCGTTCCCGGCGGCAATCCGATGGACGTGCTGCGGACGGCGGTTTCCATGCTCAGCCTGCACGATCCGGAAGCCCCCGACATGTCGGCGGAAGCCAACCGCCGCAAGGCCGTGCGGCTGATGTCGCGGACGGCCGCCATCGTGACCACCTTCGACCGTTTGCGCAAGGGCCAACCGGTGATGGAGAGCGATCCCAGCCTGGGTTTTGCGGCCAACTTCCTGTACGCGCTGACCGGCAAACGGCCCGACGACGTGATGGAGCGGGCCTTCGACGTGGCTCTCACGCTGCACGCCGACCACGAGCTGAACGCCTCGACTTTTGCCGCGCGGGTCACCGCCGCCACGCTATCGGATATTTACTCGGC
>CAVWKL010000264.1:0-4802 GCA_963755075.1 uncultured Alphaproteobacteria bacterium
AAAGCGCATCGGACGCGCCATCCGCGCGCGCTCCCTGCGCGTATGAACGGCCGGCTTCCGGCGCTCGAGCCGGGACGTCCCGTCCGCCCCGCGCCGCGCCGGCGAAGGATTGGACGGCGCCTGCGCCTTCCCAGGCGTCGCGTTCGCCATGGCCTCGGCGCGCGCCCGCCTCGTTTGCCAAGTCCGCCCGCAAACTGAACAAAACGCCACGCCAGGGAATTGATGTACAGCAAGAGATCAGGCATGGTCCTGCGATATCGGCTGTCGCAAGGTCCGGGGCGCCGTTCGCGCCGATGGCGCGAGCCCGCAGCGAAGAAAGAACGACGAGATGACGAGCGAACCTGGCACGTATCTGAGCGACATGCGGCCTCGGTTCGAGCCCTTCGTGATCGATTGCGGCAAGATCTCCGCGTATAACTATCAGGGAGACCTCCGGTCGGAACTCGCATCCCATTCGCTAACCCCAGGGGAAGCGATTGCGATCCTCGAGGACATGCTGGTCATCCGCGAATTCGAGGAGATGATCGTCAAGCTGCGTTCGGGCGCTTACGATCCCATCCACGATTACAACTATCGCGGCCCGACGCACGTCTCGGTCGGCCAGGAGGGCACGGCGGCCGGCGCCTGCTCGGCGTTGCTCATCTCCGACAACATCACCAGCACGCACCGCGGGCACGGCGAGAGCCTCGCCAAAGGCACGGTCGCCTTGCGCGCGATGAGCGAAGAGGCGCTTCGGGCGCGCGTGCCCGGCTGCCGGGCCAACAGCCGCGAGGAGCTCATCGAGGCGGCGCTCGAGCAGCACGTCTACCGGACGATCGGCGAGCTGTTCGGCAAGGACGAAGGCTATTGTCGCGGGCGCGGCGGCTCGATGCACATCGCCGACTTTTCCGTCGGCCATCTCGGCGCCAACGCCATCGTCGGGGGCGGCGTGCCGATTGCAACCGGCGCCGCCATGGCGAGCCGCTACTTCGGCGACAAGGGCGTGGTGTGCTGCTTCGCCGGCGACGGCGCCTTCGCCAACGGGGTCGTGCTCGAGTCGCTGAATTTCGCCGCCCAAGCCCAGTTCTCCAACCATTACGCCAATGGGCGCGCCTTCGGCCTGCCGATCGTCTTTCTGATCTGCAACAACCATTACGGCATGACCGGCCGCGCCGACGACGAAGTGTCGGGCGTGAGCCGCCTGGCGCAGCGCGCGGCCGGGTTCGCCGACAACCGCATGCACGCCGAGGTCGTCAACGGCATGAACGTCCTGGCGGTGCGCGACGCCGTGCTGCGGGGAGCCAAGCTCTGCCGCGAGGGCGACGGCCCGGTGCTGATCGAGGCCGACTGCTATCGCTACTGGGGCCACTCGCTGAGCGATCCGCGCAACGAGTACCGCACCAAGGAAGAGGAAGCGGCCTGGAAGGCGGTCGACCCGATCGAGGCCTATAAGAAGGAATTGATCGCCGCCGGCGTGCTCGATTCCGAGGGAATCGCGGAGGTGACGCGCCGCGTCGCCGACCGCAACGCGCGCGCCGCCAAACGGGCCGCCGACGCCGCCGACCCGGACGTCAAGGACGTCCTCGCCTTCATGTACACCGACACCAAGAGCGAGACCGTGCCGCCCGCCTTCGCCAGGGTCGAGACCTACGCGCCGACGGCGGAATCGAAGCGGGTCAACGGCGAGATCACCTACAAGGACGCGCTGCGCGAGGCGCTCGCCGAAGAGATGACGCGCGACAACCGCGTCGTCTTCTACGGCGAGGACGTGGCCGACTATGGCGGCGCGTTCAAAGTAACGAAGGGCCTGCTCGAGACCTTCGGCCGACAGCGCGTCTTCAACACGCCGATCAGCGAGGCCTGCATCTGCGGCACCGCCTGCGGCGCGGCGATGCGCGGCTTAAGGCCCGTCGTCGAGCTGATGTATTTCGACTTTGCGCTGATGTCTTCGGACCAGATCAGCAACCAGGCCGCCAAGTGGCACTATATGAGCGGCGCGCAGACCGAGGTGCCGCTGGTCATCCGCGCTTCCGCCGGCGGCGGCAAGGGCTACGGCGGGCAGCATTCGCAGACGCTCGAATCGATCTTCTGCCACATCCCCGGCTTGTACGTGATTTACCCCTCGACGCCGGCCGACGCGAAAGGCCTGCTGAAGTCGGCCATTCGCGACAACAATCCGGTGCTGTTCGTCGAATCGCAACTGCTCTATGGCATGAAGGGTCCGGTTCCCGAGGGCGAGCATCTCGTTCCGCTCGGCGTCGCCGACGTGAAACGCGAGGGAAGCGACATCACCTTCGTCAGTTGGGGCCCGGTGGTCCACGATTGCCTGAAGGCGGCCGAGCAGCTTGCGGCGGAGAGCAATGTCGAGGCGGAGGTCATCGACTTGCGCAGTCTGGTTCCGCTCGATATCGAGACGGTGATCCGCTCGGTGCAGAAGACCGGCCGCTGCGTCGTCGCCAGCGCCGCCGTCCACATCGGCAGCTTCACCGGCGAGATCGCCTCGACCGTGCAGCAGATGGCCTTCGACTATCTCGACGCGCCGGTTCTGCGCGTCGGCGCCAAGAACGGCATCGCGCCGCAGTCGCACGTGCTCGAACAGGCGTTCCTGCCCAGCGTCGACGATTTGATCGCCGCCGCGCGCTCGATCCTTTAGGCCCAAGTCATGGTCACGCCGATCGTCATGCCCAAATTCGGTCAGATGACCGAAGACAGCGCCATCGTCGAGTGGCTGAAGAAGGAGGGCGACGCGGTCGGCAAGGGCGACACGCTGTTCCTGGTCGAGACCGACAAGTCGGTCATGGAGGTCGAGAGCTTCAACGAAGGCACGCTCATCAAGATCGTGGTCGGCGTCGGAGTCAGCGTTCCCGTTCAAAGCGTCGTCGCCTATCTCGGCGAACCGGGCGAGGCCATTCCGGTCGCGCGGGCGCCCGAGCGGCCGTCGCCGCCGAGCGCGCCCTCCCCAGTGAAGGCGGCCGCGTCGCCTGCGCGCAACGCAGCGCCCGCCCCCGCGCCGCCGGCAATCGCCACCGCTGCGGCTTTGTATTCGGCGCCGGCTCGCTACCGCGTCAGCCCTCGCGCGGCGGCGCTCGCCAGGGAACGCGTGATCGACCCGCATCCAATCGTCGGCAGCGGACCGGACGGGCGCGTCGTCGAGCGGGACGTGAGGGCCTATCTCGAGGCGAAGGATTACGCCAGCCTGCGCGTCAGCCCCGCCGCGAAGGCGTTGGCGGCCAAGGAGGGCGTCGACCTCATCGCCGTTCGCGACGACAATCGCGCCAAACGCATCGAGGTCGCCGACGTCGAGCGCTCCGTCGCCGAGAGGCCGGCGCCGATGAATAAGATGCGGCAGGTCATCGCCCAGCGCCTGACCCAGAGCGTCGTCACCGCGCCGCACTTCTACGTCACCGTCGAAGTCGACATGACGGAAGCGCTCGCCCAACGGTCGCGGCTCAACGGCGCGGGCGCGCGCTATTCGGTCACCGACTTCATCGCCCAGGCGTCGGTCCTCGCCCTAAAGGAATTCCCCACGGTGAACAGCGCGACGGACGGCAGAAGCGTCCGCTGGCACAGCCGCGTGCATCTGGGGATCGCGGTCAACCTGGATCAGGGCTTGGTCGTCCCAGTCTTGCGCGAGGCGGACGAGGCGACGATGGCCGAGCTCAGCGAGCGCGCGAAGCGGCTCATCGACAAGGCGCGCGCCGGCGCCCTTGCCCCAGACGAGATGAGCGGATCGACCTTCACCATCTCGAACATGGGCATGCTCGACGTGGAGAGCTTCACCGCCATCATCAATCCCGGCGAATCGGCGATCCTGGCGGTGTCCAGCACGATCCGCAAGCCGGTCGTGCGGGGCGACGCCATCGTCGCGCGGCCGATCATGAAGATGACGCTGTCGTCCGATCATCGGCTGATCGACGGCGCGACAGCGGCCCGCTTCATCAACAGCATCAAGCACAAGCTCGAGGACAACGGACTATGGAGCGCTTTGACGTCGTAGTCATCGGCGCGGGGCCCGGCGGCTATCCCGCCGCCATCCGCGCCGCGCAGCTCGGCGCGTCGGTGGCCATCGTCGAGCGCGAGCGCCTCGGCGGGACGTGCCTGAATTACGGCTGCATTCCGACCAAGACGCTGATCGCCTCGGCGGAAATCTTCGCCCGCATCCGCGACGCCAAGGCCCTCGGCGTCTCGGTCAGCGGCGCGACGTTCGACTATTCCGCGATGGTCGGCCGCAAGGACAAAGTCGTCGACCAGCTGCGCGGCGGGGTCAAACAGCTGCTGACCGCCAACGGCGTCAAGTCGTTCGCCGGCTTAGCCTCGTTTAGGGATCGCGACACCATCGCGATCGACGACGACCTCACGATCGGCGCCAAGCGGACGATCGTCGCCACCGGTTCGACCTCGGCGACGCCCGGCTTCATTCCGGCCCATGAGCGGATTGTCGAAAGCCGGTCGTTCCTCGCGCTCAAGCGTTTGCCGAAAAGCATGATCGTGCTCGGCGGCGGCTTCATCGGCTGCGAGATCGCCTCGATGGCCGCCATGCTCGGCGTCGAGGTCGTCATTGTCGAGCTGCTCGCCGACATCCTCATGCTGCTCGACGCCGATCTCCGGAGCGAAGTGCGCGCGCACCTGGAAAAGACGCTCGGCGTCCGCGTGCTGACGGGCAAGCCGCTCGCCGAGATTTCCGCCGACGCGAACGGCGCGAGCGGCCGCTGCGGCGACGAATTGCTGCGAGCCGAATTGCTGCTCAACGCCGTCGGCCGCAGGCCGGTGACTGACGGCCTGAACCTTGGCGCGGCCGGGCTCGAGGCGAACGCGGCGGGCTT
>CAVWKL010000265.1:0-32946 GCA_963755075.1 uncultured Alphaproteobacteria bacterium
ACACCATCTAACTGAGCCAGTTTCGTTCGTCGACAACCTGCGAAAGCCAGGCTCAGCACAGCGTTGGGCCGTCAATAGCTTCTAAGCAGACGGTCCGAGGTTCGAGTCCTCCCGGGGGCGCTACGAGCTAGCTGCGTGTGCGATTCTGACACTCTCGAGACGAGAGCCCGGCGCTATAACTAGACGCGAAGAGCGGACCGACGGACTCGGGCATCGCTCAGGTGCTTGAGCGATGTTCCGGCGTTGGCGTTACGGGTAGGGAGCCCACCGTAGCGAGGCAGCAGCAGCGGCGAGGGCCAATAGCCGCGCCGAGGAATGCGAAGAACCATGTGATCTCGTGCGTTCTTTTTGGACGCCTATCTGCGATGGCAGTTTGGCGAAGACCTTGGCGAGCTGTGACTCTCCTGGGCGCTGTAACTCACGCCACCGGTGAGCCGGGAGACTTCCGTAGAGGTGGCAGATCGGCGACGAGGGGTGGGAGCCCCGGGCCCAAAACCGAAACCCCCCCCGTAAGCGCCACCGGCAAAGCCGCCGCTGGCTCGCCGGCCATTTGCTGGGGAGTGCACTCAAGCGGGACTGGGTGGGTGGTCCCGAAGCCGATCGTGTACACGCGGATCTTCCGCGTGACTGCGAAGGGAACGGCCTGGAACGGCGTAATCCCGCGATTGTTGGCACCGTCTGTCAAAAGGACGATGACGTCGGGCGCATAGCCGGCCTTGCCGGGCTTGGTTGTCGGAACCGGCGTGCCGTTCCCGGAACTGCCGGCCGCCCGGTTCCAGGGGGTTGTTCGAGATGTCATCAGCGACAGGCTTAACCCCGGAGTCGACCTCGGCAATGGCGTCAAGTGCCTCGAGGATGGCGGAGCCGATAGCGGTGCCCGGCCCGACGCTCAGGTTCTCGATAGCCTGGTCCAACGCCGTGCGGTCGGTGGTTGGCGCCACGGCGATTTCCGCAAAGCCGTTGAACTCGACAAGCCCCGCCAGAGTCGCTGCGGGAAGTGAGTCGACAAATTTGCGGGCGGCATTCTGTGCCGCCGAGATCCGATTGGGCGTCACGTCGGTCGAGCACATCGATCCGGACTCGTCGAGAGCGAGTACGACCGTAGAGTGCCCGAAGGGCACATTTGAGGTGATCTGTGGCCGGGCGGCCGCCACAGCCAGCGACGCCAGGCCAACCAACAGCAAGGCGACCGGCAGGTGGCGGCGCCACCGCAAACGACGACCGAGTGCGGAGCGCAACAACGCGACGCTCGAGTAGGTGACCGCTCTCTTTCGCCGGCGGCGTATCGCTAGGAGATAGACCCAGAGCAGCACCGGCACGACGAGAGCGAACAGCAGGGCCAGCGGCCAGATGAATGTCACCTCACACCACTCGTCCGAACCAGAGCAAGGAGACGCAGCGCTGACGGCAAGCAGGAGGCCTGCGGCCGCGGCGAACAGGGCCGTGATCTCGGTGCGATCGTTCACGAGAGCAAAATGCAGTCGTATCGTCTGGGAGACGGCGTTCGCGGGCAAGCCCTCGCCGATCTGGTGGTACGAGCCGTTCGTGACCCTCGCGACGTTCTCGAGCGTTTGGGCATCGAGGGCGGTGGCGACGCTGAACCCGTCGATTTGCACCGTCGTGCCTGCCGCGGTGCCGACTCCGATGGTCTCGATGCGGACGCCTGCGGTCGAGGCCAGTCGTGCCATGGTCACGGGATTGGTCCCGGATGTCTCCTCCCCGTCGGAGATCAGCACGATTGTCGCCCCTCCGTAGTAGCCGAGGTCGATCTCGCCCGAGTCGTCGTTGGCAAGATTTGCGAGGTTGACATGCAATGTTTTGCCGGCGATGGCGTCGAGCGACGTGAGGATGCCGGCTGCTATCGAGGTGCTACCTCCAAGAGAGAGGTGATCGATCGCTCGCAGCACCTCGGCGTGGACTGAGGTGGGAGGCTGCGTGATCACGCCACCTTGGCCGAAACCAACGACCCCGATATGGACTCCCGGAGGCTGCTGGCGAACAAAGTCACTGGCCACGGCTTTTGCGGCGCCGATACGGGACGGCCGGGCATCGGTGGCCGCCATGCTGTTGGACACGTCGAGCGCGATGACCACCGTCGCCGTGTGCTGCGGGGCCTTGATGGTCGACACCGGCCGGGCACACGCGAGCACCAACAACACGAGCGCCACGACGACAAGAGCGAAGGGAAGATGCTGGCGCAGCCTTTGCTGGGTCGGATCGCTCGTGACGAGGCCCTGTGTGGCTAGGGCGGCCAAGCGGCGTCGGCGCCTCCTTTTGAGGACGCGTAGCTTGCGACGACGAGAGGAATCAGCAACAACCCAAGCAGATTCACGGGCGAGATGAAGGTCACGTGCGTCGAATTCGGCTTGAACCGGCGATACGCACCAAAGCGCTCAGGAGATCCTCTTCGGTGGACAGGGCATGCAGTCGCACCCGGGCTCGGGCAACACCCTAACAATGTTCTCGTCCCGCGATCGCCCCGCATCGAGGAGGCGGCGGCGCAATTCGGGATCGCTCGAGTCGACGAGCAGTTGCTCGCCTGATTCCGCGTCCTGCACAACAACAGCCCCACGCTGAACGTCTCTTGGACCTTCCTGACGACGCTGCGCGATCTCGGTCGCGAGGCGGCGAAGGACTGGCTGACGCAGAATTACGCTTCGATCGGGGTCAGAAGCACGCTCGACATCGACCGCGCGCTGAATGCGGCGAAGGTCAACGATTCCCAAACCTAGGCGCGCGCTTCTCGACGAAGGCGCGCATGCCCTCTTTCTGGTCCTCGGTGGCGAAGAGGGAGTGGAAGACCCGGCGCTCGAAACGCACGCCTTCGGCGAGCGTCGACTCGTAGGCGCGGTTGACGCATTCCTTGGCGGCGTAGACGGCGGGCGCGGAGAGGGCGGCGATCGCGGCGGCGGTCTTCAGCGCCTCCTCGACGAGCGTCGTCGCCGGCACGACGCGCGAAACGAGCCCGGCCCGCTCGGCCTCCGTCGCGTCGATCATGCGGCCGGTCAGAACCATCTCCATCGCCTTGGATTTGCCGACGAAGCGGGTCAGGCGCTGGGTGCCGCCGGCGCCGGGAATGACGCCGAGCTTGATTTCCGGCTGGCCGAACTTGGCGGTGTCGGCGGCGAGGATGAAGTCGCACATCATCGCCAGTTCGCAGCCGCCGCCGAGCGCGAATCCCGCCACCGCCGCGATGATCGGCTTGCGCGTCCGCGCGGCGTTCTCCCAGCGCGAAATGAAGTCCTGGACGAAGACCTCGGCGAAGGTCTTGTCCTGCATCTCCTTGATGTCGGCGCCAGCGGCGAAGGCCTTCTCCGAGCCGGTGAGCACCATCGCCCCGACGGCGGGGTCGGTCTCGAAGCCCTCGAGCGCCTGGTTGAGGTCTTCGATCAGCGCGCTGTTCAGCGCGTTCAACGCCTGCGGCCGATTGAGCCGGATGAGGCCGACGCGGCCGTGTGTCTCGACGAGGATGTTGGCGTAGGGCATCGCAGGGCTCCGGTCGAGGTAAGGCCAGAGCACTAGCCAAGGCGGGGGGAAATGGGAAGCGGGAAGGGGAGTGAACCAAGGGACGAGCATTGACAGATTGGCGCGCCCGCCCTTATGAAGCGCGCCGGGCCCAGGTGGCGGAATTGGTAGACGCACTGGTTTCAGGTACCAGCGGTGCAAGCCGTGAAGGTTCGAGTCCTTTCCTGGGCACCATCGCCAAAAGTTCCCGAGCGACGCCAAAGAGATGAGCGATGCAATCGGTTGCGCCGCGCTGAGCGGGGCGCAACGGCGCCATGCAGCGCGCTATCGAGGCGTGGGCCCGATGCGCCGTAAAGGGCTCCGCTACGTTCAGCAATGCCTTCCGGCGGACGTAAGGGACCGCGTCGCTGGCTTGCGCATTCAGCCTCCAATCGGCGGCGAGACAGCTGCCCCCACCACCTCCATCTAGGCCATGGCCGTCCGGCGCTCGGCAAAGAAAACGCGCCGCGATCCGATTTGCTCGGGGCCGCGCTCGGTCCTTTGCGGGACAACCTTACGCCGGAAACTTCGGAAAGCGCGAGTGGAGCCAAACCTACTTCCTCGTCAGTACGGCGGTGGCGTCGCCTTGCGAACTGTGCAAGGTCGCAAACGCTGTCGTCCTGCTGGTCTTTGTGAGCGTCACGGTGGTCCCATTGCTGACGTAAATCACTCTTTTCGACGTCACTTTGCTCTTTGCCACCAGAGTGGACGCGCCTTGGTATTCGTAGCTGACGACACGGTTCCCGGCGATCGTTATCGACGTGGGATCTCGGCCTCCCCACGATCCGCTCCACGTGCCGTCCCAGGAACTTTTCGGGGCGGCTTGCAGGGAACTCGCGAAAAGAAGCGACAGCGGGATTGAGGCAAACAGCATACGACGATTGATTTTCATGAACGCCTCTCGATTTGTCCTTGCTCACAGCGCGCAAGTCCGAGCCGATGTCCGCCGGATGGCCGCCGGTTCAAACCCAACCTCCGACGGTTTCGAGCGCCTGGCAAGTCCCGATTGCCAAGCGGACCGCCGCTGACTTGTCGGCTGATGGCCGGTGTCGCTGCTGGCGTCGTTTCGCCCCGGCTTGGATGGGCTACCGCCGCACCAACTCAAGACGAGTCGCATTAAGCCCAGCAGTCCTTTCCCAGACCAGCGTCCGAGCGTCGCTCCCGCCCGCTTATGCTCGCCTGCGAACGTGATCTTCACCGGCCGCTCTCTATCCGGGGCTCCGAGCCCGACGCGGGAGGCGATCGGCGAGAGGCGTTGCCATGAGGCGCGGGATTGGGCTACAAAGGCGTCAGCCTCGCGATCAAAGATGCATAATATCAATCGGTTAGCGTTTTACGGCCGCAATCCCTTCCGGGGCGCCGTTTGGCGGCGATGCGAGACGCGGTTCGGAGGGCGTTCAGTCGCACTGCGAGCGCGGATTGGCCGATCCAGCGAGACCGCAATGGGCGACGGCTTCGCCTCATTCAGCGCGCTCGCGGCAATCGCGTAGTCTTTTTGGCTCGACGCAATGATTTCAATCTCTTGCGACTGGTTCTTCCGCTGCCTCACCTTGGACCGGGGCGCGCGCCGGCATTATGGGTTCGGAGCGTGAAGAAAGTTACCCGTGACTAAATGATAAATGCGGGCGTGTCAAAATAATCGGGAAAATAACTCTTTGAGCTATAGGCCTTTTGGCAACCATTTGCCTAAATTGTCTTTTTGTGGGAGAATACACTGTGCAACAGCGCCTCTACGGTTTCGGACAAATTCCGACGTGATAAAGATGCTCTGGAACAACACGGACGTCCATTTCCTTGAATTGCAATTGGCGAATCTGTCTTGAGGGCGAAATGGCCGATTTTTTGTCGCAAATCAATGATAGATACTTAAGGACATATCTAGTCTGGTTATTTTCTATGTTAACTAGCCCATCTGATATAATAAGAAAAACTCGCTATGTTGTCACTCACAAAACGTACGGAGAATATCTGTTAATTATTATCGTTATTACAACAATGATCGGGATCACAATTGGCTCTATGATTCCTAATCGACCTCCCATCCAAAGTCGAGCGATTGTGTTCGCTGTCGTCAGTCTATTGTGGATATTTCTAAGTCTGCTTGTTCATTTCTTTTGTAAATTGCTTGGAGGAAAGGAAAAAACGGAAATAACTATGGTCTTAATGGTGCAAAATTTGGCTTTTGCCTATGTCGCCAGCACGTTCCTAACACTAAATTTTGTTTGGAGTTTCAATACATATGATGTAACTCCCCGTGACGCGGTAAAAGAATTAATTGAAAATCCGAAGTCGATGATTTTTTCGTTTCAGTTTTTATTGTTGCTCTATTTCGTTCCAATGACCGTAAGTTCTGCTCATGGATTCAAAGGAATTGCTTGGGTCGCCGTGGCTGTGTTTTCGGCAGTTTTTGCAGTACTGCTTGGTTTTCCTGTCTATGCACAGGGTTCCTGTTAGGGTTGAATTGCTCCGTCAAGTGATCCAGTGCGAACGCCGATCGGCGCGTCGGCCTTTTGACAGGCCATGGTAGGATCGGCTCCCGGCGCCGATTCCCGGGGGGGGGGGGGATTGCAGACATGACCGAACCAATGAGCGACCGTCTGCGCGCCGCGCGGGCGGAGATCAGCGATCATCTCGAAAACGGGATTGTGCCGTTCTGGTTGGAACGCGGAATCGATCGCGCCTATGGAGGTTATCTCACGGGGTTCAACGAGGAGGGCGGGCCGAGCGGGAGCGACGAGAAATACGTTGTCACGCAGACCCGGATGATTTGGGGGTTCTCGACCTTCGCCCGCGCCTTTCCCGAAAACACGGCGTTGCTCGAAGCGGCGAGGCAGGGGGTCGACTTTTTTCTAAAATATTTCTGGGACGCCGCCGCCGGCGGCGTCCGCTGGTCGGTGGCGCGCGACGGCGGCCCGATCGACGCGGCGAAACTCGTCTATGGCCAGAGCTTTGCCGTTTACGCGCTGTCCGAGTACGCCTCGGCCACCGGCGATCCCCGCGGCCTCCAATATGCCGAAGCGATCTTCGACCTGCTGCAGAAGTATTCGGTGGACGCCTGCAACGGCGGCTACTTCGAGAACCTCGAAAGCGATTGGCGGATTGCCGAGGGGGGAGCCGCGGCCGGGGACCGGAAGTCTCTCGATATTCACATGCATCTCATGGAGGCGTTCACTGGCCTGTATTGCTGTTCGGGAAAAGAGATCCATGCGCGCAAACTCGAAGAAGTCATCAATATCATTGTCGACCGTATGATCTCGAAGCAAAGCGGCTGCGGGCTCAACCAGTTCGACGTTCGCTTCAATCCCCTCGCCGCGATCAACATCAGGCGAACTTGGAACGCCGAAAGGAAGACGGGCGAGGTTCTCGCCGCGCCGACCGACACCACGTCCTATGGGCATAATATTGAGCTGCTCTGGCTATTGAATCGCGCTGGCGTTGCGCTCGGCAAGCCGGTCGACGCCTTTGACGAAATCGGGCGTCGTTTGGCCGAACATACGCTCAGATATGGCGTGGATAAGGAATACGGCGGGGTCTATCGCGATGGGCCTCACGCCGGTCCAGCGCTCGTTCAGGACAAAGAGTGGTGGCAGAATTGCGAGTCTATGGTTGGTTTTCTCGACGCCTTCGAACATTTCAGCGACGACCGCTATGCGGAGGCCTTCCTTGGCGTGTGGTCGTTTGCAAACGCGAAGTTCATCAACCATAACGTCGGCGAATGGCGCCAGCTCCTCGACCGGCGGGGCAACGTCATCTCGGGCGACATCGGAAATCCATGGAAAGCCATCTATCACACCGGCCGCGCGATGCTCGAGTGTACGCAGCGGCTTCGAAGATTGTGTGGCGCGCAGGGGGCGAAACCTCAGGGGCTGTCGGGTTGAGACCTCGCGTCATTGACCATCTTCTCGACCGTCGCCGGGTCTTCGAAGACCTGCCACGGATCGCTCGCGCCGGCGTAGATCAGCGTCTTGACCTTCGGGTCGTATTGCTTCCCAAGATAGCTGGCGGGTAAAATGACGCTTATGTACCTCGTCCTAAGATATAGGGGAAACTCCGGGCTCGCCGCGCCGGTGAATTGCAGAAATTGTCCGGTAATATTGAATTGGTCGAGGAACGCTTTCGCGGGCCCGTCGATGACCACGGGTTCGCTGACGACGCCCCAGACCGCCGTCTTCGGCTGACCGGCTTGGGATGGAGCCGCCGGAGGTTGGCCGCGCACGTGCGGCGGGATCGCGGCATACACCGCCGACACGGCGTCAAGGTCGAAGACGTACTCGACTTTGTCGGCCGACGTCAGATGAACGAGGGGCGGGAGCTTTGCCGCCTGCGCGGCGCCGACCCAGGCCAAAGCGACGAGCAGAGCCGCCAACGATCGCATTCGCATCCGCCGCCCTCCCTGACCTTCAGGCGCGACGCCCGCGCCATGGCGCGATTCGACCACCGATCTCTCGCAAGATCAAGGGGATGCGCGCCTCGCCGTGTGGGCGCGTCGCCGCTCGCCGCTGGGCGCACGGCGCGCCCTTGTTGCAGGCGCTGTCGATGCTCGCCAACGCGCTTGGCGGCAGTCCAATTGCCAGTGCAGGGTTGCCAGGAACACTAAACGGAAGCAGATTTGGCGTGAGCCGGCCTCGTTCCGGTGAATGCCGGTCGAAGTTCGCGAACCGTTCGGCCTAAACGCGGCTGAGCGCGCAGCGTGCGGTGAAAGAGACCTCGTTGAGATCGATTGCAATCGCCATTGTCAGGAATTGCGCGGATATCGTCGCGTTCAGCGTGCTCAATTCCATCCTTCTGGGTGTCGATCAATGCGCCGTCATCGACAACGGCTCGAAGGACGGAACTTTGGAATTGCTGACGGCGATGGCGAAGAAGCTGCCGCGCCTGCGCGTCATCGCCGACCCCTCGCCCTACCAGCAGGAGAAGCTCGTCGGAGCCGTAATCAACGAATATACGCGCGCGGCGAAGACGATCGTCATTCCATTCGACAGTGACGAGTTCTGGGACGTGCCGGTCCGCAAATTGGCCGCCTATTTCGAACGCGGCGTGGTCAATATTCTCAGCTGCAACGTGGTCAATTTCATTCAGAGTCGCATGGTGACGAATCCCACACGGTTCAGTTGGCTGAGCGCCAGGGGGCGTGCATCGGTCGTTGCCGGTCATGCCGCCAGCATGGTGCGTGACCACGCGATCTCATTTGTCGAAATGGAATTTCCTCGCAAGGTTTTGTTTCAGGCCGAGGGTCCAATCGCGCTGGGAAGAGGCGCCCATTCTGTCGAATTTCCTGGCTCTCAGGCAGAGATTTG
Organism: uncultured Alphaproteobacteria bacterium; assembly: GCA_963755075.1. Classification (GTDB taxonomy): domain Bacteria; phylum Pseudomonadota; class Alphaproteobacteria; order Rhizobiales; family Beijerinckiaceae; genus Roseiarcus. The sequence goes on from CAVWKL010000265.1 coordinate 8,802, forward strand.
CGACGGATTCTCTTGTCTTCATTTACCGATACGATCAAGACAAGCTTTATCTATCCGAGCATATGACTATGCACCACGAATAGCCCCTTTTCGAAGAGGTAAAGAAGAGTCGTGGCAAAGCGCATATTTTCACGAAATGTTGAATAGTAATATGATAACTGAAGAATGGCGTGCTAATTCGTATGATCGCTCCGGAAGTATTGATGTATATGGGGCGAAGCGACGAATAAGGTACGATAATAGCTTGATTATGAGAATCGGACGAGCATATGCTTATGGTCTCTTGCTGAACATTCCAATGCGCCTGGACGCCTCAAAAGACCTCCACAGCTGAAGCGACGTCGACGACTGAAGGGTTTCTGGTTCCGATCTGTTCCCGTTCTGGTTCCAACGCGCTCATACCTATCGCCGGCGGCGCCGAGGTCAACGAGGTTTTTTCGAGGCGTTCGCCCGGTTTAGTCCCCGGCGAAAAACCCGGGAAACCAACTTTTGCGAAGGCGCGGAGCAGAGCGGCATTGAGCGATCGAGCCTTTGGTGCCGACCGACGGCGAGCGCTCCGCGTATCGCCCGTTCCTTCGCGCTCCCGCGCCCGCGCGCAGCCAGTCGTCAGGCTGGCATTGATGCGTTTGAAGGCCGCGGCGGTAAGGCGAAGGGCCGCTTGCTGACGACCGGCTTCCTTGAGAAGGCCGTTGGGGCCGTCGCGTCCCGCTTGCCAAAATTCGGCGCTCGCCGCAAATTCCCGTCGAAGGATCAACCCATTTGGCGGATGGCGGCTGACGCCAATCAATTGCAGGGGAACCCGCCACGAACGAAGGGATTGTTCCCGGCCATGCTCAGAGCCTTCAAGAGATTGTTGGACAGATTTTCGGTCGCAGAGAGGAACGTTGCTTCTGGCGCGCCTGCGCAATGCGTCGGCAAGTCATACATATTCATTATCGGATTCAACAAAACTGGCACCGTATCGCTTCATGAATTTTTCCAAGAGAACGGATTTTCTAGCGTACAATGGGACGATGGTCGTCTCGCGAGAACGATGATTGTGAATTTGCTCGAAGGCAGAGCGGCGTTCCATGGATATGACGACAAATTTCAAGTATTTTCTGACTTTAATTGGACTAATTATTCGATAGACGTCTGCGGTAACAAATTCTACAGAGCTTTGGATCGAGACTATCCTGGATAGTTCTTTATTTACAACCACAGACCGCTGCAAAAATGGATCAGAAGTCGCCTAAACCATGTTAGCGCGAAATACGGAACCTTCGAGACGCGTTCTCTATCGTGTTATAACCTTATTAACGTCGATGATCTGAAGTTGTTGTGGACAGTACAAAGAAAGACATTCGAGCAAGAAATTCGAACTTATTTCCGAGGCAATACGAGATATATAGAGATTAATATAGAAAATTCTGATGTGCCGTCAAAATTGTCGCGTTTCTTAGGTATCCCTCTCGAAGCATCCGCCTGGAAGGTCCGCAACAAGACCGCTAAATTCAAATGAATAACGAAATTGAATAAGAGTTCTGATTGACGGTAGATGTATTTTTCGACGAATATATATAATCATCCGATATCGTGAGATTCACGTTACACGAAACGGACATTGCGGTGACAGTCGATTTTTTACTTTTTGTTCGCGTCCCGTCGGTGAAGGATCGTCGATTCCCTATGTTGTAAGCGGGCTCGAAACGGTGCGACCGTCGAACCGCTTCGCCGCGAGCCTTATGTCGCAGAATTCGCCCTGTCTCACTATCGACGCGCAGTCGACCGGTCCCCCATGCGCCTGCTTTTCAGCCAAGCCTCAGCGGCCCCTTGTGGTCCTCCCGCATGATCCTGGCCCGGATGCGGTCCCTCGCCGTCGTGACGGGGGCCTTGGCGAGGAAGGCGTCAGCCAGTCGGCGGCGCGCCGTCGCCGTCTGCGCGCCGAAGCCCGCGAGGTAGGGATCAATCAAAGCGTCGACGCGAAGATGGAGATCGGGTTCGTCGGTCAGCGCCAGAGCGAGGAGGCCGCTCACGCATTGCTGGAAACGGTCCATGCGCCAAGCTCGCCGCGCCGGCCGCCTATGTCAACCCGGCCTCCGCGCCGGGGGTTTGAGCGCGCCGCGGTTCAACGCCCCTTCTGCTCAGCGGCCGAGCGCCAGCGCCGCCTCGAACGCGACGGCGAGGAATTCGTCGAGGTCCGCCTCGGGTCGCCCGCTCGCCAGGATGGCCTTGGCGGCGGCGACCGCGCCGGCGAAGCCCTCGAGGCGCCAGTGGCCGAGCGGCGGCAGCGGCGGCAGCGCCGAGGGATCGGGCCGGGGATAGATCGACAGGTAGAAATAGGGCTCGTCGTAAAAGCCGTCGCCCGGCGAAAAGCCGGCGCCGACATAGGCCGTCGCGTCTTGCCCGCGCAAAGGGAACGAGGTCAGGGTCGCCAGATCGAAATGATGCGGCCAACAGCGCGGCGCCGGGCGCCGAGGCCGTGGCCGAGCATGGCCTGCCGAACCTTTTCGATCGCGGTCCGGCCGTTGGCGAACCAGGCGGCGAGCGCGCTCAGCGCCTCGCCGTCGTCGTTCCGCCTTTGCGCGGCGCCGTGGGCGGGCATTTCGTAGGGCGAGGGCGCGTCGAGCAAGCGCGGGTCGAGGCCGCTTGACCGAAACGCAAGGCCGATCCAGTCGCGCGCCTCGGCGTCGCTGCGGCCGATGAGCGGGAACGAGCGCGGCGGCTGAACCGGTTCGCCGCCGAGCGCGATCAGCGTGAGGTCGTTGAGCCGCAAGCCGAGCCGGGCGCCATCGTTGAGCGGATGCGTCGTAAAGCCGTCGAGGCCATCGTCCCAACCGAGATTGGTGTGGCTATCGTCAGCCTGCGGCGGCACGGCGGCGCGGGCGAGCCTCGCCAGCCATTGCACGGCGTCGTGCGCCTGAAGGCGCGCCTCGCGAAGTTGCGCGGCGTCGACGCCGCGCAGAGGTCGCCAGGATGGGGTTGTGGTCATCGTAGGGGCCTCCCGTTGGCTCGACCCGCCGCGCCGGCCTTCAGGTCGATCGTCTCCTTGGGCTTTCGACCGTAACAACGCCATGTTACAGGCGAACAAAGATTTGTGCGGCAACCGCGAGTTCGCCCGCCCAATTCCCGGGATAGGAACGCAAGGGGCGCTTGATGGCCGACCTCGAGAAGTGGATCGATATCGGTTCGCTGCAGGAAATCTCCGCCGCCCCCTTGCAGCGGTTGCGCGTCCAGGGCCAGGACTTGGCGGTCTCCTGCGTCGCGGGGCGGGTCGGCGTGGTGTCGAACGTCTGCAACCACGTTGGCGGCCCGCTAGGCGAGGGGCGCCTGGACGGCGACTATATCGTCTGTCCCTGGCACTATTGGAAATTCCATCGCTGCACCGGCGCCGGCGAGCCCGGCTTCGAGGCCGATTGCGTGCCGGGCTTTCCGGTCAGAGAGGAAGGCGGGCGCGTGCTCGTCAATCTCGCCGGCGCCAGCAAGCGCAGGAAAGCGCCGCACGCCCCCCACCCGCTGGCGCGGCCGATCGTGCGCGCCGCCGGGCCCCTGCGGCTCGCCGGGATCTCGACGACCGCGATGGACGCCGCCAACCCGCGCTTTTCCGGCTCCGACCATCTGCTCGGCCACGCCTTGCGCGAGGCGGAGGGCCTCGGCGCCGAGACACGGCTCATCCGTCTCAACGCGCTGAAATTTCGCGCCTGCGAAGGCTTCTATTCCAAGGGGGCGCGCGCCTGCACCTGGCCCTGCTCGATCACCCAGCTCGACGCCGGCGACGAGATGGATCAGGTCTACGAGGCGCTGGTGCATTGGGCGGACGCGATCATCGTCGCCTCGCCGATCCGCTGGGGCGCTGCCTCGTCGCTCTACTTCAAGATGGCCGAACGGCTGAACTGCGTGCAGAACGCGGTGACCATCCGCAATCAGGTGCTCATCCGCAACAAGGTCGCCGGCTTCATCATCGTCGGCGGACAGGACAACATTCAGGCGGTCGCCGGCCAGATGCTCGGCTTCTTCGCCGAACTCGGCTTCGCCTTTCCGCAATTCCCCTATGTCGCGCACTCCCGCGGCTGGTCGCGCGAGGACATGGAGCGCAACGTCGAGATCGTGCGCGAGTCGGCGGAATTGGCGGAAGGGGCGCGGATGTTGGCGAAGCGCTGCCTCGAGGCGGCGGGCGACTTGATCGCTCACGTGGCAGCGCGCGCCGCGGTCGCGCGCGGCGGCAGGAAGGCGCATGCGATGGCGACGAGCCGCGCGCGCGCCAACGACGACGACTGAGCCCCCGCAGGCCCGGCGTCTCCCGTTGGTAAGAGGAGGAACCGTCCCGGACGCTCACGCGGCCGGCCGCACGGGCGTCGCGTGTTAGGCGTCGTTGCGCATCCGAAAGTCGGGGCCGACGGTCCCCAAGGGTTCGCCGTTGCGGCGCCACAGAATCGCTCTCGCCTTGACCTTCAGCCCGTCCAACGTCATCGCGCCGATCCCCTCGATCCTCGCGGCGAGGCGCGCCGTCGAGGCGCGGGCCGATCGGGCGGCGGCCTCGGCCTCCGGCGTCTTGAGTTTCTTCGCCGCGATCAAGGTCGCGACCTCGCGGATCCAGGCCGCTTCGAACGCCTCGCCCGCTTCCAAGAGCTCGGCGTCCAGACGTTGTGGCGGCGAGGTCACCGCGCCGGTTCGCGTGCGATTGCGTCTCGCATCGAAACGCTCCACCCGCCCGAACAAGGCGCCCAGTTCAAAATATCGGCGGTCGCAAGCCCAGATTTTCGGCGATACGCTCCGATCCGCTTCCGCCGAAATAGAGAAATTCGTCATTGCGACGCTCCTCTCGCTGCCGTCTACCGATGATTCTGTGCGCGAAGTTACCTTCAGTCAACCCTAGCAACAATCGAATAAGAAATAACCTCAATGATTGGCGAAGAGTTTGCCGAGCTTTCTTCCAATCAAGGAATGGCGCAAAATCAATGAAAAATGAGCGATAATTGCTTGAGTCTCCGAGGCGGGACAAAAGCGATTGACGCGCATTCGTCCCTCCCGGGCGAACGCCGAGCGCCCCTCGCCCGCCCCGCCGATGGCGGCCGCCGCGGCCTGCAAATGTCCGGAGGCTTCCGCTTTCCCGAGTTCTTGGTTGTCGCCGACCGGCCGTTCGACCTTAGCGGGGCTCCGTCCAAAACGGGCAATTCTGGCGCAAGGGCAAAGCCACTTCGAACGTGCGAACCGGGTAGTAATAGCGGCAGCTGCGATTCCAACCGTCGCTGGTCGACGCCGACCAGACGAGAGGCGCTTGGGCCCAGAGCAACAGCCCGAGGTTCGCTACGACGATCAGCGCGAGCGCTGTCAAGAGTCTCATGTCGTGGGCGTCCAGGCTTTCGATAGAACGAATAGAGGCAAATCTCGCCCGAATCAGCAAGAAGAGCGAACACGCTCGCGCAACTCGCGCCGGGTGGCAACGGCCTGAGCCTTGGTTGCGGCAGCGCGTCGCGGCCGCGGACGATGGCGAGACCGGCGCCGGCGACGCCAATTGACACATTGGCGCCCGCCCTGGCTGGCGACGCCGACCCTGGCGTCGCCCTTGACGGCATTGCCCCTTGTTCCTCCTGCCGATAAGTATCGCGCCGAAATTCTTTCGCTTTGGCGCTTGCGAATCCAAGAAAAAACAATTATATTCTGCCGATCGGGCTTCGGCCGAACGACTTGGCCTCGGCGCGGTTCGCGTCAGACTGACGACCTTCTCCCAAAACTCGAATCTCGTCGACCGTGTTCGCGCGCGGTCTGTTTTTGCACACTTTCTAAAGGAATAGGTCTATGGCGCAAGGAACCGTGAAGTGGTTCAATGGGCAAAAAGGTTTCGGCTTCATTCAGCCGGACGACGGCAGCAAGGACGTTTTCGTCCATATCAGCGCGGTCGAACGCGCCGGTCTTAGCGGCCTCAACGAGGGTCAGAAGATCTCGTTCGATCTGGTCGCCGATCGGCGGACGGGCAAGTCCTCGGCCGACAATCTTAAGGCGGTGTGAACCTCTTTGGGATAACGTATCCTTTCCTTGACCGCGGATGAACCGGCAAGGAAGCGCAAACACGGCTCGCGCCCGGTTTCCGGGCGCGGGTCGTCGCCCGTGAAGAACTCTGAGATCCCCGGATTGTGTGGCTTTGCGGTGGGTTTGAAGTATTCGATTTTGCCGGTTTCGACCGCGTGGTCCCGCATAAACTTGCAAATTGAAACGGCCGTGGAGTTGTGATTCTCTCATCGCGAGGGGTGCGATTGGGAGATTCGCGATGCGGCCGAAGGAGCGACGGGACAGCGGACAGGAGGATCTCTTCTGCGCGCGCCTGGACCAGATCGTCGACATGGGCCACCCGCTGGCCAAGCTCGCCCGGTCGGTCGATTGGGGGTTTCTGGAGAGGCGGTTCGGGACGGTCTATTCGGATAAGCCCGGCCATCCCCCGTTGCCGACGCGGCTCATGGCGGGGCTCGCCATCCTCAAGCACATGCACGATCTCTCGGACGAGGGTTTAAGCGAGCGCTGGGTCGAGAACCCCTATTTCCAGTTGTTCTGCGGCGAGGAGTTCTTCCAGCACAAGCCGCCCTTCGACCGCTCCTCATTGACGCGCTGGCGCCAGCGGATGGGCGAGGAGAAGCTCGTCGCGCTGATCCAGGAGAGCCTGAACGTGGCTACGCGCACCGGCGCGGCCAAGCCGGCGGACTTTTCCAAGGTCATTGTCGACACCACGGTGCAGCCCAAGGCGGTGGCGTTTCCCACCGACGCCAAGCTGATGCATCGGGCGCGCGAACGGCTGGTTCGGCTGGCCAAGAAACACGGCGTCGTCCTGCGCCAATCCTACGAACGGGTCGGCAAATATGCGCTGATCGCCCATCAGCGCTACGCCCACGCCAAGCAGTTCAAGCGGGCCAACCGGGCGCTGAGGACGTTACGCACCTATCTCGGCCGGGTGACGCGCGACATCGTGCGCAAGATCAAGGGCGACGTAGCGCTGAGGCGCGCTTTTGCCGAGCCGCTCTCGCTCGCCTGGCGGGTGCGCGATCAGCGCCAGAACCAGCGCGGGCGGAAGGTCTATTCGCTGCACGCGCCCGAGGTCGAATGCATCGGCAAGGGTAAGGCGCATCGACCCTATGAGTTCGGCGTCAAGGTCTCCGTCGCCACGACGCTTCATCATTCCCGCGGCGGCCAGTTCATCGCCCATGTGAAGGCGCTGCCGGGCAACCCCTATGACGGCCACACGCTCGGCGTCGTTGTGCCGGACATGCAGGCCCAGATCGGCGCCAACCTCGAGCGCATCGTCGCCGATCGCGGCTACCGCGGCCACAACGCTCCGCCCGAGCACCGGTTCAAGGTCTACATCGCCGGCCAGAAACGGCGCCTCACCGCGGCGATCAAACGCGAGCTGCACCGCCGCGCCGCCGTCGAGCCGTGCATCGGCCATCTCAAGTCCGAGCACCGAATGGGCAGGAACCACCTCGCCCACGCCGCCGGCGACGCCGCCAACGCGGTCCTGGCCGCCGCCGGCTACAACTTCCGCCGATTGCTGGCCTGGCTGGCGATCTTTTTGCGCGCCTGGCTCGCCGCCCTCGTCGCCCCCGCCCAACCGCCCCTCGATCAGAGCGTTCTCGCGTAATCGGCGTTCTTCACGGACGACGGTCGTTTTTGTTTTTTTGAGCCGGCGGACTAGCGGCGCTTACGTCGCCTGCGCCTGACCGGCCTCCCAGCCGATGATCGCTTGCTTGCGCGCCAGGCCCCAATGATAGCCGGTGAGCGCGCCCGAGCGACCCAAGACGCGATGACAGGGGACGACGAAGGAGATCGGGTTGCGCCCGACCGCCGCGCCGACCGCGCGCGCCGCCTTCGGATTGCCGAGATGGCGGGCGATGTCGGAATAGGTCGTCGCGCGCCCGAGCGGCACCGCGAGCAGCGTCTCCCAGACCCGCACTTCGAAATCCGTGCCGATCATGACGATGCGCAACGGCGCGTCCGGACGCCAGAGCTTGGGATCGAAGGCGCGCGCGGCGAGCGGCGCGGTGGCGGCCTCGTCCTCGATGAAGTCGGCGCGCGGCCAACGGCGCTGCATGTCGGCGAGCGCGGCGGCGCGATCGCCCTCGTCGACGAAGCCGAGGCCCGCCAGACCCCGCGGCGCGGCCACGAGAATCGCTTCGCCGAAGGGGGAGGGGTGAAACCCGTAGGCGAGGCGCAACCCTTCGCGGCGATAGTCGCCCGGCGTCAGCGCTTCGTGGGCGACGAAGAGGTCGTGCAGCCGACTCGGTCCGGAGAGGCCGACGTCGTAGGCGGCGTCGAGCACGCTCGCCGAATCGCGCAGCAGCTCGCGCGCCCGCTCGATGGTGATCGCCTGCAGAAAGGCCTTGGGCGTCAGCCCCGCCCAGCGCTTGAAGACGTGCTGAAAATGCGAGGCGGAAAGACCGACGTGATCGGCGATGGTCTCGATCGAGGGCTGGTCGCGCCAGCGCGTCGAGATGTACTCGATCGCTTTTTTCACCGTGGCGTAGTCGGCGCCGAGAGCGATGGGCGCGTTGGGCATGTCGAGCATGGCGCTGGTCCGATGCGGTTGCTGGCCCATTGTGCGTATTCTCAAGCGCCGCGCCACCCGAAAACGACGGCGCGCCGCTCAGCGTGCGTCGACGACGGCGCTCCAGCCCCACTCGAGCAAGGGCATGGCGTCGCTGGCGAAGACCTGGAGATCGTCGAGGAGCTCGGGCGTCGCCAGGCGCGAATCGGCGATTCCGCGCACGCAGATGAACGACTTGTTGCGCAGCGCGGCGGCGAGAATGGGGTTGGCGACCTCTTCATACCCGCGCGGTGCGCGCTTCGTCGCGTACTCCCCGGACAGCGTCAGGCCGCCCTTGGCGAGCTCGGCGGTCATCGCGCCCCAGGCCTTGGGCGCGCGGGCGATGGCGCCGCGCAAGCGGGCAAGTTCCTCGGGCTCCGGCCGATAGAAGCCGGCGGCGGCGAAGCAGCCGTCGGCGGCGAGATGAAAATAGAATAGCCCGGGGTCGCCCTTTGAGCCGGTGCGCGTCAGCACCGCTCCGGCGTTGGTCTTGTAGGGGCTCTTGTCCTTGGCGAAACGCACGTCGCGATTGATGCGAAACAGCGACGCCTTGCGGTCGCCCTTCAGCGGCGTCCCCGACTTGGCGAAGCGCGAAGAAAGATCCTCGACGAGGTCGCCGAGCGGGCCCTTGATCTCGCTCTCGTAGATTGCGCGATTGGCCTCGAACCATTCCTTGGTCTGGTGAAAACCGAGCGCCTTGAAGAAAGGCTGCGCCTGGAGGCCGAAGCCTTGAAATGCCATGGGATCGCTTGCGTCCGTCGCGGAAGCCGACGTCGGCGGTTCTATCGCGCCGCCGTCGGCCAAGCAAACCGGCGTTGCGGCCCAAGACGTCGCGCCGGGCCGCATTTTCGCCCCGCGCGGTCGCGATCAGCTCGCGGCGACGTCGGCGGCAAGCCTTCGCAAGACAATCAATCCCGCGCCAAGCTTCGCCGACTTGGCCTAGGGACGCCGGGTCAAGCCGAGCTGCTTGGCGATCAGGCGGTCGACGACGCGCTTGGGCAGCAGCATCGGCATGGTCCAATTGAAGAGGCGGTTCGGCACGACGGCGTAGCGCGCGCGGGGACGGGGCAGGGTCAGCGCGCGATGGATCGCCTCGCCGATGCGCTCGGGGGGCAATCCCTTGCGCCCCTCGGCGATGAAGTAATCTTTGAACCTCTTCAGCGCTGGGGCGAAATCGGACTCGGCGTATCGGGTCGCGTCGGCCTTTTCCGCCTTGTCCCAGATCGGCGTGACGACGGCGCCGGGACCGATCGCGATCACGTCGATGCCGTAGATCGTCAGTTCGCGACGTAGGCTGTCGGTGAACGCCTCCAAGGCGTGCTTCGACATCGCATAGTCGCCGAGAAACGGCGGCGCAAGCCTACCGCCGACGGAGGTGATGTTGACGATGCGGCCGGGGCCGCCGGTGAGGGCGGCGTCGGCGCCGAGCAAGGGGATGAACGCCTGGCTCACCGTGACGGCGCCGAAAACGTTGACCTCGAAGACCTGGCGAATTTCGTCGACCGGCTGATGCGCCAAGGGTCCGCCGAGCCCCATGCCCGCGTTGTTCACCAAGCCCTTGAGCGTCCGCCCGCCGAGCGCGGCGCGCGCCTCGCGCGCCGCCGCGTTCACCGCCGCGGCGTCGGTCACGTCGAACAGCAGCGGGGCGACCCGTTCGCCGAACTCCTGGCGCAGCGAGTCCGCGTCGGCCGGCTTGCGCACGCCGGCGAACACGCGCCAGCCGTGTCCCGTCAGAACCTTGACCGCGGCCCGGCCGATGCCGGTCGCCGCGCCGGTGACCAATGCCTCGATCGCCATGACTTCGCCCTCATCGCCCGGACGGCCAGTCCGTCTCAGGGAGATGGTTAGGGTCCGCTTGCCTCGCCCGTCAAGCCGGACTACCTCGGCCGCGCCAGCAGCACCGCGGCGAGGATGACCGCGCCGCCGAGGATCTGCTGTCCCGTCATCGTCTCGCCGAGCGTCGCCCAGGCGAACAGCGCCGAGAACGGCGGCTGGGCGAGGATCACCAGCGCGACCAGCGAGACAGGGACGCGGCCGACCGCCACCGAGGTCAGGCCTTGCCCCATCGCGTGCGAGACGACGCCGAGCAGGACGACGATCGTCCAACCGAGCGTCGTGCTCGGGACCATCGTCTCGCCGTGCATCAGCGCCGCAATCGTCAGCGCGATCGCGGAGACCGCCGCCGGCCACAGCGTCGCACTCGCGCCGTCGAGCCCACTGCGCACCCGCTTGATGATCATGAGGTAAGTCGCGTAGGAGACCGCAGCGCTGAGCGCGAAGGCGTCGCCGAAACCGACGTTCGTCGGCGCCTTCATGCCGGCCATGATCCACGAGCCGACGAGCGCCAGCGCCAGCGCAGGCCAAACACGCGCCGAGGGACGCTCGGCGAAGAACAGCGCGCCGCCGACGACGGTGAGGATCGGCGCGACGTTGCCGATGAAGGCGGCGTTGGCGACCTTGGTGCCGGTCAGCGCGACGTGAAACGACCCGACGTCGGCGGCGAAGGCGAGACCGGCGAGAATGAGCGGGATCGCGAAGCGGGCCGGCGAGACCGGTTTCGCGTCGCGCGCAGCGATCAGCTTCGAAAAGGCCGCGAGCGCGGGCACGGCGAGCCCCATGCGCCAGGCGGCCCCGGCGAGCGGCCCGACGTCGAGAAACCGCGCCAGCACGCCCGACCAGGCGATGATCGTCGTCCCGCCGATGAGGGCGAGCCAGCCGACGCGGTCGGGCGCGGCTCGGGCGAGTGTCGTGGAGGTCATGGCCTGCGGCGCGCTCCGGTCGAGAGGGCCGGCATTCGGCATGACGCGCCGGCGGCGGACAAAACGCACGGCGCGGGGCTGCTGGCAAGTCGGGCGGCGGAGCCACGGCGCCCCGGCCGCGGGCTCGGCCGGGGGGGCGCGGCGTTGCAGCAGGACGGCGCTTAGCCCCTGCTCCGCGAGCGCCATGGAGAACTGCGGCGGGTCGTCAGTGCGGCGGCGCCGTAGCCGCAAATGCGGCACGCCGGTCGGTTATCACTCCAGAAATGCGAGACCGACTTCATTGTTCCTGCGCCATGCCACTCTGGCCTCGACAGTCGTCTTGTCCACATCGTCGTGAAAGCGAAGGCAACAGAGCGGCCCAAGAGTCCTTGTCAGTCTCACTCTGGCGCCCGTCTTCGAACGATCGCAGATTGTGCATTCCGTCAATAGGCGACCCTTCAGGTCGAGGAGCTCGCCCGATCTGAATCGAGTCCGCCGACGCTCCTCGCGTCGCATGTCACGAAACGCTTTATCGACGATTGCCTGCTCGTGATGTCGCCGCAACGCCCCACGGATCTTGCGCCGAAAGAAGATCGGTCCAAGCGCGACGCATAGCAAGACGACGGCAATGACGCCCCACCCGACAACGCCGCGCATCGCCCTGTCGTCGGCGACCACCGTCGGCGTTTCATCTTGGCTCGGCTGCTTGACGACGGCGGGCGTACGAATGCCCGTCGCCAGCGTTCGGACAGGCCGGTGGATTTCTTCGTCGGCCGATTTCGAATCAAGATCGCTTATTTTGGCCAGGACCGCCTGAAGCGCATCGTCGTCGGCGTCCGCGGTGGGCGTTTCATTTTGGCTCGGCTGCTTGACGACAGCGGGAGGAGCACGAAAGCCCGTCGCCAGCGTTCGCACAGGCTGGCGGATTTCTTCGTCGGCCGTTTTCGAATCAAGATTGGCTATATTGACTAGGACCGCCAGAACCGCATGCTGTTCACGTCGTATACAATCGATTTGGGCGCTGCACTTGCGCCGCGCAGCAATGAACCGGCTGCGCGCCTCCTCGGCAGCTCGGGCCATATTCGTCTGCCGAAGGAGCATCGCGAAAGCTTGATCTTCATCCCGATTTCGGCGAGCAAGATCATAATTATCGCAAATGGCCTGCTCATCGGGATAGACGGCCTTGGCGCAATCGAAAGTCGGTTGAGCCCTCGAAGTCGAGACCGCCGAGATCAGTAGGCAAGCGGCGCAAAGTCGGAGCCTATAGTTGCGCATCGGAGTCACCTTCGCCTCCAGCGCCGCGCCGGCGCCTCGAGCGTCGCCATCGTCGGATAACGATCGCGCTCGATGATCTCGGACGAGGCGACCGCCGGTCTCGCGAGGGCGGGCGAGTTCGGCGCCTCGGGCGGCGCGGTCGCCGGCTCGATCAAAATCGTCGTCCGTGAAGAACGCCGATTACGCGAGAACGCTCTGATCGAGGGGCGGTTGGGCGGGGGCGACGAGGGCGGCGAGCCAGGCGCGCAAAAAGATCGCCAGCCAGGCCAGCAATCGGCGGAAGTTGTAGCCGGCGGCGGCCAGGACCGCGTTGGCGGCGTCGCCGGCGGCGTGGGCGAGGTGGTTCCTGCCCATTCGGTGCTCGGACTTGAGATGGCCGATGCACGGCTCGACGGCGGCGCGGCGGTGCAGCTCGCGTTTGATCGCCGCGGTGAGGCGCCGTTTCTGGCCGGCGATGTAGACCTTGAACCGGTGCTCGGGCGGAGCGTTGTGGCCGCGGTAGCCGCGATCGGCGACGATGCGCTCGAGGTTGGCGCCGATCTGGGCCTGCATGTCCGGCACAACGACGCCGAGCGTGTGGCCGTCATAGGGGTTGCCCGGCAGCGCCTTCACATGGGCGATGAACTGGCCGCCGCGGGAATGATGAAGCGTCGTGGCGACGGAGACCTTGACGCCGAACTCATAGGGTCGATGCGCCTTACCCTTGCCGATGCATTCGACCTCGGGCGCGTGCAGCGAATAGACCTTCCGCCCGCGCTGGTTCTGGCGCTGATCGCGCACCCGCCAGGCGAGCGAGAGCGGCTCGGCAAAAGCGCGCCTCAGCGCTACGTCGCCCTTGATCTTGCGCACGATGTCGCGCGTCACCCGGCCGAGATAGGTGCGTAACGTCCTCAGCGCCCGGTTGGCCCGCTTGAACTGCTTGGCGTGGGCGTAGCGCTGATGGGCGATCAGCGCATATTTGCCGACCCGTTCGTAGGATTGGCGCAGGACGACGCCGTGTTTCTTGGCCAGCCGAACCAGCCGTTCGCGCGCCCGATGCATCAGCTTGGCGTCGGTGGGAAACGCCACCGCCTTGGGCTGCACCGTGGTGTCGACAATGACCTTGGAAAAGTCCGCCGGCTTGGCCGCGCCGGTGCGCGTAGCCACGTTCAGGCTCTCCTGGATCAGCGCGACGAGCTTCTCCTCGCCCATCCGCTGGCGCCAGCGCGTCAATGAGGAGCGGTCGAAGGGCGGCTTGTGCTGGAAGAACTCCTCGCCGCAGAACAACTGGAAATAGGGGTTCTCGACCCAGCGCTCGCTTAAACCCTCGTCCGAGAGATCGTGCATGTGCTTGAGGATGGCGAGCCCCGCCATGAGCCGCGTCGGCAACGGGGGATGGCCGGGCTTATCCGAATAGACCGTCCCGAACCGCCTCTCCAGAAACCCCCAATCGACCGACCGGGCGAGCTTGGCCAGCGGGTGGCCCATGTCGACGATCTGGTCCAGGCGCGCGCAGAAGAGATCCTCCTGTCCGCTGTCCCGTCGCTCCTTCGGCCGCATCGCGAATCTCCCAATCGCACCCCTCGCGATGAGAGAATCACAACTCCACGGCCGTTTCAATTTGCAAGTTTATGCGGGACCACGCGGTCGAAACCGGCAAAATCGAATACTTCAAACCCACCGCAAAGCCACACAATCCGGGGATCTCAGAGTTCTTCACGGGCGACAAAATCCTTCGCAAGTTCAGAACTCCGCCTCGGCCTTCCCAGCAAGGGCAGATTAAAAGCGTCTGCGTCCAGAAATTGGGAAGATTACTACGAATTCGTTATTAGAACGTAACCGCCCTAGTTACCTTGAGATTAGATTTTTCTGCAAGATGGAATCGATGGCTTCAGCTTTGAATTACACTAACATGTTACCCAACTTGCAGACGTGGCGCCGCAACGCCCCGCCTCTCGACCGCGACTCAAGCCGGCGCGCGCCCGCCGACCGCCGCGGCGGGAGATCGCTTCGTAAGCGTTTGAAATCAGGCCCTCGCGCCGGAAAACGGCGGGTTGCGCGACCCCCCGACTGCGGCCCGCCGCCGTCATCGCGAGCGGAGCGACGTGAAACAGAGATCGAGGCGATTGCCGAATGAGAGCGCAGCGCTCACACGATTCGCGAGGGCGCCAATTGGCGCCAAAGAGCAGGCGTCACGATCGCTGGACTGCTTCGCTCCGCTGGCAACGACGGCCCAAGCGGTCGCTTCTATCGAGCCCTCACCCCAACCCCGCCGGCGCCGGTCCGCCGCTCGCCCAATCGAGCAGCTCGACCGTATGCACGACCGGCGTCGAAGTCGCGCTGGCGATCTGCGCGAGGCAACCGATGTTGCCGGCGGCGATCACGTCGGGCCTCAGGCGCGCGAGATGGGCGACCTTCCGCTCGCGCAACGCCGCGGCCATTTGCGGATGCAGGATGTTGTATGTCCCCGCCGAGCCGCAGCAGATATGCGCCTCAGTCGGGCTGCGCACCGTGAAGCCGGCGCGGCTGAGCAGCGCCTTGGGCGCCTCGAGGATCTTTTGGCCGTGCTGCAGGGTGCAGGCGACGTGATAGGCGACGACGAGGGTCTTCGGTTGGGGAAAGGCGAGGTCGAGCCCGGCGAGATACTCGCTGACGTCTCTCGCCAGCCCGGCGACGCGCGAAGCCTTTGAAGCGTAGGCGGGATCGTCGCGCAAGAGGTAGCCGTAGTCTTTGATCGTCGCCCCGCATCCCGACGCGGTGACGACGATCGCCTCCAGGCCGCCGGTCTTGAGCTCGCGGCTCCATGCGTCGACGGCGGCGCGCGCCTGGTCGAGCGCCTTGCGCTCATGGCCCATGTGATGCAGCAGCGAACCGCAGCAGCCTTCGCCCTTGGGGAGGACGACGTCGACGCCGGCGCGGTTCAAGAGCCGGATCGTGGCGGCGTTGATCGCCGGCGCCAGCGCGTCCTGGGCGCATCCCCTGAGCAGCGCGACGCGGCGCCGCTTGGCGCTCGATCCCGGCGCCGCGAATTCGCCAGGGCGAACGCCGTGCGCCGGCGTCGTCTTGGGGGCGAGCGCCAGCATCGCGGCGAGCTTGTCGCCGAGGCCGGGAAGGCGCGCCAGGATCGGGGCGAAAGGCCGGCCGAGGCGAGAGAGAACGAGGGCGGCGCGAAACGCTTGGCGCGAAGGCATGAGCCGCGCCAGCGCCGCGCGCATGAGGCGGTCGGCGAGCGGTCGCTTATGTTGGGTCTCGATGGCCGCGCGGGCGTGGTCGACGAGGCGGCGGTAGTCGACGCCGGACGGGCAGGTGGTCATGCAAGCCAGGCACGACAGACAATGGTCGATCGGCGCGACGTCCTCGGCCTCGGGCCTGCGCCCGGTCTCCAGGAGGTCCTTGATGAGATAGATGCGCCCGCGCGGGCTCTCGCGCTCGTCGCCGGTGACGAGATAGGTCGGGCAGGTCGCGATGCAGAAGCCGCAATGCACGCAGGAGCGCAGGATCTTTTCCAGCGGCGGCAGATGCGGGTCGGTGAGCCGCTCGGGGGTGAAGTGGGTTTGCATGGCGGGTCAGCCGAGACGCGCGCCGATTCGAAGCCGGTGGCCCCGACCTCGCGGCGGCGACGGGAGGCTACGCGATTCGTAGCTTGCGTCCATAGCCCTCACCTGCCCGCCGTCATTCGCCCGAAATTGAAGACGCCATCCGGGTCGAACCCCGCCTTCACGCCCTTCGTCAGGCGCGCGAGCGTCGGCGAAAGCGGTTCGAACACGTCGACGCAGGCGCGCAACGCGTCGGGGGCGCGAATGAGCGTGGCGTGGCCGCCGAGCGGCGCGAGCGCCGCCCGCACCGCCGCCGCGGCGCTTTCGGTCGGCGCGCTCGTCAGCCAGACGAGGCCGCCGCCCCAATCGCAGAAATGGCTCAACGCCAACCCGCCGAGGCGCGCGATGAAGCGCGGCCCCTTTGACGGCGCAAGGCTGACGCGCCAGATGGCGCGCTCCTGCGGTTGGGCGAGGAACTCGACGTCGCGCACCGCGCGCCACAGGCGGCGCGAGTCCTCGCCGCGCAACGCGTGTTCGGCGCCGAAATGGGCGTTGAGCGCGATGAGACGCTCGATGCGGTAGTCCACCGAATCGGCGAAGCCTTCGACACGCAGCAGGGTGCGGGAATACTCCCGGCCCATGCCGGGGCCGATCCACGCGGCCCCGCTGACGCCGTAGGGCGAACCGAGCGCGCGCGTCATCGCCGCGAGCCCCGCTTCGCCGTCGAGGCGACGCACGATCACGGTCGCCTCGGCTTGCGGCTTCGGCAGCAGCTTGAACGTCGCCTCGATGATGAGGCCGAGCGTCCCGTGAGAGCCGCAGACGAGCTTGACGAGATCGAGGCCGGTGACGTTCTTCATCACCCGGCCGCCGCACTTGACGATTTCGCCGCGGCCGTTGACGAGGCGCAGGCCGATCAGGCTGTCGCGCGCCGCGCCGGCGCTGACGCGCCGCGGCCCGGACGCGTTGACTGCGACGAGGCCGCCGACGGTCGCCTCGCCGACGCTGGCGTAAAGCGTGCGGTGATCGATCGGTTCGAAGGGCAGCATCTGGCCATGGGCGGCGAGGGCCGCCTCGACGACGGCGAGCGGCGTGCCGGCCTTGACGCACAAGGTCATTTCCGCCGGTTCATGGAATACGATTCCGGTCAGGCGATCCGTTGAGAGCCGCCGCGCGCCTTCGGCGGGGCGTCCCAAGCCGAGTCGCGTGCCGCCGCCGACGATGTCGAGCCTTTCGCCGCGGAGGCGCGCTTCGCGCGCCATTTCGCCCGCCTCGGCTTCGTCGCCGGGAGCGAGCCTCGCCGCCTCGAGGACGGTCACGTCGCCCTCGCGTCGAGCGGAAAAACCTTGGCCGGATTGAGCCGGCCTTGCGGATCGAACGCCGCGCGCACGCGCATCTGCTGGGCGAGATCCGCGTCGGTGAATTGTCGGCGCATCAGGTCGCGCTTTTCGATGCCGACGCCGTGCTCGCCGGTCAACGCGCCCCCGAGTTCGACGCTCATGGCGAGAATTTCCATCCCCGCATCCTCGGCCTTCTGCTGCTCCCCGGGATCGTTGACGTCGTAGAGGATCAGCGGATGCATGTTGCCGTCGCCGGCGTGAAAGACGTTGGCGACGCGCAGGCCGTAAGCGGCGCAGATTTCGCCGGTGCGGCGCAGCGCTTCGGGCAGGCGCCCGGTCGGCACCGTGCCGTCCATGCAGATGTAGTCGGCGACGCGGCCCGTCGCGCCAAAAGCGGACTTGCGGCCCTTCCAGATCTGTGCGCTCTCCATCGCCGACATCGATTCGCGGATCGTGCGCACGCGATGCCTTTTGGCGATGGCGGCGATACGGGCGAGCTCGGCCGTCATCTCTTGCTCGCCCCCCTCGACTTCGACGATCAGCATCGCTTCGACGTCGAGGGGATAGCCGGCGTGGGCGAAGTTCTCGCAAATCTCGATCGCGAGGCGGTCCATATATTCCATCGCGACCGGCACAATGCCGGCGCCGATGATCGCGGCGACGCATCGGCTCGCGTCTTCGCTGTTGTCGAAGCCGAACAGCACCGGCCGGGCGTCCTCGGCGGCGCGCAAAAGCCTGACCGTGGCCTCGGCGACGACCCCGAGCTGGCCTTCCGAGCCGCAGATCAGGCCGAGAAGGTCGAGGCCGCCCGAGTCGAGTTCGGGGCCGCCGATGTCGACGACCTCGCCCTCGAGGGTGACGAACCGCACGCCGAGGAGATTATTGGTCGTCACGCCGTACTTGAGGCAATGCGCGCCGCCCGAGTTCGTCGCGACATTGCCCCCGATGGTGCAGGCGAGCTGCGAAGAAGGGTCGGGCGCATAAAAATATCCGTCCGGCCCAACCGCCTCGGAGATCGCCAGATTGGTGACGCCGGCTTCGACGCGCGCATAGCGGTCGGCGAGATTGATTTCGAGGATGCGGCTCATCTTGGAGAGGCCGAGGACGATCGCGTCCTCTTGCGGAATGGCGCCGCCGCAGAGCGAGGTCCCGGCGCCGCGCGGCACGATGGCGAGGCCGTCGTCGCGGCAATACTTCATCACCCGCGCGATCTCCTCGACCGAGCGCGGCAGGACGACCGCCAGCGGCAGCCGGCGGTAGGCGGTGAGCGCGTCGGTCTCGAAGGCGCGCCGCCCCGTCGGATCCGCGATCAGGCCGCCGGCGGGAAGGATCGCCGCGAGGCCGGCAAGAATCGCGTCGCGCCGGGCAAGGACAGAGGCGTCGAGGGGCGGGAAAGCGATTCTTGGCATGGCGGGGCTTCCTGATCTCAGGAGAATATGGGGGACGTTCGGCGCGGTGGCGAGAGCTCCCGAGCGCGCCGCCTTACACCAGCACCGGCAGCGCCCTCATGCCGGATACGCCGAAGATGCGGCGATAGCGTTCGATCTCCTCCGGCGTTCCCAGCACTTTGTTGGGATTGTCGGAGAGTTTGACGGTCGGGCGCCCCTCCGCCTCGACGACCTTGCACACGATCGAGATCGCCCGCAATTCGCCGTCGAATCCGGCCGACGCGCAGCCTTTGAAGTCGTTGGTCAGGTTGGTGCCCCAGCCGATCGAGAGATTGATTTGGCCGCGCAGCGCGCGCACGGAGGCCTCAATGGCGTCGATGTCCATGGCGTCGGAGAGCACGATCAGCTTTTCCCGCGAGTCGCGGCCGCGCCGATGCCACCAGGCGATCAACTCCTGGGCGCCGGCGATGGGCTCCTTGGAATCGGGGCGCGCGCCTTTCCAGTCCGCGACCCAGTCAGGCGCCCGTTCGAGGAACGAAGTCGTGCCGAAGCAATCCGGCAGGACGACGAGCAGATTGCCGTCGTACATGCGCGCCCAGTCGCGCAACACGTCATAGGGGGCTGCGCGCATCGCCGCCTCGTCGTCGGCCAGCGCGGCGTAGACCATCGGCAGTTCGTGGGCGTTGGTGCCGATGGCCTCGAGGCCGGTGTCCATCGCGTGCTTGACGTTCGACGTGCCGATGAAATTGTCGCCTAAGCCCTCCTGCAACGCTTCGACGCACCAGCGCTGCCAAAGGAAGCCGTGCCGCCGGCGGGTGCCGAAATCGGAAATGCGCAGCGGCCCCTCGTCGCCCAACGCGCGCAATCGCTCCACCTTGTTCCACAGCTTGGCCTTGGCGCGGGCGTAGAGCAGGTCGAGATCGAAGCGGCTCATTGCGCGCATCGCCGCGCGCGCGCGCAATTCGTTGATGATTGCGAGCGCTGGGATTTCCCACATCGTCGTGTCGGTCCAGGGGCCGGCAAAACGCAACTCGTACTGGCCGTCGCGGCGGGTCAGCTCATATTCGGGCAATCGAAACTCGCTGAGCCATTCCATGAACTCTGGCTCGAAAATCTGCTTGGTCCCGTAAAACGTATTGCCGGCGAGCCAGATCAACTCGTTCTTGGCGAGACGCAACGAGCGCGCGTGATCGAGTTGGTCAATCAGTTCGCGTTCCTCGACGATATCGGTCAGGCGCACCTCGGTCGTGCGGTTGATGAGCTGAAATGTGACCTGACGCCCGCGGTGCAGCTTCCAGATCATTTGCTGCATCAACAGCTTGTAAAAGTCCGTATCGAGCAGGGTGCGCACGATCGGGTCGATGCGGAAGGTGTGGTTGTAGACGCGCGTGGCGATATCCGGGGTCATGGGGCGAGCTTAGGGTGGGGCGCGGCGAGCGACAAGGGCGCGCGCGGAGGCCGAGGCGGCGGTCGGGACAATTCGACGTCAAGGCTTCGCTTGAATGCCTCGACCCGCCGGTCCAATGTCGCGCCGAAATGGGAAAGAAGGACGCTGATCTTGACCGACGCCGCCGCCACGCCTCCCCCTCCTGCGCTCCGCGTCGGGCTTTTCGTCACCTGCCTCGTCGACCTCATGCGTCCGAGCGTCGGCTTCGCCGCGGTCAAGCTGCTGGAGGAGGCGGGCTGCAAAGTCGTCGTTCCCTCGCAGACCTGCTGCGGCCAACCCGCCTACAACTCGGGCGACCGCGCCACGACCCAGGCGATCGCCCGGCGGACGATCGAGGCCTTCGCCACCTGCGATTGCGTCGTTGCGCCGAGCGGCTCCTGCGCCGGGATGCTCGCCCGGCACTATCCCGAACTTTTCGCCGATGAGCCGGACATGGCGGTCAAGGCCAACGCCTTTGCCGCCAAATGCTACGAACTGGTGAGCTTCCTCGTCGACCGGCTCGGCGTCGCCAAGGTCGCCGCCCGTTTCGAGGGCGCCGTCGCCTATCACGATTCGTGCTCCGGCCTGCGCGAGATGGGGGTTATGAGCCAACCGCGCAAACTGTTGGCGAGCGTCGAAGGGTTGCGTCTCGTTGCGCTGAACGACGCTGATGTGTGCTGCGGCTTCGGCGGGACATTCGCAGTCAAGTACGGCGAATTGTCCGACGCCATCGTCAGCCGGAAGAGCGCCAATGTCGCGGCGAGCGGCGCCGACACGCTGCTTGCGGGCGACTTGGGATGCCTGATGAACATTGCGGGCAAGATGCAGCGCGAGGGCCGCGCCGTGAAGGTTCGCCACGTCGCCGAGGTGCTTGCCGGCATGACCGACGATCCGCCGATCGGCGAGGGCGCCAAGGCGGCGAAGTCGTGAGCGCCGAGGCGACGACGCCGCGCTTCGTGGACAATGTCCACGAAGCGCGGCGTCGTCGCCTCGGCGCTCACGACTTCGCCGCCTTGCGGCCTCGCCGATCGGCGGATCGTCGGTCATGCCGGCAAGCACCTCGGCGACGTGGCGAACCTTCACGGCGCGGCCCTCGCGCTGCATCTTGCCCGCAATGTTCATCAGGCATCCCAAGTCGCCCGCAAGCAGCGTGTCGGCGCCGCTCGCCGCGACATTGGCGCTCTTCCGGCTGACGATGGCGTCGGACAATTCGCCGTACTTGACTGCGAATGTCCCGCCGAAGCCGCAGCACACATCAGCGTCGTTCAGCGCAACGAGACGCAACCCTTCGACGCTCGCCAACAGTTTGCGCGGTTGGCTCATAACCCCCATCTCGCGCAGGCCGGAGCACGAATCGTGATAGGCGACGGCGCCCTCGAAACGGGCGGCGACCTTGGCGACGCCGAGCCGGTCGACGAGGAAGCTCACCATTTCGTAGCATTTAGCGGCAAAGGCGTTGGCCTTGACCGCCATGTCCGGCTCATCGGCGAAGAGCTCGGGATAGTGCCGGGCGAGCATCCCGGCGCAGGAGCCGCTCGGCGCGACGACGCAATCGCAGGTGGCGAAGGCCTCGATCGTCCGCCGGGCGATCGCCTGGGCCGTGGCGCGGTCGCCCGAGTTGTAGGCGGGTTGGCCGCAGCAGGTCTGCGAGGGAACGACGACTTTGCAGCCCGCCTCCTCCAGCAGCTTGACCGCGGCGAAGCCGACGCTCGGACGCATGAGGTCGACGAGGCAGGTGACGAAAAGCCCGACGCGGAGCGCAGGAGGGGGAGGCGTGGCGGCGGCGTCAGTCAAGATCAGCGTCCTTCTTTCCCATTTCGGCGCGACATTGGACCGGCGGGTCGAGGCATTCAAGCGAAGCCTTGACGTCAAATTGTCCCGACCGCCGCCTCGGCCTCCGCGCGCGCCCTTGTCGCTCGCCGCGCCCCACCCTAAGCTCGCCCCATGACCCCGGATATCGCCACGCGCGTCTACAACCACACCTTCCGCATCGACCCGATCGTGCGCACCCTGCTCGATACGGACTTTTACAAGCTGTTGATGCTGCAAATGATCTGGAAGCTGCACCGCGGGCGTCAGGTCACATTTCAGCTCATCAACCGCACGACCGAAGTGCGCCTGGCCGATATCGTCGAGGAACGCGAACTGATTGACCAACTCGATCACGCGCGCTCCCTGCGCCTCGCCAAGAACGAGTTGATCTGGCTCGCCGGCAATACCTTTTACGGGACCAAGCAGATTTTCGAGCCAGAGTTCATGGAATGGCTCAGCGAATTCCGCTTGCCTGAATATGAGCTGACCCGTCGCGACGGCCAGTACGAATTGCGTTTTGCCGGCCCCTGGACAGGCACGACGATGTGGGAAATCCCGGCGCTCGCAATCATCGACGAATTGCGCGCGCGCGCGGCGATGCGCGCAATGAGCCGCTTCGATCTCGACCTGCTCTACGCCCGCGCCAAGGCCAAGCTGTGGAACAAGGTGGAGCGATTGCGCGCGTTGGGCGACGAGGGGCCGCTGCGCATTTCCGATTTCGGCACCCGCCGGCGGCACGGCTTCCCTTGGCAGCGCTGGTGCGTCGAAGCGTTGCAGGAGGGCTTAGGCGACAATTTCATCGGCACGTCGAACGTCAAGCACGCGATGGACACCGGCCTCGAGGCCATCGGCACCAACGCCCACGAACTGCCGATGGTCTACGCCGCGCTGGCCGACGACGAGGCGGCGATGCGCGCAGCCCCCTATGACGTGTTGCGCGACTGGGCGCGCATGTACGACGGCAATCTGCTCGTCGTCCTGCCGATTGCTTCGGCACGACTTCGTTCCTCGAACGGGCGCCTGACTGGGTCGCGGACTGGAAAGGCGCGCGCCCCGATTCCAAGGAGCCCATCGCCGGCGCCCAGGAGTTGATCGCCTGGTGGCATCGGCGCGGCCGCGACTCGCGGGAAAAGCTGATCGTGCTCTCCGACGCCATGGACATCGACGCCATTGAGGCCTCCGTGCGCGCGCTGCGCGGCCAAATCAATCTCTCGATCGGCTGGGGCACCAACCTGACCAACGACTTCAAAGGCTGCGCGTCGGCCGGATTCGACGGCGAATTGCGGGCGATCTCGATCGTGTGCAAGGTCGTCGAGGCGAAGGGCGTCCGGACCGTCAAACTCTCCGACAATCCCAACAAAGTGCTGGGAACGCCGGAGGAGATCGAACGCTATCGCCGCATCTTCGGCGTATCCGGCATGAGGGCGCTGCCGGTGCTGGTGTAAGGCGGCGCGCTCGGAGCTCTCGCCACCGCGCCGAACGTCCCCCATATTCTCCTGAGATCAGGAAGCCCCGCCATGCCAAGAATCGCTTTCCCGCCCCTCGACGCCTCTGTCCTTGCCCGGCGCGACGCGATTCTTGCCGGCCTCGCGGCGATCCTTCCCGCCGGCGGCCTGATCGCGATTCGACGGGGCGGCGCGCCTTCGAGACCGACGCGCTCACCGCCTACCGCCCGCTGCCGCTCGCCGCCGTCTTCCCGCGCTCGGTCGAGGAGATCGCCGGGTGATGAAGTATTGCCGCGACGACGGCCTCGCCATGGTGCCGCGCCGCGCCGGGACCTGGCTCTGCGGCGGCGCCATTCCGCAAGAGGACGAGAAGTTGTCGGCTCTCCAAGTGAGCCACATCCTCGAAATCGATCCCGCCGACCACTATGCGCGCATCGAAGCCGGCGTCACCAATCTGGCGAACTCCGAGGCGGATGGGCCGGACGGAGATTTTTATGCGCCCGACTTCTTCGCGGCTCGCCTGCACCATCGGGGGCGATGTCGCGACGAACTCGGGCGGCGCGCATTGCCTAGGTACGGCGTGACGACCGATAATCTCCTCGGCGTGCGGTTCGTCACCCGAGGGCGAGGTCGTCGACATCGCGGACTCGAGCAGCCT